>CAZCDO010000249.1:0-4768 GCA_964497135.1 uncultured Verrucomicrobiota bacterium
GTCGAAACCCTGGTGCGCAGTAACGCGCTCGATGTGGTGGTGCTGGATTCGGTTGCCGCGCTGGCGCCGAAGGCCGAATTGGAAGGGGAGATGGGGGATTCGCATGTCGGTTTGCAGGCCCGGCTCATGTCACAGGCGATGCGCAAGTTAACCGCGATGATCGCGCATTCCCGGACCCTCTGTATTTTTACCAACCAGATCCGTGAAAAAATCGGAGTCATGTTCGGCAGTCCCGAGACCACGCCCGGCGGACGCGCCTTGAAATTTTACACCTCGGTGCGGCTGGATATCCGGCGCATCAATTCAATCAAGGAGCCGTCCGGCAAGGCGGTGGGGAACCGGACCAAGGTGAAGGTGGTCAAGAACAAGATGGCTCCGCCGTTCAGCGAGGCGGAATTCGATATCCTGTTCAGCCGGGGAATTTACTGGGCGGGCTCGGTGATCGATTCGGCCGTGCAATATGAATTGATCGAGAAGCGGGGCTCCTGGCTGTCCTACGAGGGGATGCAACTGGGGCAGGGCCGCGAAGCGGCGGCCGAATATCTGGTGGCGAATCCCGAGACCGAAAAGAAACTGATCGAAGCGATCAAGGCCAAGATTCGAGGTTGATGTGGACACGAACGTCATGGGCGCGGCCGAGATCCGCGCCTCTTTTTTGGAGTATTTTCGCCGGCAGGGTCATGCGATCGTGCCCAGTTCGCCGGTGGTTCTGCCATCTGATCCGACGCTGTTGTTTGCCAACGCGGGGATGAACCAGTTCAAGGAAATTTTCCTGGGCGCGCGGAAGGCTGAAAACCGGCGGGTGGCCGACACGCAGAAATGCATCCGGGTCAGCGGTAAACACAACGACCTCGAGGAGGTCGGGCGCGACACCTATCATCACACCTTTTTCGAGATGCTCGGCAACTGGTCGTTTGGCGACTATTATAAGCGCGAGGCCATCCGCTGGGCGTGGGAATTGTTGACCGAGGTCTGGAAGTTGCCCCGGGAACGGCTGTGGGTGTCCATTTATCGCGATGATGATGAAGCCGGGCAGATCTGGCGGGAAGTGACCAACGTCGATCCGGCCCATATCCTGAAGTTCGGCGAGAAGGAGAATTTCTGGGAGATGGGCGAGACCGGTCCCTGTGGTCCGTGTTCTGAAATCCATTTTGACCGGACCGTCAACGGTTGTTCGGCCGATTGGGTGAATGCCGGCCATCCGGAAGTGATGGAAATTTGGAACCTGGTATTCATCCAGTACAACCGGCGGTCTGACGGCACTCTGGAAGAATTGCCGGCCAAGCATGTCGATACCGGCATGGGGCTGGAGCGCGTCGCGGCGGTGATCCAGGGGAAGGCGTCGAATTACGATACCGATTTATTTGTGCCGATCATCCGGCGCATTGCCGTGTTGAGCGGGCAGGCCTACGAAGGGGAGGCGGCGGTGGCGATGCGCGTGATTGCCGACCACCTGCGAACGCTGGC
Source organism: uncultured Verrucomicrobiota bacterium (assembly GCA_964497135.1). GTDB lineage: Bacteria > Verrucomicrobiota > Kiritimatiellia > CAIKKV01 > CAIJXV01 > CAIJXV01. Next base: position 1,468 of record CAZCDO010000249.1, read on the forward strand.
CTTTGCGATTGCCGACGGGGTTTCGCCCTCGAATGAGGGGCGGGGCTATGTGTTACGGCGTTTGTTGCGCCGGGCGGTGCGGTTTGGCCGGAAAATCGGACTGGAACGGCCTTTCCTGGGCGATTTGTTGCCGGAGTTGGAGCGGGTGATGGGGGCGGCTTTCCCGGAACTGGCGGTGCATCGAACCGAAATCCTGCGGGCCCTGCGCGCGGAAGAAGAAAGTTTTGCCGGCACGCTGGGACGGGGCTTGGAGCTTTTCAACGAAGTGGTCACTTCGGTTGTGGCCGGAGGCGGGCGGGCTTTTCCCGGGGCCGATGCTTTTAAATTGTATGACACCTATGGATTTCCAATCGATTTGACCGTCCTGATGGCCGGCGAGAAGGGGTTGACCGTCGATGAGGACGCTTTCCGGATATTGATGGAAGAACAGCGACAACGAGCCCGGTCGGCCCGGCGCAATGCCGCGGGGGCTGGGATTGCCGATTTGGTGGCGGACCTCGTTGCGCAAGGGCTTAAGACAGAATTCAAGGGCTATGAAGGCCTGAAGAGTTCCGGACAGGTTTTGGCGGTGATCAGCGCGGAGGCGGGCCAGGTGGACGTTCTTGAACAAGGCCAGGAAGGCGCCTTGCTGTTGTCCGCCACGCCCTTTTACGGTGAAAAAGGCGGACAGGTGGGCGATACGGGGCGGATGGTCTCGGGGGGGGATGAGTGGGGGGTGACCGATACCCAATTGCCGGCAGAAGGCTTGATTTTGCATTACGGGCGCGTGGTTCGGGGTCGAATCGCCCGGGGCCAGGCTCTGACGGCGGAAGTGGATGCCGAACGGCGTGCGGCGATTGCGCGGCATCATACCGCGACCCATCTGTTGCAGTGTGCTTTGCGCGAAGTGGTGGGAAATGGCATCAAGCAGGCCGGGTCGTCGGTTTCACCCGACCGGTTGCGGTTCGACTTTAATTATTTTCAGGCTTTGACTCCGGACCAATTGAGCCGGGTTGAGGCGCGGGTGAACGAATTGATTGTCCGGAACGATCCGGTGACAACCCGGAGCATGGCCATGAAGGATGTGCCGGGTTCGGGAATCATCGCTTTGTTCGACGAAAAATATGGGGAACAGGTGCGGGTGGTCCAGGTGGGTGATTACAGCCGCGAATTGTGCGGGGGCACCCATGTGGCGGCGACCGGGACGCTGGGCGCGTTTCGCATCGTGGCCGAGAGTTCAATCGCCTCCGGGGTGCGACGGATCGAAGGGTTGGCGGGTCTGCCGGCTTATGCGATGGCGGCCCATGATCGGAGTTTATTGAACCAGGTGGCCGCCCGATTCAGTGTATCGATCGAAGATATTCCCGGCCGGGTCGAGACGCTATCGGGACAGGTTCGGGATCTTGAAAAGAAAGTGCGCGAAATGGAGACCCGGCTGGCCTTGGGGCAGGTGGACACTCTGTTGGCGACGCGCGTCGAAGCCGGCGGGGTACCCTTGGTTTCAGCCGTGGTGGAGAATCAGGCGGGGGATACTTTAAAAAGTCTGGCGGAAGCCCTGTTGACCAAAATGGGCTCCGGCGTGGTGGCGTTGGGTTCCGCTTTTGAGGGTAAGGCCGGGTTCATGGTCTGTGTCAGCGAAGATTGGGTGAAACGCGGAATCCATGCCGGCAAAGTGGTCAAGGCCATTGCGGCTGTCGCCGGGGGAAATGGCGGAGGCCAGCCGGGCCAGGCGCGGGCCGGGGGACGCGATCCGGCCCGTATTCCAGAGGCCATGACCAAAGCCCAAGAGGTCGTTGCCGCCCTGGCGGGTTGAGCGAAAAAGATCAGTGGCGCCTGAGAAGAAACTCGCCGACACGCGAACCCGGCACCCAGCCGGTTATGGATACGATTCCCTGAAAAATGAGGCTGTATGAAAATACTGCGCATTGAAAAAATCATAGGGCACATCGTTGAAGTCAAAATCGGATTCCAGTACGCGATGGGCAACCTGGAGGCGGCTCAATCCATTATTTGGGAAATCGTGGCCGGCCGGTTTCGTGGATATGGCGAAGGTGGATGGTCGGGCCGGGTTTCCAACTCGCCGGCTCATTATCGGGCGCTGAAGGATGGGATGGCGTCCACCATCACCGCGCATGGCGATACGCGCGGAATTCTGTCGGCGAAAGAAAAACGGCTGATCGAGTCGATGACCCGCCCGCTGTTGGGCGAAAATCCCCTGCGCCGGGAAGCGCTGTTGCCGGACCTGCCGGAGACCTTTCACGCCCCCTCCTGGATGGTGCGGGAAGGCCTGAGCATCGCGCTCAATGATCTGGCCGGGAAAATCGCCGGTGTTCCCGTCCATGCGTTGCTGGGGGGTAAACGACGGGATCAGGCGCCTGGCATGCCGGTGATCCACGTCGGACCGCCGGAGGTGATGGCTCGGCGTTCGAAGAAATGGGCGGCGGCCGGCTACCGGTTCATCAAGGTTAAGTTGCGCGGGGATCGCCCGGAAGATCTCGCCGCAATGAGGGCCATCCGCCAGGCGGTGGGCCAACGAATTCGAATCCAGGTGGACGCCAATGATGGGTATACCCGTTTGACGGAGGCGTTGGCGGCCATTCGGGATTTGCAGCGGTTTGGCGTGGAATTATTCGAGGACATCCTGGAGGGGTCCCTGCCGCAAATAGCGGCTTTGCGCAAGACCTCCGGCGCCCCGATCATGGTCGATAAACAGTCCTATTGGCCGAATGTGCGCGAGGTGGTCGAGTGCGGTGCCGCGGATGTGATCAATCATCATCCCAATTTACGGGGTGGATTGGACCTGGCGCTGAAAATCGATGACGTGGCTTCGGCCTGGGGCATTCCGACAGCGGTGGGATCCAGCGGGGTCTTTGGGATTCAGGATGCCGCCTTTCAGGCGCTCAGCGCGGTGGTGGGCCTAACGCGCCCCTGCGAAGATATCGGTCTGCAACCCTATTATAGCGGGCCGACCCGGGGCGAATACGATTTCGATCGCGATCCCGATCTCCTGCGCCGACCGTATGCGATCGTAAAGGGCATGATTCAAATTCCCGATCGGCCGGGGTTGGGCGTGGATCTGGATCCGCGGAAACTGGCGAAAGCCACCCTGGGCGGATTCTGTATTGAATGAGATGATCAGGGGGGGGGCAAAATCTCGCCTAAGAACGCTGCGGCGAATGGCAACTTCATGCTTCACCCCTTGCCCCGCGGTTCGCAGGGACGCTCGCCCTCCAGGGGATTCCTCTCGACTGTCTCGATGTTATCTTTTGGAGGGCGAGCGTCCCGGCGAGCCGCATCCACGGATGTGAAACCGGAGCGGACC
>CAZCDO010000250.1:0-4716 GCA_964497135.1 uncultured Verrucomicrobiota bacterium
CCCTTCGATGATCCGAATACGCATCTGGAATTGACGATGATCCATGAAGTGATGGTGCTGGATCACAGCGGGCCGGCGCTCGGGATGATCCACTATGGTGCGGCGATGAAACTCTTTGTCATGGGCGCGGTTTTATTACGGGTGATCGCCCCATTCGAAGCCCCTAATGAATGGGCCGATTGGGCTCTTTTTGGGGCGGGCATGGTGGGCGTGGCGGTGGCCATTGGAATCGTGGAATCGATCATGGCCCGCTTTCGAATGGTTTTTGTGCCGACGTTCCTGGTGGCCGCCTGTTTGCTGTCCATTTTCGGGGTGATCTTATTATTGAGGTAACCGGTGAATAAATTCATTGATCCCATTTTGGTGTTGGTGTTGTTGCTGAACTTCGTGGCCCTGGGGGCGAGCCGGATCAGAACGGTGATTCAGGCCGTTGCGGTACAGGGCGTGCTATTGGGGGTTTTGATCGCCCTGGCGCATGGATCCTTGATGGTCTGGGTCGCCCTGATGGCCTTGGTGACCATTATTCTGAAAGGAGTCGTGATCCCCCGCATGCTGTTCGATGCCATTCGGGATGTGGCGATTCGACGGGAGGTGGAGCCGATTGTCGGATTCATCCCGTCGCTTTTCCTGGGGGCCGTGGGGACGGGATTGGCCGTACTCTTCTCACGAACCCTGCCCATCGCCCATGCGGACATCCAGTCGTTGATTGTGCCCGCTGCGCTCTCCACCGTGCTGACCGGGTTCCTGATCCTGACAACGCGCACCAAGGCGATTACCCAGGTGGTGGGCTATCTGATCCTGGAAAACGGGGTCTTTATTTTCGGAATGCTTCTGATGGAAGCCATCCCTTTCCTGGTGGAACTGGGGGTCCTGCTGGATTTGTTTGTCGCCATTTTTGTCATGGGAATCATTATTCACAAAATCAGCCGGGAGTTCTCCTCCGTGAGCACCCATAATCTGTCCGAGTTAAAGGAGTAACACATGGCTTGGCTTCTCTTATGGGTCCCCCTGGTCCTGGCCGGAGTGGCCCTGGTCCTCCCCTCCAACAACCGGCGTCCATGGCTGGTCCCGGTCGGGGGGGGAGTGCACCTGTTGCTAACCGGATTCGCGGTAGCGGGTGAGCCGGTGACCGCCTTGAAGGGGTGGCTGGTTTTGGATCCGCTCAGTACGGTGGTCCTCGGGTTTGTCAGCACCCTGTTTTTTATCTGTTCGTTGTATGCGCCCGCCTATCTGGCGCTCCGGCCGGAGCGATCGAACCGGGTGTTTTGCGCCTGTCTCCTCGCCATGTTGGGGATGATGACGCTGGTGATTCTGTCGCATCATTTGGGATTGATGTGGGTGGCCATTGAAGCCACCACCCTGGCGACAGCGCCCCTGCTCTTTTTCAATCACACGCCCCGGTCGCTGGAAGCCACCTGGAAATATCTCCTGATCGGGTCCGTCGGTATCGCCCTGGCCTTGTTGGGCACCTTTTTTCTGGCCTATTCATCGATCTATGCGGGCTTGGAACCGACGTTGTTGTTGGATGATCTGGTCCATCTGGCACCCCGGCTTTCCCCACCCTGGCTCCACGCGGCCTTTGTGCTCTTGCTGGTCGGATATGGCACCAAGATGGGGCTGGCCCCCATGCATACCTGGAAGCCCGATGCCTATGGGGAGGCGCCGGGTCTCGTGGGGGCCTTACTGGCCGGCGGGGTGACGAGTTGTGCGTTTCTGGCGATTCTTCGCTTCTATCAGATTTGCCGGCATGCGCCCGAAGCGGCGTTTGCCCGTGAGATTTTGATTTTTATCGGACTCTTCTCCATGGCCGTCGCGGCGGTGTTTGTGATCCGTCAGCGCGATTTCAAACGAATGCTGGCCTATTCCAGCGTCGAACACATGGGCATTCTCATGCTGGGGATTGGAATCGGCGGGATCGCCACGTTTGGCGCCCTGTTGCATATGATCACCAATGGTTTGACGAAAGGGGTGCTGTTCCTATCGGCCGGCAATATCCATCGCGCCTATGACAGCAAAAATACCGACGATGTGCGCGGAGCTTTGCGCCGTTTGCCGGTTTCCGGCCCCTTGTTTCTCGCCGGCTTCCTGATGGTCACCGGCTCGCCGCCGGGCGGCCCCTTTATCAGTGAATTGACCATTCTCATCGGGACGATTCAGGCGGGCCAATTTTGGATAGCGGGACTGTTCCTGGGCTTGCTGGCGATTGTCTTTATCGGAATGGGGGCGACGGTCCTGCGGGTGGTGCAGGGCGTTCCCTCGGCCAAAGCGACGGCAACCGCTTATCGCGAGCGGCCCCAATTGGTGATTCCGATCCTGATCTTTTTCGGGTTGGCGTTGGCCTTGGGCCTTGTGATTCCGCATTCACTTAACAACCTCCTGCATCAGGCGGCGACCTATTTGGAGGGTGTCCATCCATGATATCGATTCTGAAATGGTTCCCCGTCTATAACGGACAACGGTATGCCCGAAGCGATATTCCCCTTTTGGACGGGGCGGTATTCCGGAGTTCCCTGATAGACGCCGTGGCCGATGGGGCACAGGTGGCCGCCTATTTTGGGCAAATGCCCGAGGGGGGGCAAACCGTGGAGCTTTGGGCGGTGCTGGCCTGTCGGGAGGATGGAAACTTTCGCGTCGCACGTATGGCGGTGGGGGGCGAGTCGTTTCCGTCACTGACTCCCGCCTGTCCGCAGGTTCATCTGTTTGAGCGGGAGATTGCCGAACAATTCGGGTTACGTCCGGAAGGACATCCGTGGCTCAAGCCGGTCCGGTTCGTCAAGTCGGAGCGGAAGGGCCACGATGCCTGGGGACGGGACGACACTATTTCGCCCGTGGTCGGGGTGACCGATTTCTATCGCGTGGAGGGCGAAGAAGTTCACGAAGTCGCCGTGGGGCCGGTCCATGCCGGGATCATTGAACCGGGACATTTCAGGTTCCAGTGCCATGGCGAACAGGTTTTCCATCTGGAAATTTCACTCGGATACCAACATCGCGGAGTGGAACAAATGCTCCGCGGTGGGCCGACCCCCCGGTCGATTCACGCGATCGAGACGCTGGCCGGCGACACCACCGTCGGTCATACCGTGGCCTATTGCCGGATTATTGAGGGGATGTCGGGTTGCAAAGTGCCTGCCCAGGCTCAGGTCATCCGGGGGGTGGCACAGGAACTGGAACGACTGGCCAACCATACCGGCGATCTGGGGGCTCTGGCGGGCGACATCGGTTTTTTGCCGACGGCATCCTACTGCGGGCGACTGCGGGGCGATTTCCTTAACATGACCGCGATCCTCTGCGGGAATCGATTTGGACGCGGTCTGGTCCGGCCCGGTGGCGTGGCCTATGACCTCGAGGCGGCGGATATTGCGGAACTTCAGAAACGGTTGGAGGCCATTATGCGGGATGTGGCCAACGCGGTGAATCTCTTATGGAATTCACCCTCGGTCATGAGCCGCTTTGAAGATACCGGCCGGGTGACGGCCGAAACCGCCCGGGACATCGGTTTGGTTGGACCGGCGGCCCGAGCGTCGGGTTTGGAATGCGATGTGCGCCATGATTTCCCCTACGGCATCTACCGCTTCTCCCAGATCCCCGTATCGACGGGACGAACCGGGGATGTGTTCGAACGCGCCTATGTTCGGTGGCTGGAGATCCAGCGATCCGGCGATTTTGTGCGGGATCAATTGCTAATGCTGACGAAGGGGCCGACGCGGAATCAGCCGGCGCCGGCAACGCCCAACGCGATGGTCGTGTCGATGGTTGAGGGATGGCGGGGCGCAATCTGCCATGTGGGCCTCACGGATGAATCGGGTTGTTTCGCAACCTATAAAGTGGTGGATCCCTCCTTCCATAATTGGATGGGACTGGCCCTGGCGATGCGCAACCAGCAGATCTCCGATTTCCCGCTCTGCAACAAGAGTTTCAACCTGTCCTACTGTGGACATGATTTGTGAGGTGTGGATGTTAAGCATTATTAAGGCCCGAATACAGCAGGGGTATCGAACGATCGGGTATCCCCGAAAGGCGCCGGTTTTGCCCAACCGGTATATGGGACTTCCCGTGATTAATCAGGCCTGCATGGATGATTCTTGTGAAGCGGCGATTTCCGTCTGTCCGGTTGGGGCGTTGGCTTGTCACGCGGGCCGGATCACCCTCGATGTCGGACGGTGTCTCTTTTGTGGCGAGTGTGTGAAGACCTTCCCGAAAGGCGCGATTACGTTCACTCAGGACCCCCAACTGGCATCCCGGGACCGACCATCCTTGGTGCGAGGCAAGGACGAAGCTCCCATGCGGGCGGCGTTGGATAAAAAAATGCGAAAATTATTCGGTCGATCCCTAAAATTGAGGCAGGTCAGCGCGGGCGGCTGCAACGCGTGCGAGGCGGACTGCAATGTATTGACGACGGTGGTGTTTGATTTAGGTCGTTTTGGGATTCAATTTGTGGCCGCGCCACGCCATGCGGATGGCCTGCTCATTACGGGGCCGGTGACCCGGAATATGGAATTGGCGCTCCAGAAAACCTATGCCGCGGTACCCGATCCCAAGGTGGTCATCGCGGTCGGGGCCTGCGCCATTTCCGGCGGTCCTTATGTCGATCGACCGGAAACCCGAAACGGGGCATCGAACGTGTTGCCGGTCGATGTTTTTATTCCCGGCTGTCCGCCGCATCCCATCACCATTCTCGATGGCTTGCTCCGCGCACTGGGCCGAATCGAGGATCGG
>CAZCDO010000251.1:0-2554 GCA_964497135.1 uncultured Verrucomicrobiota bacterium
CAAACCACAGTGGAGACACTTGACGAGGGCGAGATGTGGCAGGCGATCCTTGACATGTTCATCGCCAATCCTGATAGCTGGCATAACCATCGGCTGGAAATCGCGTTGGCCGCAAATGGGACAGGCGTGGAGTTTTTGCGCTTCGGATGGAAGATCGCGAGGCCTTTCGTTCATTCTGTAGATCCTTCTTTTTGTTATTAGCGAGTGGATGCTACACGCATATATATCTGCTGATATCGATCCACCATGGTTTTCAAAGAGTATCGGCTTTGCACAATCCGCCGGGCTTCGTGTCCCATTTTTCGCCGCATTTCTGCGTCGCCGGCCAGACGAGTTAGCGCTGTGGCCAGGGCGTTCTCGTCCCTTCGCGGTACCACACATCCCGAAATTTCATCTGCAACAATTTCCGTGTTCCCCCCAACCTCCGTGACGACACAGGGCAATCCGCAGGAACCGGCTTCAAGCAACGAGATGGACAGCCCTTCGGTGTCAGAGGACAAACAGAAAATATCCATCGTATGCAACCACTGAAGTACCTCTCTTTGCATTCCGGCGATACGGCACTGATCGCCCAAATTCAACCGTTTAATCTCGGCCTCGATCCGGATCCGATCCAATCCATCTCCTACCAGTACGAGGAAGCAATTCGCCTTTTCGGCCACCTGCGCAAAAGCCCGAATCAGGAGCGGATAGTTTTTTTCAACCGATAAGCGCCCCACACTGCCGATCACCACCGTCTCTTCCGGAAAGTCGAGTCCCGTCACCGATCCGCGTTGCGTTCCCGGCCGGGGAACGTACACGGTCGTATCGATCCCGTTGGGTATGATCTGAGCCTTTGGCGCAGACAGCGCTCCATTATTAATCGCCGCCCGTTTCGTGTCCTCCGAAACAAAAATCACTGCCCTGGATGCAGCCGCTAAAACACGCCGCAAAAAGCGCACCCGCCCCTTTTCCTGATAACCTTGTCCATGCGTCGTGGCCACGACCGGCAGTCCAGTCAGAACTGACACAAGGACCGCGTAAAGATGGGGCGATGGGTTGTGCGCATGGATCACGGATACGCCATGAGCCCGCACAAACCGGCGGATTTCAAACACCAGGCGCCAATCCACCACAAACCACCCCGGGCTCCGATGGCCGACGGATTTTGCCTCGGCTGGCACGGTATCGTACAATTCGCCCTTTTCATCCGTGCAAAAAACAACCGAGGGAACCCCTTGTGTTTTCAAACCCGCGATCAAATCACAAACCATCCGTTCCAACCCGCCGGTTTCCAAGCTCGTGACCAGATGACAAATTCTCATGATAATATTTCCACATGGCCGACCCAATTGGGATGCGGCTCAAACCCGAGGAGCTGCCCCGCTTTTGTCAAACAGCATTGGAACTCGTCCGAACCGGAGACAACGTCAATTTGATCCAAAGCCAAAAAAGGAGAATGCCCGGCCAGCACCCACTGGAACAGCGGAAGGCGACGGGGATCGAATCCCATCAGTCGCGTGCAGACAATATCCACAGCAGCCAAATTGGCTCCCGCAACAACCAAGCCGGCGGGTTTCGCCCGAGGTTCAAGGGGGCCATTACACTCTCCCCCAATCAGGCCATCCACCACCGAGAAAAGCCGTCGCTGGGTTGTTTCGCGGAGGCGGCCCTCCCGGTCACCCTGACATAAAATTACGGCGATATCGGCAACCATGCGCCAGCAGGTGTCGTTCCCATACCAGTTCCCACCCTGAATTCGCTCACCCGTGGAGGTCTGTCGTAACCCTCCCTTTCGAAGCAATCCCCGCAACACACGGTAGGCCGCGGAATGGAACAAGATCTCATGCAAGCGCTCAAGGACGGGATGATGGCTCCTGAAAAACACCTTTCGGATCCATCCCCGCACCTTGAAAACGGCTTGGTCGCCAACGGCCTGCAGATCAGGGGCCTCGTCCCCACCGGTCCGCGGGGTTCCCAACGTATAATGGACCAGAAAGTTCTTATTGGTGTTGATGCCCACAAGCCCCTTCAAATTCAACGTCACCCCGACCTTTTTATGGACCTTCAACTTCGGCATGGATATCACAGCATCACAGGACAATACCGTTCCGGATACGCAATAGCGGTGAACGCGCCCTTGATGATTCGCTTTCGTTTCGTCGGTGTCCGGGTCCGAACCAAAGAAGGGGCCTGCCTTGCCAAACAATGCGCTCCTTTCGCCCAGGTCGAATATCACCTCCCCGCGGGGATCCCCGGTCAACACCTTGCGCTTAAAGGCGTAGGCGCGTTCCCCCACCGGGCTCTGATATCGCCGGAGATCGCAGATTTCAAGCCTCTCCCCCGCTTCATTGAAAATTTCCGCAATTTTATCCAGCCCAGTCTCCTGTCGCAAGTGATCGAAATCACAGTCTTCAACGGAAGCGTCGGCCACCACAATCCGCCCGGCCCCCCCCAAAGCGATCAAACAGTAGTCGGCCACCGCTCGAATCAGGGAGGGATGCGTAATCACCGCATAGAGATTGCCGCCGCCGTAATGCTGATCGATGACTAAATTCGGTTTAATCACCACCAC
>CAZCDO010000251.1:2564-4702 GCA_964497135.1 uncultured Verrucomicrobiota bacterium
AAGTGCCAACGACTGCCGCACCGCCCGATATCCCGGGTTGTCCCTCCGGCTCACCGTCCGCCCTGGAAATGGATACTCCGGGTAAACCTCGCTCGGATCAAAGGGCGGATCGTCACTGTAGGCCGCCTTTTCTTGAACGACCGCAACGGATTGTTTTTCGGACATGTCTATCGTCCCTTCCCTGGCACCGGCACGAAGGCGGTGATTTCCTCGCACAGATCTTGCGGCAACTCGCCATCGATGCAAAGCCGCTTCCACACGGCATAGTTCACCCAGTTCCAGAACAACATGGCCTTCTTAGGGTCGCGACAGCGGAGGGGCCGCATTTCGTTATCGCCGATGACGTCGGCTACCAGCCGGGCCAACGGATCAAATACGCCGCCTTCCAGAGCCCAGTCATCTCTCCGGATACCAAAGCCGGCTTTGGGACGGTTCAGAATAAAGCCCGGCACGCCCAGTTTTTGGGCGATATTTTTGCGGAGAACATTTTCAGTCGCGCCCAGTTTGATCGACCAGGGAATCCGCATGGCACACCGGAGAAAGTCTTCGTCGTAGAAAGGAAAGAAAAAAGTTTTCCCCGTACCGGCGGCTAGCATCGACCAAATCGCCAGAGTCACCTCTTCATCCCCCAACAAGGAATACAGGGCCCATGCATCATACAGAGATCCAGCCCCCAACTGGGAAACCCGTTCAATGTGTCGTGCGACAATGTCATGGGGAGTAACATTAAAATGACGGCAGACCCACTCGGCATCCCCATACTGGTGCCATTTCCAGATCAGATTATCCGGGTTGTCCAAGGGAAGCCGATTACGCATATCCCTGAGTTTGCCCAGAAAGACCCGGCCTCTTCCGGTCCACGGCGGAATCAGGCTCAGCAATTGAAAGAGCGGCGCAGACGCCATAAATTTGGCCCAGCGTTTCTCGCGTAAAAACAGGAAGTTGCGAAAATTCCCAACACAGCCGCCGGCACCCAGCCCCTGCAGCACGACATCATGAGATTCGTCGATCCCTTCCGTCAAAAGTAAATGTAGGCAGACACTCTGAAGATGATGCACCGGCCCCTCCACCAGGGCGATCGAGTCCACCAGCCCGGTCAGGTATTTCGATGTCGTGGTCTCGTAGTAGGTATGTTTAAAGCCCATGGCTTGCGCGGCCGTCATCGCGTAGCGGCGCTCAACATTGTTTTCTGCGGATTCAAAGGGGTAACCGGTCGAATACGTCTGGTTGATTCCAAGATCTCGCGAAGCCAACTGGCACAGAATCGATGAGTCAATTCCACCGCTTAAAAGCATGGCCGTGTGATCGGACCGGGCAGCCAACGGTTGCAGAGCTTGGGCTAAATGTTCAGTCAATTCGGCGACATCATGGGCCAGATCCCCTCCGTGCTTCTCTGCCGGTTGGATCCGATCGACCAGCCCGCTCAGTCGCACATCTGGCCGGGAAGAACTCAAACAACAGGTTAATCTCCCGCCCTGGGGCAGGCGCTGGATGTTTCGGAACAATGTGGCCGGCGGCAGTAGGCTGCGGTAAGTGAAGAATTCCGGCAATGCCGCCGTGTTTTCCTCGATCGGCACGCCGGCTTCCCGTAGAACTTGCACCCGCGAACCGAGAAATAAATCACCGGAGGGCGATTGATAATAATATACCGGTACGCCGGCACTGGATGAACTTTGCACCGTGATCCTCAAGTTCTGAAGACAGAAAACGAAGGCAACACGGATGATCCCGGGAATCGGACGGGCATGAGACCTCATTTTCATTTCCAGCGTCCCGCCTTCCGGCGCTTCCCGCCACTGGAAATCATCGCCCTCCCAGCCGACCCAAATCATTCGATTACCCATCAACAGGGTTCGCCGATGGGCCAATACCGGCAGGTCCTCCTTGATCGACTGTGATGCTATGACCAGGAACATGCGATCGTTCTTTCTTATACGTGAATCGATCTCGACGGGTTAGGTGTTCCGATGGGGCTGAACAACAATGGAAGCTTTGCCCGAAGGGCTTTTTCGCAAGGCAGACACCCGAACCACTTCAACCCGGGTCGTTTCCCCGAGCTTGGATCGAAAAGCCCGCACCAGGGCCGCCTCATCCTGTGCGACCGGATCCTGATCCGACAAAACGCAGAGCCGGAGGGA
>CAZCDO010000252.1:0-4640 GCA_964497135.1 uncultured Verrucomicrobiota bacterium
GAATATGATCCTGGTCAGCAATTACACCTGGGAGGCGTTTCTGGAATCCGCCGCGCCCCTCACCAATGTCGGCATTCGCTGGCGGGGCGTCTCCCGTACCAATCCCGCCATCACCAATGTCTGGGGCGAAACCAATCAGACCGATTCCGCATTCCGGTTGGATGGCACGGCGGAAATCGGCGGGGCCAACGTGATTCTGCCGGGCACCAATTCCGGTCAGTTTGTCCTGACTTTCAATGAAACCAATCGCGCTTACATCATTAATCATGGGTATTGGGAAAATTTCGACGCCTGGGATTACACCACGACCGCTCGGGCCGGGTGGGAGTCCACCAACGGGGTTATCATCACCGACCCCACCCGCATCCTGCGCAACAACAGTCTGCTCCTGGGTCCCGGCAACAGCGTGCGGTCGGCATTCCTGCAGGATGGAATCGGCGAGGTGGTCTTCGCCTACCGCAACTATCAGACCAATGGCCTGCCCCCCACCGCCCTGCGCATTCAAAAGTCCGTCACCGGCTCGTCCGAAGACGCCGATTGGTTCACCCTGACCAACCTCCTCACTATCGCCGCAGTGGATTATGGGCGCGCCGCTTTCACCGTGGAAGACCGCAACAACCGCTATATTCGCCTTCAGAACACCTCGTCCAATGGGTTTGTCGCGTTGGATGAAATCCGGATCCACGATCCCTATTTTTCCGGAGTGGTCGGCAGCAACCTGACCGTTTCGCCCGCTTCCCCGACCGCCACCAATCCCGTCACGGTTTCCTTGGACCTCCAGCCCTTCTCGGGGGCCTCTGACATCCGGGCCACCTTGTATTATCGGCTGGGCGGGGAAACCACCTATACCTCAATTTCCCTGACCAATACTTCCGGCTTCACCTATACAACGGTTACTCCCATTCCCGCAAATCTCGTCCCTGATTACTGGGGATATCGTGTTGAGTATTATATCCGGTGTGCCTTCACCGGGGACCAGAGTTCCATAACGAGTCCGGTGGATGTTCCGGCCGGTGGCAGTAACAACCCGGCGTTCTATGACATCCAATCGGATATCGCCCGCGTGACGTTGAATCATCTAACCCAGACCTACAATGGATCGAATCGAATCGTTACCGCCTCGACCCTCCCGACCGGATTGGTCGTCGAAATTACCTACGACGGCAACATGGCCGCACCAGTAAATGCCGGATCATACTTCATCATCGGAACGCTAATTGACTCTGTTTTCCAAGGAACCCAGACGGGGACGCTGGTTGTGGCCAAAGCCGATCAGGCCATTGACTTTCCGGTCCTGGAGGCACAATCGACAAATGCTACGGTTATCTTGCAAGCGATTGCCTCAAGTGGACTGCCGGTAACCTTTGCCGTGGGCAGTGGCCCTGGGATTATTACCGACGGAACCCAGCTCACATTTAACGCGACCGGTTTGGTTTCGATAGTGGCGAACCAGGATGGAGACCTTAACTGGAATCCGGCTCCATCGGTGACGAGGACGCTGACGGTGTTGGTGGACTGTCCCTATCTGGTGATCGATTTGTCCGGCGGGTCCAATGCGGTGAGTTACCCATTAAGTTATCTCGCAGCCGTTCCATCGGGCGGTTGGACCGACGACTACAAGACCACCAAAATGGTATTGCGGCTGATCCCTGGTGGAACTTTTACCATGGGTTCGCCGGCCAACGAGCTCGGGCGGTACTACAATGAGACCCAGCATTGGGTGACGGTGACGCAACCCTTCTACATCGGCGTGTTCGAGGTTACCCAGAAGCAATGGGAGCGGGTAGTGGGCACCTGGCCGAGTTATTTCACCAATGCTAGTTATCGCGATTCCCGGCCGGTTGAGCAGGTGAGCTATTACCAAATCCGTGAAAACCCAAACAATACGGACGATCCGACGGTGAACTGGCCAACGAACCGTATGGTCAATGCCCAATCGTTCATGGGCAAACTGCGAGTACGGACGGGAAAAACATTTGACCTTCCGACGGAATCGCAGTGGGAGTATGCCGGCCGGGCCGGTATGGCTATGGCGCTGAACTCGGGTTGTAATATTACCAATCTTTACACGGATGCGCGCCTGGCTGAGGTGGGTCGCTACTGGTATAATGGCGGATCCCGCTACACGCAGACCGGGGACACTTCTGTAGCGACCGCGAAGGTCGGGGCGTACCGGCCGAATGCATGGGGGCTCTACGACATTCACGGCAATGTTTGGGAGTGGTGTTTGGATTGGTACGGAGCCTATCCCGCCGCCGTGGAGAATGTAAATCCTGCCGGTGCGATTTCGGGTTCGGGCCGTGTGGATCGCGGCGGGGGTTGGGATGGCGACGCCTACCTCTGCCGGGTGGCCTATCGCAACTACAGCGACCCGCGCGATGCCTACCGCAATATCGGCTTCCGGGTTGCCTGGATCCTGAATAATTTGCCGCAATCCATATCCTTCGACCCCCTTGGTCCTCAACCCGTTGATACCACCCTGACGCTTTCTGCAACAGCCAGTTCAGGCCTGCCGGTCAGTTTTACGAATCTGCCGGGGAGTCCCGTCCAATGGTTGAATGCAACCCAAATCGTTTTTACGGGAACTGGAACGGTTGCGATTGTCGCCTCGCAGTTGGGTAATGAGAGCTGGGCAGCCGCTGCCCCTGTGACCCATCTCTTTGATGTGGTTGATGTGAAAATAACGGCGCTGGTTTCCTTGAATACCCTGAACCAGACCTATAACGGATCGAATCGGATGGTTACGGCATCAACCGTCCCACCCGGTTTAAGTGTTGATCTTACCTATAATGGGGAAGTTACACCGCCGATAAACGCCGGATCGTACGCCATCGTAGGAACCGTAAACGATTCGATTTATCAGGGAACACAAACGGGGACGCTGGTGGTGGCCAAAGGAGATCAAACGATTATATTTCCAAATCCTGGAGCGCAAATTGCGACCCATACGGTTGGATTGACCGCAACGGCCGGGTCGGGCTTGCCGGTCACTTTTCTGGTTTTGAGTGGGCCGGGGATTATCTCTGACGGTTCAAATCTCTTCTTCACCGGAGCCGGGTCTGTTGCCCTTGTGGCCAGCCAGGAAGGCGATTCCAATTGGAACCCGGCCGCTCCAATAACCCATATTCTGGTCGTTACGATTAACGATACGGCCGCCTTCTTCCGGATCGTATCCTCCACCACCAGCGTGATCACTGCGTTCAGCCCGGACGGGGTGATGGTCTGGTCAAATGCCGCCGTTGGCGATACCGGTTGCATTCAGTGGGCCACGACGGTGATGGGGGACAGCAACTGGATGCATTTTGCAGGATTCACGGTGACGGGCGCCCTGATGTCATGGCGTTTATTCGATTCTCTCATTCCTTCTTCGGGCCGAATTCCGATTCCAGCCGGAATCAACAGCGAAACGAATCCGATCCCAAGGAATGCGGAAGTAAATCGTTTAACAGCGCCAGGGCAGTGAAGATTCCAACGGGATGATTCGCGATGGTCTCTGCGTTTCTAAAAAAATTATCGAATGCCACGGCGGGCTTGCATTTTGGGTTTGGGTTTGGCACTTTCAACTGATGAACGCGAATCAGACAGGCCAATGCTCCAAAATATTAAATTTCTTTTATGCTTATATCCGGTCGATGCGCCTCTATTTTGCCTTCATCACCGGGATTGCCGGCTGGATCGGTGTATCGTTTTACCATTTTTGCATGCCGGACCCGTTTAGTTACTATCGCAGCGCCCTGATTCTGGGGATGTTGTTTCTAAGTTACGGGATCAACCAAGTGGTGAACGACTATTGCGGCATGGAAGAGGATCGGATCAACGCCCCGAACCGGCCGATGGTGACCGGTGAACTCAATCCCCGCATTGCCCTCGGGGTGTCCACCGGACTGATGGTGGGCGTCATCGGGTTGTCGTGGTTTCTCGGTCCCTGGTCCATCGTGCCGGTCATCCTTGGGGTCCTGCTCAATATTCTTTACGAGTTTGCCAAGGCGTGGTCGCTGATCGGCAATATCGTTTTCGGGCTTTCGATTGCCGGAAAACGCACGTTCGTGGTGAAATATGGATTACGAATCGCACGGTATGCCGGTGTGGTGGGGGCCTTTCTGCCGACCCTCGCCTTCTTTATGTTCCAGTTCTTGGGCTGGCTCCCGCAGTCAGACATCCTGTTTCAGCGGGATTTCGTTTTTTGTGGAGTGATCACGCTCTTCCTGCAAATCTGGACGGCGATCCTCTTCTTCATCCATCCCGTAGGGGATCGAACCTATTTTTCTTACTCTTCAGAAAGCCGTTTTGCGTTGTGAGTCGGCGAATTGGGGATCACGGCCAAATCCAGATTGACCACGCAGACGGCTTGTTCGAGCCGTTCACGGGCGGTGCCGCTCGCCCACCCCGGGGCGAAGAGTTCGATCTCGTTCCAGCCTTCGCGGATTGCGGTGACCGGGAAGCGGTAGTTGAAGGCCTGATGACCTGGCACCTGATGGGTCAGCGGTCCGATCGGGCTGCAATCGTTGAACCCATACGTTGACTTCGTCTGTGAAGGCGTATCGACGGGGTGGGGCAGGTTCCCGATGGGGAACAGCAAACGGTCTGTGGCTTCGCCGTCCGTGCTGGGCCAGCATTCATTGAAGCGCACGCTAAGGACC
>CAZCDO010000253.1:0-4595 GCA_964497135.1 uncultured Verrucomicrobiota bacterium
GTTCCGCCTGTTTCCTCAAACCCTAGGTTGCGAAAATGCCGGGAGAGATTCAATCTAAAAGGATGGCATCCCCGGGGGGAACACCTCTTCTCATTTTTGGTTCATTCTGAATCTCGAACTCCAAAAAACCACAGTAATGCGGAAAAAGCACTGTTTTTCATGTGGCGGGAATCCGAGAATACTGGTACTAACTTCGCCGACCACTATGTCTTTTTCTTTTAAAAAATATTTCGAGGGTCCCGGCGGCATCCGCGAGATGCTGGTCGTCGCCCTGCCCATGGTCGTCTCCAGTGCCTGCGATACGGTCATGATTTTCACCGACCGGCTTTTTCTCGCCCGCCTGGGCTCGGAATCGATGAGCGCCGCCATGGGCGGGGGCCTGACCAGCTTCATGATGTCCACTTTTTTTCTCGGCCTCACCGGGTATTGCACCGCCCTCACCGCTCAATACCTGGGCGCCGGGCGCAAAGATCGCTGCGCCATCACCATCACCCAGGGCTTGATCATCAGCCTCCTCGCCTATCCGCTGATTCTGCTGTGCCGGCCGCTGGCCCTTTCTCTTTTCGAATTCCTGAGCCTGGCCCCCGGACAACTCGCCCTGCAAAAAACGTATTTTAACATCCTGATCTACGGTTCGATTCTGGGCTTGATCCGCAACTGTCTCAGCGCCTTTTTCTCCGGAATCGGCCGGACGCGCTGGGTCATGATTTCAGCGCTGGCAGCCATGGGGATCAATGTCGTCGCCAACTACCTGTTGATTTACGGCAAGTGCGGGTTTCCCGCCCTGGGCATCGCGGGAGCGGCCTACGGCACCCTCCTGGGCGGCTTCTGCGGACTGGTGATCCTGATCGCCGCTTATCTGAGTCGCGACAACCGGCTTGCGTTCGGCATTGAAAAATCCTTCCGCTTCGATGGGAATGTGATGCGCCGGTTGATCCGTTTCGGGTATCCGACGGGAGTTGAGTTTTTCATGAACATGCTGGCGTTCAACCTGCTGATCCTGATGTTTCATTCCGCCGGCCCGGCCACGGCCGCCGCGATTACCGTGGTTTTCAACTGGGACCTGGTGTCATTCGTCCCGATGATCGGCGTGCATGTCGGCGTGATCAGCCTCGTGGGACGGCACATGGGCGCCGGATCACCCGATACCGCCCATCGGGCCACTCTGTCCGGACTGAAACTGGCCTGTCTCTACTCCTTGGGCACGCTGATCGCCTTCGCCGTCTTCCCGGAATTCCTGGTCGGCATCTTTCGTCCCGCCCAAACGGACCCCGCCTTCGATTTGGCCTTTCCCAGGGCCGTCTTCATGCTGAGAATGGCCTCCCTGTATGTCATGGCCGATGCGATCATGCTGGTTTTCGGCGGCGCCTTGCGGGGGGCCGGCGACACGTTCTGGGCCATGTGTATTTCGGTGACCTTGCATTGGATTCTCGTCGCGCAACTGTGGCTCGCCCAACATATTTTCCATTGGTCGCCGGAAACCTCCTGGCTCACCCTGTGTACCACGTTAATGGCCTTTAGCGGGATTTTATATCTCCGTTACCGCAGCGGGCGGTGGCGCACCCTCCGAATCGTCGAACCCGCACCGTTTATCGAACGGACTGACGGACTCCTTGAATGCCCCCCATGAACCCGGTAATCCCCCAGTATCAATGTCACGAGTTGACGTTTTCCGCAAACCCCCGCACCCATAATCCCTGGTCCTGCCTTGGATTTCAGGCTCATTTCCAAGGCCCTTTCCATCATCGATTTTCAGTGCAAGGATTTTATGACGGAACCGATCAATGGAAAATCAGGGCGGCCTTCATCCATCCCGGGCGCTGGACCTTTCGCACCGAATGTTTGACGCTTCCGGAATTAAACGGGCACAGGGGCGAAATCGAGGTTGGCCCGCCGGATTCGTCTCAGCCGCTATCGGCCCACGGCGGGTTCCTGCAGGTCAGCCCCCGATATCGCTGTCTCACCTACACCGATGGCACCCCTTTTTTCTGGCTGGGGGATACTTGGTGGCATTCGCCGTCCGACTTGATGCCCCTCTCTTCATCCAACCGGCCGGACATTCCCGCGATGCTTCCCCACCTGCTCGCCCAGCGGCAAAACCAGCAATTCACCATTCTCCATATCGCCTTCCTCGGTTCCCTGGCCGGCACCGAACTCCTTTCGTTTTTACCCACCCGTCACTCCCCCGACTTTAACGTCGCCTATTGGCAACAGGCCGATCAACACCTTCAGGCCATCCGCCAGGCCGGCCTGATCGCCGCCATCGCCCTCTCCTGGTCCGCCCATTATGACACCACCGATCCGGAGGACTGGAAACATCTCTGGGCCTATGTCGTCGCCCGGTATGGCGCATTCCCCGTCACCTGGCTGGTTTGTGGTGAATATAATGAGGCGATCACCCAGCCACATCCAGAGCGCGTGGCCAAAGCCCTTGAATTGGGCCGCTTCATCAAAAGCATCGATCCCTATCGGCGCGCCATGACCATTCACCCCTGGGCCGTTCACGCCTGGGCGGATAAAGGCGATAAACGCGAGGCCTGGCCCGAACCCTGGTGCGATTTCATCATGTTGCAAGGCGGCCATCAGGGTCCGAATGCTACGACCTACTCCGAAGCTTACCGGACGGCCTATCTCAACCCAAACGGCAAACCCTTCGTGGAGGGCGAAACGAACTACGAGGGAATTCTCAAGGATAACCCCGTCACCCCTGCCGGCGTCCGACTGGCTGCCTATCATGCCATTCAAAACGGCAGTATCGGATTCACCTACGGGAGCCATGGACTGTGGTATCCCATCCGCGATGAAAACGACACCACCTTCTCGAATTGGGGCAAACCCATCCCGTGGTGGATTTCCGTTCAGGCGCCCGGCGCCGACAATATGACCGTACTCAAACAGGTTTATGAGTCGGTGGACTGGTGGCGTCTGGAGCCCTGGCCCACCGCCATCTCGGTCCCCGAATGGACCGGAGGGGGGCACCTCCCCATGGCCAAAGGAGGTACGAACCCCCTGGCCATCCTGATCTATTTCCCCCCGGAATTTCCGCCCCACGAAAAAACCCGGTTCACCGGGCCGGCCCCCCTCCCCACTCCCCGGCGGATCCACTGGATCAATCCCCGATCCGGTGACCTCCTTCCGCTGGCGGCGTCATCGCTCCCCTTGAATCCGGACGGCATCCTCCCCGACCGTCCCGCGGAAGGCGATTGGATCTTGCGAATCCGTTAAGGGTCACGCCCGGCCGGCGCGACCGTTCAAACTCCAATCCGATAATCGTAGAGGTGCGTCGTCCAATCCAACGGCTGACCCTCCACCTGCCGGGCAAACGGCCGCCACATGCACTGCCGGATCTCGCCCGTTTCCCGATCCTCGCGCGCATGAAAGTTACTCAAAAATAATTGGGGGCTCTCATCCGGCGCCCGCTGGTCCACCACCGCCAGAGTGTTCCGCACCAGGCAGCCACTCACCGGGTCCACTTCACCGATCATCATCGGATACCGCGGACCGTTCCCCCGGGGATTCGTCTCGCAGATATTCCCCAACCAGAACAATCGGCCGGAGGAATGCGGCAGCAATTGCGAACACGAACTCGGCGAAAAATAAGGACGGCCCGCTTCGTCGGTCCACGGTTGGGGCGGGGTCCAGGTCATCCCGGCATCGCTGGAGAGCGCCATCCATTTATAACCGGGCAGCTGCGGCTTGGCATCGTTGCTCCCCCGCATCACCATCAGGATCCGGCCATCGGGCAGGCGGGCGATGGTCGGTTCCACCATCCCGCGCGTCGTCCGTTCCGGATCCCCTTCCACGGGCTGGGAGATCGTCCATTCCAACTGATCACCCGCTCCCCAACGCCCTCTCAGCACGGCGGCATAATGGTAGGTATAACCGCCGCCGGGATTGTAGTAGTTTCCGTCCGGCCCCACCGGGGTGATCTGGCAGGGGGCCAGTATCGTGCCGTCGGGCAGACTGATCATTTCGCAGGTCATATCGCCGAGCATCACCGAATTACGCCCCCGCCAGACCCCCGGCAACGGATGGCTCGCATCATAATCGGATCCGGAGTGGATGATCAGCCGGGGCGGACCGAAGGTCCGCCCCCGGTCCTGCGAAACGGCGTAAAACAACTGCCACTGGCGCAACCCTTCCAAGGGATTGTCCGAGGGCAGGACGCCCTCGGTCCAGAGATGCACATACCAGCCGCGGAGGGGATCGGCCATGCCGCCCCGCAAATGACGGCGCAACATGCCCTGGGGATGCGCCTCGCCGGTCACGATGGCAATCGGCTCCGACCACGTCCGCCCGTTATCGGACGAAAACCGGCGATACGCCTTGTCGGCCGTATCGCTCCGGGTCTGGTAACTGTGATAGGAAATCAAATCCAATCCCGTCGGATGGGCGTAATGACAGGACCCCGAAACCGCCACCCCCGGTCCGGGCGACGGCACCCAAATCTCGCGTGAAATCAAATGCAAACTCATGGGATCTCCTTTCGTTTAGCTGCCGTTCATTGGGTCTTCTTTCCTGACACTCCCCCCGCTCTCCCCAGAGTCGGGCAGGAATGCCCGACTTACTCCGCACAGCCCTATGAACATAAACTG
>CAZCDO010000254.1:0-4488 GCA_964497135.1 uncultured Verrucomicrobiota bacterium
CCTTCCACATGCCGAAATCCCAGGCCGAATGGCCGCCGGGCTGGTTTTTCCACTCGGCGAGGACGGCGGGCGTGATCCATGCGGGGAGGGGGGCCTCGGCGAAAGGATTGCCGAATTCGGCCGGGGCGCGGTAGGGGGTATGCGGATCCCAGTAATTGACATGCAGGCACCAGTTATCGCGGCGGGCGTTGCGCCGGATCCAATCGAGGGCCACCGGGGTGACCTGCTCGGCCGATTCCCCGCCCCCCCAGCCGATATCGTGCACTTCATTCAGGCCGGCATTAAACCACCAGGCGGCATGGCGTCCGCCGAAGGTGGAAATCGAGGCGGTATGAATGTTGTGACGCCATAACTGGCCCCACAAGGATCCATTGCGAAGTCGATCGGTAAAACCGCGGGACGCGCCTTCCGGGCGGAGGTCGGCGCATAAGCCGCCGTGGTTGATGACCCCGGTATGGATGCCATGCTGGCCGGTGATCAGGGCGGCGCGGCTGGGCAGGCAGGGCGCGTCGGAGCAATAATAGTCCTCGAAGCGCACGCCTTCCCGGGCGATGCGGTCGATATTCGGACTGGTGGCTCGGGCGTAACCATAACAGCCCAGGTGATCCGGGCGCAGGGTATCGAGATCGAGAAACAACAGGCGCATACGCGTCTCCTATACGGTAGAACCAGATCACTACTAAATACGCGAACTTCGCGAAAAAAATTGAGAATCAACTGTTACCAAACCTAGTATTTTCGCGTAGTTCGCGCATTTCGTAGTACATCGGCTTTTCCAAGATTAAACCTTTCGCAAAGCGGGTTGCCGGAATTCGACACGGCCCTCGACGGCATTCAAGCCCCATTGGCCGGTCTTGAAGTCGCACATCCGGGTGGAGAGCGCGACCCCGTCGCCGGCATACACGACCAGGGCGGTGGCATCCACAAAAAGGCGCAGGGGGATGGGTTTCCCCGGTTCAACTCGCAAGGGGCGC
Organism: uncultured Verrucomicrobiota bacterium; assembly: GCA_964497135.1. Classification (GTDB taxonomy): domain Bacteria; phylum Verrucomicrobiota; class Kiritimatiellia; order CAIKKV01; family CAIJXV01; genus CAIJXV01. Next base: position 975 of record CAZCDO010000254.1, read on the forward strand.
TCCACGAGGAAGGGGGCGGTCATGGCATACGGGGCCTCGCAGTTCAACCGCGGCCAGCGGGCCAGCACGATCCGCTGGCGGTGGGGTTCGATGCGAACCAGGTAATACTGGTTGAGTTCAGGGTCCGCCCGGAGAAGAATTCCCCCGGCCACGGCGTATTCGTCAAAAACCAGTTCGGTTTCCAACAGACAGGAGGACGGCATTTCACCCAGGAGAAGAACCGCCTGCCGGCCCGGGGCGCCGCCGACGGCGAGTTGACCGGAATAGTGCCAGTCGCCCAGGACCGGTTTAGGCTGGGGCGCAAGACGGTGTTTGAACGGTTCAGCGAGGCGCGGGGGCGGAAATGCGCCGAGGGTGCCATCGGGGCGTTGTTTCAGTTCATGCGCAACCAGATCCCCGCCCCATTCGCCCGTACCGGAATCCTTATCACTCCGGGTCGCCAACCAGCCGCAGGCAAACCGGCGCTGGCCGTCGCCGGCGGTTTTGGCGGCATACCAGGAGTGGGTGTCGAACGCGTCATCCGCGGGGGCCAGCCAGGGTCCCCGCAGGGATCGGCTCATGCGGTAATGCGTCACGAACCGTTCGCTGAAGGTGGAATAAACCAGGTACCACCAGTCGCCCCAGCGAAAGAGATCGGGGCACTCGTGGGTGAAATACAGTTCGGGCGCCCAAAAGGGATCCCGCAGGTCCCAGTGGACCAGGTCCCGGCTGGCGGCCAGGGCCACGCAGCCCCGGTTCCATTGGGGGCCCTGTTCGCGGCGGGCGGCGAGAAGCATCCAATATTCACCGGCTTCCTCATTGAAGAAAACAAAGGGATCGCGCCAGTCATGGCGTTCGTAACCGGCCGGCGCCTCGAGGACAACGCGGGGATCCTTAGTCCAATGCCGCAGGTCGGAACTGGTGGCCTGCATAATGACTTCAACGGATTTGCCGTCCGCCTTCACCCGGTCATTATGGCCGGTATAAAAGATATGGAAGGCATTGTCTTTTTGGAGGACACAACCGGTGTAATTAAAAAAGTCCCGCGCGTCGGGGGCGCCGGGCGCGAGCACTTCGATGTCGTCGGAGAATTCCAGGAAATCGTCGGTGACGACCCGGCGCCAGGGCATGCCTTGGGTCTTGGCGGCCTCGCCGCGCAGGCCGCGGAGATAAAACAGGTGGTAACGTCCTTTGTGGAAGAAAGGGATGACGTCGCCGGTAACTCCATCGGGTGCGCGATAAAAAAGCATGGAAGGTGAATAGCGGATTTCGGGAGGGGAGTCAATATTTTCGCAACTATTTTCATGTGGCTGCCCGGTGAACAAAAATGATAATTTGACGCGATGAATACAAACCAATTTCAGAAACTATTCCCCTTGGGCTCTCATCTTTGTCGCGAACCGATGCCCGAGTTGGCTGAGCTCAAAAAGGATATGGCCGTTCTGAAGCGGAAGGGATTCAATCTGATCAAACTCCAGGAACACTGGATGCTCGATGAACCCGCCGAGGGGCGATACGATTTCAGTCGCTACGAGGAATTGATCGCCGAGGCCGCGCGTCTGGATTTGGGCGTTTATCTCGGGCTGACCTGCGAACAGGCGCCCGCCTGGCTTTATCGCAAGCATGCCGATTGTCGCATGGTTGGACGCAACGGTTTGCCCATCGCTTACGAAGCGCCCAACACGCTCCCCGCTGACGGCAAACCCGGGCCTTGTTTCGATCACCCCGGCGCGCGGGCCGATATGCTCCGTTTCATCCGAGCGCTGGTGGCCTGCCTGGGCCGGTTCGAAAATCTGGTGATCTGGAATACCTGGCAGGAAATCGGTTACTGGGCGGAGGGCTTGGTGGGCGACTCTGTTTGCTTCTGTCCCCATACGCTTGCCGCGTATCGCGATTGGCTGAAACAAACCCATGGCGATCTGGATGCCCTGAACCGCACCTGGAATGCCCGGTATGCCGAGTGGATCGACATTCTGCCCAACCGGGCACCGGGCGGCGTGCAACCCTGCGGTCCCGATCTCAGTTGGAAATATTTCATGGAGAATATTCAGATCGGGCGCGTCCTCAAAGTCAGGGCGGATGCCATTCGCGCCGCCGATCCGCTGAACCGGCCGGTCTTTGCCCATAAAGGTGGTCCGGTCATCGGTTCCAGCCAGGATTGGACCTATGCCCGCCAGCAGGATTTTCTGGGCAGTTCCTGTTATCCGGCTTGGGGTTCCGGCCAGCCTTGGGATGATGTTCAGCAAAAGAAACCCATTGCGCAATGGGACGCTTTGCGTGCCGAATTGTGGAACGCCGTGGCGCTTCAATACGATTATATCCGTTCAGCCAACCCGCCCGGTGTTCCCACTTGGGCGGCCGAGTTTCAAGGCGGGCCGGTCTCGGTTGGATTCCACAAAGGGCGCATTCCCCAACCCGCCGACATTCGCCGCTGGATGTTGTCCGCCATCGGAGCCGGCGTCTCGGCCATTTCCTTTTGGAATACCCGCGCGGAAATCATGCCGCGCGAGACCAATGGCTTCGGGCTGCTCGATTCGGTCGGCGATTCGACCGCCCGCCTCGATGAAGCGGGCCGTATCGGTAAGGCCCTCCAGCGATTTCCCGATCTCTTTGGCCGTCCCACCCGTCCCCCGGCCCGGGTTGCCCTGTTGATCGATGAAGATAATTTCCAATTCTGCTCGCTCTATACACCGGGCGGCGAACACGAAGCCTACAGTGTCCGCGGCTGGCATCGCATTCTGTGGGACGCCGGGATCCCGGTCGATTTCATCGATCCCCGATTCCTGACTGCGGACGAAATGAACGGGTATGCCATCATCATCCTGCCGTTTTTATTGGCGCCCTCCGAACACACCGTTGCTGCGCTCACGGCCTACGTGGCTCAAGGTGGACACGTGATCAGCGATGCCGCGCCCGGTCGTAACAGTCCCCAGGGGTTTTGCCTTCGCGGTGAGATGCACCCGGCGTGGATGAAGTTGTTCGGGTGCGTGCCGGAAGATTTCACGCTCGTTCGTGAACCGGACGGCCCATCCCGCTGGTCCTTTCCCGAACGGACGTGGGGGGAATATCGCGAGGCCTGCTTCCTGGAAGGACTGGGTCCCTGCGCCGAACAAAAACTTCGGGCCAATCTGTATGTGCAATCTTTCAAACTGAAGGGCGGCGCTCCGTTCCTGAAAATCAACGATCAGATCGCCGGGGTTACCCATCAAACCGGGAAAGGCACCACCTGGATACTGGGCACCTTTGCCGGACACAACGGCACTGCCCACTGTGATGCCGCGAGCCGGAAGCTTATTGCCGGCCTGCTCGACCGGTGTGGAGTCCGCCCCGAACATACCGGAGCGCTCTTGCTTCAAAAACGGGTTACGCCGACGGCTGAAGCCTGGTGTTTCACCAATCCCACCGCCGGTCTTGTTGAAGAAGCGGTGGATCTCAAGGCGTGGAAGCAGGTGGAGGATCTGGTTGGGGAACCGGTTCAGCGAAAAGGGCAGACAGTTGTATTGCGGGTGGCGCCGATGGATGTGCGGGTGCTGAT
>CAZCDO010000255.1:0-4415 GCA_964497135.1 uncultured Verrucomicrobiota bacterium
AACAGGATTCTGAACTTGGTGCGACTCTGCGAGAAACTCCTCGCCTGACCCCCGAAATGCCAATCACCCACACTTATTCAGAATGAACCCATTTTTTTAACGGTCATCCCGATCGCCTTGAAATCGGGGTATTACAGGCTGGACAAAAGCCCCTGTTTCGCTACGATTACAGTCTTTATTTCGCAGATTCCTTTTGCCCGGTTTAGGCGGAGTAGGGATTTCAACTCAACGACAAAGGATGGATGATGAACACTCTCAACGTAGTGGCTAATACCATTCGGTGCCTGGCGGCGGATGGCGTGCAGAAGGCCAATTCCGGGCATCCCGGAATGCCCATGGGCATGGCGGATGTGGCCGCGGTCCTGTTTTTGAAGCATTTGAACCATTGTCCGAACCGGCCGGATTGGATCAACCGGGATCGGTTTGTGCTTTCGGGGGGACATGGGTCCATGCTGTTGTACAGCCTGTTGCACCTATCGGGTTACGGGCTTCCGCTGGAAGAGCTGAAGGCCTTCCGGCAATGGGACAGCAAGACTCCGGGCCATCCCGAGGTGGGGCATACCCCCGGGGTGGAAACCACCACGGGGCCTCTCGGGCAAGGGTGCGGCAATGCGGTCGGAATGGCGTTGGCTGAACGGATGCTGGCGGCTCGTCTCAATATCGGCGCCCACGTGCCGATCGACCATACCACGTATGTTTTTTGTGGCGATGGGGATATGATGGAAGGGATCAGCCACGAAGCCCTGGCGTTGGCCGGGCATTTAAAACTGAACCGGCTGGTGGTGTTTTACGACTACAACAAGATCACCATCGAAGGCTCCACCGATCTCGCGTACAGCGACGATGTCCGCAAGCGCTTCCAGGGTTACCACTGGAATGTGCTCGAAATCGACGGACATAATCTGGATGAAATCGAAAAGGCGCTGGTCGCGGCCAAGGCGGAAAAAGAGCGCCCGACGCTGGTCATCACTAACACCCACATCGCTCATGGATCCCCCAATTTGCACGATTCGCACAAGGCCCACGGTGAGCCGTTGGGCGCCGAGGAGATCAAGGCCACCAAGCGCAATCTGGGGCTCCCCGAGGATCAGGATTTTTATGTGCCCGAGGCGGTTCGGGAACTGTTTGTCGCGCGCGCTCGCGAATTGGATGCCAAAGTGGCGGCGTGGGATGCCGATCTGCAAAAATATCACGCCGCGCATCCCGATCGCGCCGCGCAGTGGAATACCTTCTTCAAACAGGATTTGCCGGCCGATCTCCTGGCGCAACTTCCGACGTTCGAAGTGGACAAGCCCATCGCCACCCGCGTCGCGTCCGGAAAAGTTATGCAGAAACTCGCCCAGCTCTTGCCCTTCCTGGTCGGTGGCGCAGCCGACCTGGCCCCCAGCACCCGGACGTTTCTCGAGGGTTTTGCTTCCGTCAAACCGGGCCAGTATGAGGGACGGAATCTGCACTTCGGGGTGCGTGAACTGGGAATGGCGTCGATTCTGAACGGAATGGCGCTCCATGGCGGGTTCCGGGTGTTCGGGTCGACCTTCTTTGTCTTTTCCGATTACTGCCGGCCCTCGATCCGGTTGAGCGCCATCATGAAAGTTCCGGTGATTTACGTCTTTACCCATGACAGTTTTTATGTCGGCGAAGATGGGCCCACCCACGAACCGATCGAACACATGATGAGCCTGCGGCTGATGCCCGGTCTGACGGTCATCCGGCCGGCGGATCCGACCGAGACATCAGCCGCCTGGGTATCGGCGCTGAAGAATACAGGCGGGCCGACAGTGTTGTTGCTCACCCGTCATAATTTACCGGTGCTCGACCGGACCGTTTACCCGCCGGCCCATTTACTGGAGAAAGGGGCGTATGTGCTCTGGCAGAGCGCTCCCGGAACACCGGATATGTTATTGATCGCGACCGGATCCGAAGTCAGTCTGGCGCTGACCGCGGGCCGGGAGTTGGCTAAAGAAGGCATCGTGCGGGTCGTCAGTATGCCCTGCTGGGAATATTTCGATCGCCAGCCGACGGCTTATCGGGACGAAGTGTTGCCCCCGGCCTGCACCTTGCGCCTCGCGATTGAGGCCGGAACCACCCTGGGCTGGCAGAAATATGTCGGGGATCGGGGCCGCATTTTGGGCATCGATCACTACGGCGCGTCAGCGCCCTTCAAAGTGCTGGCTGAAAAGTTCGGGTTTGTTCCGGCCCATGTGGTTGAGATCGTCAAATCCCTGCGCGCGGCCCGGTGACGATTCCGCCGACGCCTGCCGTCGGCGAGGGAAAGGAACGCCCATGTCGCGATTCATCATCCGGGGCGGACGCCGATTGACCGGCACGCTGACGCCGGGCGGCAACAAGAACGCCGTCCTGCCGATGCTGGCCGCGAGTGTGCTGACCGAGGAGGCGATCACCCTCGAGAATGTACCCCTGATCGACGATGTCCGCATCATGCTCGAGCTGTTGGCCGATCTGGGGGTTTCTGTCGAACGGGAAGAGCACCGGGTTCGACTCTGCGCCGCGGGTTTGCGGCGCAACCATTTATCGCCCGAGTTGTGCCGGCGGGTCCGGTCCTCGATTTTGCTGGCCGGCCCGTTGGTGGCGCGGCTCGGGCGGGTGGTTCTTCCTCCGCCGGGCGGGGATATCATCGGTCGGCGCCGGCTGGATACCCATTTCGAGGGGTTACAGGCGCTGGGGATCAAGGTTACCGGTGGACGCGATTTTCGATTCCGTTGCAAGCAATTGCGCGGGGCGGCCATCGTTTTGGATGAAGCCAGTGTCACGGCCACGGAAAATATCCTGATGGCGGCCGTCCTGGCCGAAGGGCGCACCACGATTTTCAATGCCGCTTGCGAACCGCACGTTCAGGATCTGGGCCGGATGTTGAACCGGATGGGCGCCCGGATCGAAGGGTTGGGAACCAATCGCCTGGTCATCGAGGGCGTCAAGAGTCTTCACGGGGTGACCTACCGGGTTCAGCCCGACCTGATCGAGATCGGCAGTTTTCTGGCGGCGACGGCGGTGACCGGCGGGGATTTGACGCTCAACGATGTGCCGGCCGAGGAGCTGGCGATCATCGCGCGCCCCTTCCGCCGCTTGGGAATCGGGTGGACCTGGGAAGGCAATGTCCTGCGCCTGGCGGGCCGGGGTTCGCGCCGGATCGTTCATGATTTTGGATCGGCGACACCGAAAATTGAAGATGGTCCGTGGCCGGCGTTCCCCTCCGATTTGATGAGTGTGGCCATCGTGGCGGCCACCCAAGCGCGCGGCACGATGCTGTTTTTTGAAAAAATGTTCGAGAGCCGGATGTATTTTGTCGATCAACTGATTGGGATGGGCGCGCATATCGTGCAATGCGATCCGCATCGGGTGATCGTGTCGGGGGCGACCCGTCTGCAGGGGATGCACATCGCCAGCCCGGATATTCGCGCGGGAATGGCCCTGGTGATCGCCGCCCTGGCGGCGCGCGGGGTCAGCCGCATCGATAATGCCCAGTCGATCGACCGTGGCTACGAGGCGCTCGACGAAAAATTGCGCGCGCTCGGCGCCGATGTGGTCCGGGAAGAATGATCGAATGGAGGATGATGCGGTGAGGGAATATCGGGACCCTAACGCACCGGAATTTGGTTGGAAACGACAGCGATCCCGGCACGGGCTCGAGTTTTTTCACTACCCCAGCGATTTCGCTCGCCAGTTGTGGCTCTATCCCATGGCCATCGGCCGGGCCAACACCCCTCCGGGGGTCACGATCCCGCATCTCTGTAAAGATCATTACCTTCTCCATTTTGTCGAAAAGGGCGAATTGTGGCATCGGATTCGCAATAAGACATTGCCTATGAACTGCGCGCGGCAGGATTGTTAACGCTGATGCTGGCGGAACTCTATGCGGTGCGGGCCCAGGAGCATCCACCCGTCAGCCTGGGCGCGGGTTCCAGTGTCTATTCCCTGCCGGTGCGCAAAGGAATCGATTGGATGGTCCGAGAGTATACCATGGCGTATCCGTTGAAGGAACTTTTCCAGGCCGTCGGGTATAGCCGAAGCTATTATACACGGTTATTTTGCAAAGAAACCGGCCTTTCGCCGCTGGCTTGGATGAATCAGTACCGCATCGAACAGGCAAAGCGCTTGTTGGCTCATAGCGACAAATCCATCTCGGATATCGCGAGAGCGGTCGGGATCCCCGACCCGAACTACTTTGCGCGCCTATTTCGGTCGCTGGCTGGAACATCGGCCATGAAATTCCGGCAGAAACCCATCGAGCGGACCCCGCCCCGCATCGGCCGTAGGTCGGGCATTCCTGCCTGACCTCGCGAGCTGCTATGTCATAAAAAAACACCTCTTCACGGGGCACAAAACGCTGAGGAAAGGGCATACCCAAATCCTCGCCTAAGAGCGCATCGGCGAATGGCGACCATAGGTGTCACCCC
>CAZCDO010000256.1:0-4394 GCA_964497135.1 uncultured Verrucomicrobiota bacterium
GGAGGCGCGGATCCAAATCGGCGGCGACATCGGCATTAAGGATCCAGATCGGTTCATCCGGTAGGAACCAGGCGGCCTGGCGCAAGGCACCGCCCGTGCCGAGGATTTCGGGCTCGAAGGAAAATTGGATGCGCAGTCCGGGGGGAAGGGACAGGGTGCGGATGAAATTGACCAGGGGGCCGGGCTCATGATGAAGGTTGATGAGAACCTCCCGCACTCCCCATTTGTAGAGCAGGTCGAGATTGTGCAGGATAAGGGGTCGGCCCCAGAGGGGGAGAAGGGGTTTGGGAATACGGAATGTGAGGGGTTGCAATCGGGACCCGAAGCCGGCCGCGAGCAGGATGGCGCGTCGGGGGGGGGTCATGGAGCGGCCTCATATAGGAGGGCCGCGGCGCGTTCGGTGGCGAACGCGGTCAGGCCGGGTTGCCATCCAGCGACCACCTGGTTTGGGGATTGACCGGTCTGCAGAGCCAGACGGACGGAAGGGGTGCCCAAAAGTTGATCGAAGAAGGCCGGACGGTTGGCGGAGAATGACCAGAGCACGCCGGCCCCACAGGCCTGTTGAAAGGCGGCGATCAGATGGATGGACAAGGCGACGGGCTGGAATCGGGCAGCATCAGTGATTCGGATATGGGCGCCACCGATGGGGCGCTGGGCCCAGTGCCCCCGGGTGGGAGTGAGGAGACAGGGATCGAGGCTGACGCCGGGCAAGTGGATGGCGGCAAGGGCGTCCTGAATGACCGAGGGGTGGGCGAGACCGGACCCCACCACTTGAAAAACATCGTCGAGCCCCGAGCCATTATCGATGGCGGCAAGACCCTCTGAGAAAACTGTAGCGGTGAAACATTGGGCGGCGGAAAGGGAGCGGATCCGCGGGGAAGGGGGGAACCACGACCAGGGCGGGGTGCCGGTATAAGTGGGGCGTTGGTAATTGATCAGGGGCGCGACTTCAAGCTCGAGTTGGAGACCAAGTTTGGCGACCAGCCAGCGGGCGGTTTCACCGGGAGTCATGCCGTAGAGCATAGGGGCCGGGATGGCGCCGACAAAACTGGCGCAGGCGGGGTCCAGCAGGGGGCCGTCGACGGCTAGGGGGAGGGGAATGGGGCGGTCGGCGACGATGACCGGGCGTTGTGTTTCAGCGGCGACTTCGAGGCAGGCGCGGAGGGTGGAGACGTAGGTGTAGGGTCGCGCGCCCAAATCCTGAAGATCGATCAGAATCAGATCGAGTTGATGAAAAGAGTCCGGGTTTGGGCGGCGACGTTCGCCATAGAGGGAATGGACGGGTATTTTCCAGAGTGGATGGAGGCCATCGGGGGTTGATTCTCCAGCGGCGGCTTGGCCAGTGAAGCCGTGCTCCGGACCGAACAGCGCGGACAATTGTAAATCGGGTTCGGCGAACAGGCGGGCGGCCGAAGTTTGGCCGTGTTCATCGATGGCGGCGGCATGGGAAACCAGGCCAATCCGGCGGCCGAGAAGGAGGGATCGACGGGATGCGAGCAGGTTTGAGATGCCGGGGATCCAGGGGGGCGGATGGAAGGAATCGATCATCACTTAATACGTTGGGCGATGAGCCGTTGGATGGTGGCGAGGAGGGGTTCGGGGTCAAATGGTTTCTGAATGAATTTCCAGGCGCCCGGGGGAAGAAGGGAACGGACATAATCACGGGAAAAACCGCAGGCCATGATAACATTGGCGGCGGGATCGCGTTCGAGGATGGCGTCGAGGATGACTCGGCAATCCGTGCCGGGAATAATGACATCGACGAGATGGAGGTCGAAGAATAGGGCGGGATCGCGAATGAGGGCGAGGGCTTCCTCCCCGCCGCCAGCGGTGTCGACCTGGAATCCTGCCGATTCCAGAAGAGACCGGACTTCGGTCCGAACCTCCTCATGGTCATCGACCACGAGGATTCGGGCGATGGCGGGCGTGGCGGAGGAAGAACGGGGTTTGCGTTGGGTGGATTCCGGGAGAAAGAGGGTGAGGGTGTTTCCGCTCCAGCGTTTATTGGCGGCCTTGATCCATCCGCCAAAACGTTGGGCGGCTGCCTGGGCGACGGAGAGACCGAGCCCAATACGCACGCCTTGGGAACGGGCCAGATAAAAGGGTTCGAACAAATGTTCAAGAATATCATTGGGCCAACGGTTATCGGCATCGCGGATGCGCAAGGCGACATAGGGTCCGGGTTTGGCGTGGGGATTCAGGGCGTGATCGGGGGTGGAAATGGTGGTTCGGGACGCATCGACGCGAAGAATTCCGCCGTTGGACATGGCATCCGCCGCACACATAAAGAGGTCCGTCAAGATATCGAGCAGGCGGTCGGTGTCGGCCATGACCACGGGGAGTTCCTGGTTTTTTTCGATTTGGATTTTAATGTTACGTTCCGTCAGGGGTTGCTCCAAAAGAATCTGAGCATTGAGAATCAGGTCGGAGAGGGGGACCGGGCCGATGGAGATATCGGCGTCCGGGGTGGTTGCGCGGGCGACCCCGAGGATGCGTCGTGTGAGGAGCCCGGCATGGCGGAGGGTGTCGAGGATATTCAACGTGTCCGTATGGGCGTGGGTATTGGGCAAGAGGTGATCGAGCATGGATGAGGCATAACTCTGGACTTGGGTGATGACGGAATCGAATTCGTAGGCGAGGGTGCCGGCCATTTTGCCGATCGCCTCCATCTTTTGGGTGGTCAACATGTGCTTTTCGATTTCCCGACGGTGGGAGAGATCGGTGAGAACCACGGCTCGTCCGGAAGGCTGGTTGTGGTTGTCGCGGATCAGGGACAGGCGATAGCTGACGGGGCGGTGAATGCCTTGGCGGGAGGCGAGGATGACTTCGGTCGGTTCTTCGGTGCAGTCACCGGGTCTAGTGGCGAGTTCGGCCATATTGGGGAGGACGACTTCCGATTGAGCGGGTAGGGAGAGGAGGTGTACAATGGAGTTGAAGGCCCGGCCTAGAGCTTCAGCCCGGGGACAGTCGGTGAAATTTTCGGCAAGCGGGTTGAGGAAGTTGATGCGATCGCTCTCGTCGGTGGTGATAACGGCATCCCCAATGCCCCGGAGCGTGGCCTCGAACCAACGTTCGCGGGCAAGGTGTCGATGTTCGGCTTGGTGCCGATAAAGAGCCAATTCGATCAGAATGAGGAGTTCCCGCTCCGCGAACGGTTTGATCAGATATCCGAACGGATCGGTGGTTTTGACCCGGTCGAGAGTTTCGGCATCGCTGAGCGCGGTGAGATAAACGATGGGAATGTCGTGCCGTTCATGAATTTCTCGACCGGCGTCGATGCCGTCGGTGGTCCCTTCCAGGACAATATCCATGATGACCAAATCGGGTTTAAGGTTCAACACCTCCCGGCGGGCGGCATCACCGGAGGCCAACTGGCCGACGATCGTGTAGCCTTCACGTCTTAAAAGATCGGCCAGATTTCGGAGGACTTCCGGTTCGTCATCGACGATGAGAATTCTGGCTTTTTCCCGATTCATGGTCGAATCCGCCTTAAGAGAGAAGCGCTCATAGAGCGTGGCTACAAAGAGACTCGATGTAGCCCCGCTCTATGCGCGGAGGGAAAGAGCGTTGCCTTCAACGCTTATTCCCGCCATCCGGCTCCTCTGGACTTACTGGTTTTTTTTGCTGAAGGCTTCGTCGAAGACGCGGGCCGATTTCGGGAAATCGAGATCGCGGACATAACGACAAGCCTCGGGAGCGCCGAATTCGCGATCCATGGCGGCATCTTCCCATTCCACCGACAACGGGCCATCGTAGTTGATGGTATTGAGCGTACGGATGATCTCCTCGAAGTTGACCTGGCCGCGGCCCAGGCTGCGGAAATCCCAGCCGCGTCCCGGCGTGCCGAAGTTCAGGTGCGAACTGAGGATTCCGCTTTCGCCATCCAGGGTCAGGGCCGCATCTTTCATGTGGCAGTGATAGATGCGATCCGGGAAGGCCTTGATAAACTTGACGGGATCGACCATCTGCCAATGCAAGTGGCTGGGGTCGAAGTTAAAGCCAAAGGTTTTACGGTTGTTCAGGGCCTTGAGCGTACGGCGGGCGGTGACGATATCGAAGGCGATTTCGGTGGGATGCACTTCAAGCGCGAAGCGCACGCCGCACTTGTCGAACACATCCAGAATGGGATTCCAAGTCTTGGCAAAGAACTGGAAGCCCTTCTCGATCATCTCGTCGCTGACCGGCGGAAAGCTGTAGAGCATGTGCCAGATCGGCGATCCGGTGAACCCATTGACGGTTTTGACTCCGATATTTTCGGCGGCCTTGGCGGTCTCCTTCATTGTCTGAATGGCCCACTTGCGTTTAGCTTCGGCATTGCCCTTGCAGGCGGGCGGGGCAAACATATCCGAGCGGGCATCGTCATTGGGATCGCAGACCAACTGGCCGGCAAGGTG
>CAZCDO010000257.1:0-4351 GCA_964497135.1 uncultured Verrucomicrobiota bacterium
GGCCCGACCAGGCCGGAGACCGCCGCTATGCGGAGCTTACGCGAGGATTTGGGGGCCATCGATGATCTTGACAGAATCGGGCGACTTTGCAATAATGATAAAGATTATCACTATCAGAAGAGGCCCAAATGGAATCGACGTCCAACCCGACAACCCGCGAAATTGCGGTTTTCGAGCGCTTCACCGCACAGCGGGGCCTGCGGCACAGCCGGCCCCGACGCGATATCTTGAGCGCGTTTTTAGATGAAGACCGGCATTTGACCGCCGAGGAAATCCTGCACTTGGCTCGCCGTCGAAATCCCCGGGTGGGGGTAGCCACCGTATATCGCACGATGAAACTGCTGACGGAATCCGGTTTGTGTCGGGAGTTGCAACTCGAGGATGGCGCTCTGCGGTATGAGCACCTCTACGGGCATGGACATCATGACCATTTGGTCTGCACCCGGTGTGGACGTCTGGAAGAGGTGGTCGATCCCGCAATCGAACGGCTTCAGGACCGTTTGTGTGTCCGGCTGGGATTCGTTGCGGATCATCATCGATTGGATATCTACGGAATTTGCCGGACCTGCGCCGTTTCCCGGTCCCGCCCAACCGGGCGACTAACCGGTCGGATCGGAGGCACTCCACGATGAAATGGACGGATGGACTTTTACGTTTATTGGGCGTGTCGGAGGGCGTTCCCGCCGCACCGGCGGCGGATTCGGCTGGAAAAATATTGATTGTCGGCAGTCCGAATGTCGGTAAAAGCCTTTTATTCAACCGGTTGACGGGTCGCTATGTGACCGTTTCCAACTATCCCGGAACCACGGTCGAAGTGGCCTCCGGCCTCTTACGAACCCCCAGCGGGGTATTCGAGGTGATCGACACCCCCGGCATTTACTCCTTCAATCCGATCACGGCCGAGGAAAAAGTCACTTTCGACTGCCTGTTCGGGGGAACAGTTCGGGCGGTCATCCATGTGGTGGATTCGAAGAATCTGGAGCGGATGTTGCCGCTGACCTTGCAACTGGCCGAAGCCGGTCTGCCGTTGATCCTGGTGTTAAATATGGCGGATGAAGCCCGGGATTTGGGAATGACCATCGATATTGACCGGTTGCGTGCGCGGCTGGGCATCCCGGTGATCTCAACCACGGCGACGACGCGGGCAGGGGTGCGGGAACTGACGGCCGAGATTCCCCGGGCGACCCCTGCGAAGGGGTTTCGGATTGATTATGGACCGCTGTTGGAGCAAGGGGTGGAAGCGGTGACGACTCAAATCGGGGCGACCGGGCATCTGGCCTCACGCACCGTGGCTGTGTTGTTGTTGCAGTCGGATAAAGCCGGGTTCGATTCGCTCCTTCCCGGTCGTTCGTTGGAACAGACGGCTGCGGTGCTATCTACTGTGGCCGAGGTGCAACGGCGGCTGGATCATTCGGCCTATTATTACGCCAGTTACGCCTTGAAGCGGCAGGTCGCCGATCTGCTGGCTGAAACACTCCGCTGTCCGTCCCCCGGTGCAAGGCCTTTCCGGGAACGGCTCAGTCGTCGGTTGATGCAACCCCTTTTCGGGATTCCGATTCTAATCCTGGTCCTCTATTTTGGGTTATATCAATTTGTGGGAGTCTTGGGTGCCGGTTACTTGGTGGATGTGATTCAGACGGCGTTTACGGCCCATGTATCGCCCTGGGGTGATCGGTTGATCGGGGCGTTGATCCCCTGGCCGGTTTTCCGAACGTTGTTCATCGGGGAGTATGGGATCATCCCGCTCGGTTTGCGCTATGCCCTGGCGATCATTTTTCCCATCGTCGGCACCTTTTTCCTCGCCTTTTCGGTCCTCGAGGACAGTGGCTATCTGCCCCGGCTGGCAATGCTCATCGACCGGGTGTTTAAACGGATCGGGCTAAACGGGCGGGCCGTGATTCCGATCGTGCTGGGATTCGGGTGTGGGACGATGGCGACGATGGTGACCCGGACCCTGGAGACCCGGCGCGAAAGGGTGATCGCGACCTTTTTGCTGGCGCTGGCGATTCCTTGCTCGGCCCAATTGGGGGTGATTTTAGGGGTGATGGCGGCACATCCCGGCGCCCTGGGGGTTTGGGTGGGATTTGTGGCCCTTGTTTTTCTGGCGGCAGGCTTTCTGGCGGCCCGGTTGATACCGGGTCAAGGCCCGAGTTTTTATATGGAACTGCCGCCCCTGCGACTCCCGCGGCTGGCCAATATCCTGGTCAAGACCATGAGCCGGATGACCTGGTATTTCAAGGAAGTTCTCCCGTTGTTCATTCTCGCCAGTATTTTGATCTGGCTGGGGCAACTGACTGGAATCTTCGATTTCATGATCCAATGCCTGCGCCCGGTGGTCGGGTTAATGGGTTTGCCGCCGGAGACGGCCCGCATTTTTCTGTTCGGATTTTTCCGGCGCGACTACGGTGCGGCGGGCCTTTACGATCTGCAGGCCGCCGGGGTTTTGAATGGGAATCAACTGGCTGTGGCGGCGATTGCCTTGACGCTGTTTTTGCCCTGCGTGGCCCAGTTCCTGATCATGGGCAAGGAACGCGGCTGGCGGACTGCGGCGATGATCGGCGGGGTGACCCTCGGCTTGGCCGTTGGTTGCGGCTGGTTGGCCGGGATCCTGCTCCGTCTGTCGGGAGCCACGTTATGAACTGCTCATTTTGCGGGCGCGATTTCGATGAAACGGAGGGGCGGAAGGCATGCCAGTCCTGCGCGATGTTCGGCGGGTGCCGGAAGGTGCGGTGTCCCCATTGTGGCTATGAAATGCCGGAAGAGCCCGGCTTCGTGAAATGGTTGTTTCGCTCAGCCTCAAAAAAACGAAAGGAGAATGGCGTCCGTGGGACCGGATCTGATTCCCCGCCGCCGATTCGACATGAATGAGATTTTTGTCCCTGAAATTGAAGAACTGTTGCAGCATCTCTATGCGGTGCAGGCCGAACAGGCTGAATATCATGCCGATTTCGCGCCGCTGAACTTATTGGAGCAGGCCCGCCAGGCCGGTTGGGTTGAGGCCGGACCGACGACGAACCGATTGACTCCGGCTGGGCTGGAAATCGGGCGCAACGTGATGCGTCGGCATCGCCTGGCCGAGTGTTTACTGCAGGATGTACTGGTGGCTCGATCCGACCGGTTGAACGATGCCGCTTGCCGTTTCGAACACCTTCTCCAGCAGGGGTTGGATGAGCGGGTTTGTTGTTTGCTCGGGCATCCGCGGACTTGTCCACATGGGCGGGCGATCCCGGAGGGGGACTGTTGCCGACGAGCCCGGGCCGACAGTATCCGGGAAGTGGCCCCGCTGTGCGACGGCAAGCCGGGAGAACAGGGGGCCGTTGCCTATCTGGCGACCCGGGACAACCGCGAGGTGCAGAAGATGATGGCGATGGGGATTTTGCCGGGAGCCAAAATTGAACTCATTCAGCGGTTCCCCTCCTATGTGTTCCAGGTGGGGCACAGCCAGTTTGCCGTGGATCGGCCCCTGGCGGAAATCATTTACGTCCACTGGCGGAGGTAACTGAAATTGCCCTCGCGCGGAGAAACTCAGGCGACCGATTCGTATGCCTTATTCTTCTTGTCGCGTTTGGCCTGTCGCTTTTCCGCAGGCGTTTTTTGAGGAGCTTTCTTCGTTTCGCGCTTGGTATCTTTCGATTTGGACATGGGCTGTTCTCCTGCCGGGGTTCTGATGCTGGCGACGTGCCGTGTCAATGCGAGCACTATACAACAAGCGTATTCTGATGCAATCTTTATGACATTTTGAACTCAACGGGTTTTCCGGGCTGGACCGCGATCTGAGCGTTCCGAGTCCCCGCCACTAAGGTGAGGGTGAACGCCTGATCCGCGCGAACTGAACCCCGGATGGGGTCGGCGGCCGAGACGCGTTTTTCGATGCGGAAATCGGCGTGTCCGAGCGATCCCAGGTTGAAGTTGCGAATACCGTGTTCCTCCGTGAGACGGACGGTCCAAGTGATCTGGCGGGCGGGAACATCGGCATCGAGCCCGATCAGGTTCTCGATCAGCATCGCGATGGGGCCGAGCCCGGACCAGCCGACGAAATCCGGTCGGGCATAAAGGTGGTCCCGGTAGGGATGCAGGCCGGGCCGATCGGTTTCGGGGCAGTAACATTCCCAGAGGGTGGCGGGCGTGAAATTTTTAAAAGTTCGCAGGAGGCCATCGACATAGCGGCGGGCGATGGAGTGGGCGAGGTTGCCCTCACCAGCGAGTTGAAGACCGCGGGTGACCATGTAATTCGTAGGCGCCCAGACGCCGGCGACCCAGTAGGTACCTTCGGGATCGTAATTGGGATCATCGGCTGAAAGGGACGGAATCGGGATGGGGCGATTGAATTCCGCGGGGTTATTCAGGTGAT
>CAZCDO010000258.1:0-4340 GCA_964497135.1 uncultured Verrucomicrobiota bacterium
TCAAGGCGACCGGTTTCTTTCGGACCTATCATGATGGAAAGCGCTGGTGGCTGGTTGATCCCGAGGGTTATTTGTTCTGGTCCAGCGGAGCGGATTGTGTTCATGGGTCAATTGACAACGAGAGCAAAGTGGAGACCCGGTATATGCGCCTGGACCGGGCGCATACGGAGCTCCCCAGTGTCATGGGGCCGGCGGGCCGTTGCTTCCGATCGAATCCCTGGCACGGCAAGGATGATCGGGAGTTCAATTATCTCGAAGCGAACTTTGTGCGGGCTTTTGGTCCTGAACGCGCTTACGACCATTGGATTTCCGTTGCCCATGGAGAGTTGCGGCGCCTGGGCTTTAATACGGCAGGCGACTGGTCGGATGAATACGCCGCGCAGCGCGAGGGCACCCCCTATGTCCGACCGCTGGAGCGGCATTTCTTGTTTCCGAACACGCCCTTGGTGGGGCCTCAGATGCCGGATGTTTTCCAACCCTCCTTGGAAGCGGATGCGCGGGAATTTGCTGAAAGCCTGCGCGAGACGCGCGACGATCCTGCCCTGCTCGGTTATTTTATGCACAACGAACCGCCATGGGGTTGGCGGGATGAGGGGGTGGCGGCAACCATGTTGGAGCAGACCCCGGTTTGTTTGACGCGCCGGGTGTTGGCTGGAATCCTGCGTCGGAAATACGGGAGTTCCGCCGGATTGAATAAAGCGTGGGGTATGGATGTTTCCCTGGCCAATATAGCGGAAGGCGCCTGGGCACAACCCTACACGGATACCGCCAAAGAAGATCTGCGAAAATTCAGTACGGTCATGTTGTCCCGTCTGTTGGAAACTTTAAGCAGCGCCTGTCGCCAGGTGGATCCAAACCATTTGAACCTGGGAATCCGGTGGTGGACTTACCCTCCGATTTGGGCGCTCAAGGCGATGGGCTGTTTCGATGTCATCAGCTTCAATTGCTATCAACCCAAGGTGAATCGGGTGGGATATGGTCGGACCCTGGAGCCGGGGGTGGCCGAAGTGTCGGACAGTTTGAATCGTCCGTTCATGGTCGGGGAATGGCATTTCGGCGCCCTGGATGGCGGACTGCCCGCCGCCGGGCTTTACCGGGCGGCGAATCAAGAGGAGCGCGGCAAGGCGTTTCGATTTTATGCCGAGCAGGCGATGGCCCTACCGTGGTGCGTGGGAACCCATTGGTTCAATCTCTATGATCGCAATCCCCTGTATTGCCTCCAAGGTAGCGAAAATGCCAACCATGGTTTTTATTCCGTCACCCACACACCGCATCGGCCGTTATGCCGTGCGGCGCGGGTGACCCACGAGCGGATGTACGAGGTGGTCGCGGGCCGGAAAAAGCCCTTCGCCGAGCCGGTGGACTATCGATTCCCGTCGAGGTAGAGAATGCCAAACCTTCGCGAAATCTGGCTGGCTCATCATACCCATGTTGACATCGGGTATACAGAACCCCAGTTCGTAATCCTGCGCAAGCACACCGATTTCATCGCCCAGGCGCTGGATTACTGCAGTGCCACTGATCATCTGCCGACCGGTGAGCGATTTTGTTGGACTTGCGAAGGGGCTTGGACGGTCAAAGCGTTTCTGGCGCGATATCCGTATCGGCGGGAAGAGTTTTTTCGCCGGGTTCGTGAGCGACGGATTGAAATTACGGCCTTGTATTTTCAATTAACCGATCTTTTTACCCGCGATTTATTGGAACGGACGACCGACTATGCCGTGAACCTGGCGCGAAGCGAAGGGGTTGAATTGGTTACGGCGATGAACGACGATGTCAATGGCTGGGCCTGGGGTTTGGCCGACATCCTGGCGGAGCGGGGCGTGCGGTATCTGGATGTGGGGATTAATGAAACCCGGGCTTTGGGCGTCCGACCCAAGCCGAGCCTTTTTCGCTGGATAGGTCCAAAAGGCGGGGGCGTATGGGTCTGGCATTCCGACGGCTATATGAGCGGCAATGGGCTGGATCTGGATGGGGCTGGAGGGCCTGAGCGGGTGGCGAACTACGTGAAATATTTGGAGGAAATGGGGTATCCCTTTGAGGCCGTGCAGGTTCATATTCAGGGACGGGCGCATGATAATGCCCCCCCGGGGCTTTGGCTATGTGAGATGATCCGAAATTGGAATGCGAATTCCGACCGGCCGCGTCTCCGACTTTGTACTACGCGGGAATGGATGGAGTTTGCGATCGCCAACTGGCCGAAACCCATTTTGGAATTACAGGCGGGGTGGCCGGACTGGTGGGCGGATGGCAATGGGACGGCGGCGTTCGAGGTGGCGGCGGTGCGCACGGCACAAGCCGATCTGGCGACCGCCGATGCGCTGGCGCAGGCAACCGGCAGGTGTCCATCGGCTGAACAGGTCGAACGCGTGGTTGAAGCATCGGCCTTTTTTTGTGAGCACACCTGGGGCGCCTGGTGCAGTACCGACGAACCTGAGTCGTTGGAAAGCAAGGCCCAATGGAATTTTAAATCCCAGTACGCCTATGTGGCGGCCGTGGAAGCGCGAACATTATTGCAGGAAGGTTTGTCGGCCGAAGCTCAGCGCCCGACAGGAGAGGGGCCTGGCCTATTGGTCTTCAATCCCGGGGATCACAGCCGAAGCGATGTGGTGGAGGTGACCGTGGGGGATGCGGCGATGGGATTGCCGAATGAGGGAAGTGTGATGGCGCCGATACGCGAAAAGGAAGGCACGGCTTTTCATCTGGAGGATGAAGCCACGGGCCAGATGATCAGGGTGGAGCGTCGCCCGACCATCGTTAACTCGGCTCGCCAGTCCGGCCAAATGGTTCGGTTTGTGGCCCCCTCGGTTCCCGCTCATGGGTTCCGTCGATATCGAGTACAGCCCGGGGACGGTCCCGCCGTTGCAGGAACGCTGCTAGCTGGCGACACCCTCCGCGGATCCCATTACCAGGTTCGCTTTGACGAGGAAGAGGGCGGTCTCATCTCGATTTTCGACCGGCGCAAGTCCCGGGAGTTGGTCCGGCCCGGAATGGGATTCAACTTGGGACAGGCGATTTATGAAAGAATTCCCGGTCCCTATGGACGCGAAAAATTATGTGGATGGAAGGGGATACGAACCGATTGCCCGTTGGAGCAGACGAAGATACGTTTTGCCGCTCCCGAAGTATTCACCCGACCCTATGGTGTGGGAGCCCTCTTGCGTGCGATGGATTTACCTGGAAGTTTGAGGGAGTTGAGTCTTGAAATCATGCTCTACGATGATCTGCCGCGGGTCGACTTCCGCTATCACATGAATAAGATTCCGAACGCCGATGCCGAAGCCCTTTATGTGGCGTTTCCGTTGGCGGGCGGGGATGTCCCGCGTGTTCGGCTGGAGATTCCCGGGGGGTGGATGCAGCCGGGGATTGAACAGATTCCGGGTTCCGCCACCGATTGGCACAGTATTCAGCACGGTTTTGCGGTGGAAGGTGGCGGGGTTTGTGCGGTGGTGGCGTCGCCGGATGTGCCGCTAGTACAAATCAATGGGATCAATACGGGGAAATGGCAGGAACGTCTGCCGCCGCATAATGGGCTGGTGATGTCGTGGGTGTTCAATAATTACTGGTTCACCAATTTTCCCGCGGCGCAGGGCGGGGGACTGACCTGGCGTTACAGCTTGAGTGCGTTACCCGAGCCGTTCGATGTGGGATCGGCCAATCGTTTCCTCGGCGATTTTCGGCATCCACTGGTGGCAACGAGTGGGTGAGGGGTGGGGAAGGGGCAGGAGCACCCACCCCGCCCTTCGGGCACCCCTCTCAAGAGGGGATCTTTTTGATTTTTATCAGGTATGGATAGTCCCCTCCTGGGAGGGGTCCGCGAATCGAGGGGTGGGTTACTCCGTTGGAAGGAATATCTCCTGAATCCTCTATTCCAACTTCCATCCCCCCCAATCAAGACAGCAGTGCCTGTACGATTTCGTTGACCATTTTTCCATCGGCACGGCCCTTGACTTTGGGCATGATGGCCTGCATGACGCGTCCCATGTCTTTCTTGGAGGAGACACCCAATTCAGCGATGGCGGCGCGGATGATGGCCTCGACTGCCGGCCGGTCGAGTTGCTGGGGCTGATACCTGCGGAAGATCTCGATTTCGACGTTTTCTTTTGCAGCCAAATCTTCGCGGGCTGCGGCGCGATACTGGATGGCGGCATCCTGCCGCTGCTTGATCGCCTTGGCGACGACCTGGACGACCGCCTCATCGGTGGGATCTTTGCCGGCATTAACCGTGGCGTTTTTAACCTCAGAATGCAGGGTTCGCAAGGCGACCAGTTTGGCTTGCGCCTGGGTTTTCATGGCGTCTTTGATGTCGGCCACCAATTGATCGAGCAGGGGTGAACTCA
>CAZCDO010000259.1:0-4292 GCA_964497135.1 uncultured Verrucomicrobiota bacterium
CAACGCTCTTGATGATATAGCCTTCCTCTTCAAAGGCTTTTTCCGTGATGGACTTATCGAAGCCCGAAGGAATGGCAATATGAGCCTGGGCGGCGGCTTTCGTGTGCCCGACGTAGAGAAACGTTTTTGCCTCAGCCGGAAGCGGATCCCCTTCTGCGATCAAAGCCAGTTCAACTCCGCTCATTTGGGTGAGATACTTTTGGAGATCCTTGGCGGGTTCCAGGAGCTTTTCGTTGTATTGTTTGACTTCGTTGGTCGCGTCGGGCGCTTTTTCAACGATGATGATCGCAACCGCCTGGTTGTCGCGCGCCAGCGGCAAGCCAGCCGGGGGTGCCCCCTGGACGATTCCGGCGGTAGCCAGTCCCAGGGCGAACACACCACCCGCGGTCATTTTCAGCAACTTGTTTTTCATCACATTCATCCTCTATTCCGCTCATAGAGCGGGGTTACACCTGCCCCGCTGAATCTTGTCGCGCTGTGTCGGGGTTATATCGCTTTTTGTTGTAGCCGCGCTCTATGCGCGCCTTTCGGTTTCATCCGGATCCGAACTGCTCCTGCAAAACCCGACGCAAGGGCTCTGCGTTAGGTCTGAAGTGGATGGTGCCATCCGCCTTGGCGCGCAAGGCGGAGGCGCACTCGTAAAAAAGGAAACTGTCATACCCGCTACGCCGGCCCCACTCGATCAACCGGGCGACGGGGATCTCGCAGCCTTTCGGGGAATCGCCGATGTGGTTGGTGGATCGGCGGTCCTCGAAAAAGTTATTGCAATAAGGGGCATAGGTGACCGGTATTCCTTTGGCGTGCGCCAGTTCAATGACTTCGCGTGAAAATCGAGAGTCGGGCCATAATGCCTTTCCCGTCACGCGATCGGCCAACCCCTCCTCGAGCCAGCTCCGCCAGTCGCACACCAGGTTCATGCCGCCGCCGGTGCCGGGCGCTCCGTCAAAAAAGCTATCGATATGCAGGGCCAGCGTTTTGCCGCGCCCGTGCACCACCGCCGCCGCCTCCCGGATGAATTGCGTCCAGCCCTCGCCGCGAATACGCCGCCACAGGTCATAATCGAACTCATCGGTTTGCCAGATGTCGACCCCGGTCCGGCGGAGCATCTCATTGCGCACCGGTTCCTCAAATCCGTATTCGATCCAGGCGAAATCGGCATGATGGCTTCCAGGCCGGATATCGATTCCATCGGCACCGGAATCCAGCATGGCCTCGACCCAGGTCATCCATAATTTTCGCGTCTCAGGGAAGGAGGGAGATAGGATGGCGAGCGGACTGCGATCCTTGCCCCGGGCCAGGGCTAGAAATGAGCCCGCCCCGCGATCCAATGCCAAGGGCGTATTGATGGGATCCCCGCCCGACGTCAGATTGATGCTCGGCGACCCGGGATAGCGGTTGAATTCGAATCCCCCTTTGAATTCCGGCACAACCCCGCCGGTCGCCTGGTCCGGTCCCCAGTTAAATCGGGTCGAGTGGTCATCCCGGCGTCGGGAAAGACCATACGTGATCTGGGTCTCTTCGCCTTGATCTCCATAAATATGAATGAGGTCACAGAGCCGGTTGGAGAAGGATCGTTGGGCGCCGTCGATCGTGATGACCAAAAACGGATCCCGCACAATGAGACCGTCGAATCGAAACACCCGCACCCGGCGTTTTTCGGCGGTTGGCCGCGGGCCCGACGGGGTGGACTGATAGACCGACCGTTCCTCCACTTGTTCATGGCGGTGAATCGGGCCGTCATAAGGACGGTACGTGTCGTTGTCGTTCGAAACCCTGAAGGTCACTTGGTCCGGCGTGAAGGCCGCCGGTTCGGCGTCATCCTTGACCAGTTCGATCCGGGTCCATATCGCATTGTGTCCCGGCCCGTGGGCCGAGGGTTTGCGAGTGGTGAGCAAATGCTGATTATCCGCCGCCATGCGCGAGACCCAGCCGGAGCTGGTTCCGATGCGATGAATCCGTCCATGCTTGCGGGCCTGCTCGGAAAACGGCGGCCAACTGTAGCCCTGGATCGCCATGTCCAGGGGTTTCAAGAGTCCGATGAGTTCGATCCCCTGCCGATGGGCATGGTCGACGGCCGCCGTGAAAATATCGCCGACGGCTGAAAATGTGTCCCGGGCATGTTTGGCGATGTTGAGCGGGGCGAAATCGAAATACTCATCCGCCGCGCGGCCCAGGTCGATCCAGGACACGCGCCGGGTGCCCCAGGACTTGAGTTCGGCGAATAACGCCTCGAAGGTTTTGTGGGTCCAGCCACAGGCAATGAGGTCATCGTTGAAATCAACGGTCACTTCCAACGGATATCCGGTCTGGAGGGCCCGCAGCGGGGGCGACCCTTTATCCAAGGGCTCACCGGTTGCGGTGATCTGACGCACCCGGCATTTACTGAATCCCAGGTGGACGGTTCCCGCCCGGGCGGAGCCGCGCAGGTTCGGTGCGAATAGGATTTCGACCGCCCCGGCTGTCACGCGCATCGTCTCGTCGGTCCATTCAAAAACCAGATGAGCCCCACCGTTTTCCAGCGGCACGGGGACTGTGGATTGGAGGATGCAATACCCGCCGTCGCCGGCTTGGTGTCGGGGCGTGGTTGCCGGGAGGAGCGAGACGTGCAGCGCCGTCCGCGAATCGGTTCCACAAAAAGCGGTCGCGCCCGTTTGGATCTGATCCAGTTCCAGCTCAATCCGGAGGCGATGCCAGGCATCATGCGGCAAGGGCGCAATGACCCCGTCCCAACCCTGGCAATCCCAGGCGCCGATCTCGTATCGCGGAAATGCCGTATCGGTGTACCAGCCTTCCGGCAACTGTCCGGCCTGAAACCGTTCATCGAAAAGGGACTGTAAACGAAGAGACGCCGTGGTTCCGGGCGCAGGACTCGAGCACTGCTGCGACATAGTCTCTGACCTCATTATTTAGTGTTGATCGCTGCTTCGGATGGGTGACGGACTAACAATCCGTCTTTTTCCGCCAGGTCACGAGGAATCATAAGCGCATCCGGTGTGGCGGCAACACTATTCGGAATATTGAAAAACCAGATTTCGCGTGGGGTTGTTCGCAAACTCCAGATGCCCCCATCCATTCCGGCGGGAACCGGAATGGTGACGATGGTTCCCATGCCGCCGGACGAATGTCCAACGACTTTCCCGTCGGGTCCGTAAAGATCATGTTTTCCCCCATTCCAGAAATAATGGAGAGCCCGGGTCCCTTTGGGAACATAGAAGACCGGTGAACCGAAACCCAACACAGTACCCCGCGGCCAAAGCACACTGGCGGGCCGATTGGTCGGATACGTAACCGTCCACCCTGACCCATTCGATTTGAATTCCAGGATATAGGTTCCGTTGGTGGGGACGGGAATGGAGAGGGAATGGGGTTGGTTGTCGAGCGGCATGCGACCGGTGGCCACCAGGTTTGTGCAGGTTGCCCCCCCGGGGCCCCTCAGCCACCAAGTCGCATCCCCCCGTCCCCGATATTGGGCCAGCCGGCCGGTGGAGATGTCCAGCTTGATCGCTTCGCCGGTGGACGAGTGAAAGGCATAGCGCGGTCCGCCCTGGTAATAATCCATTCGCATGCCGTCCGGAACGCCCGGAAGGGGGGTTTTTCGGGATAACCCGGGGTAGGGCGGGAACTGGACCGGGACCAGATCGTCCAGATCAAAGGGTTGTTCGCTCAGATCGCTGACCGCAAAATAACGCAATCCCTCCTGGAAATCGGCTTCGATTTGATCCAAGGTCAATTCCGGGGTGCCGATCCAAACGTCCGGAACGGTGATGTCGCCCTGAAGCTTGCTAAATTTGGAATGCCCTCGTCCACCGGAGGGGACGAGTTCAATATCATTCAAGGCCACGCCGTAAATTTTGCCCAACCGGTAGGCTGCAGCCGCCCAGTGTGTCATATAGGTATAGCGCGACGCATAGAGCTGGCGCATCAGGGTGATAAACGCCTCTTTTTTCTTCACCTTGTCCGTTTCCTCATCCAGAACCCAGCGCAAGTGAAGGTAGCGGAGGTATTGCTTGATATCGCCCAACCGGGCCAGCACATCCGATCGGTCGGCCGCAACTTTTGACGCCTCGTCCACATCGCTGAACGCCTGGCCCAGGAGAACCGTACTCACCAGATTACTCGAGTCGGGGCTGATCCGCTCGTGGTACCGTTTCATGATCGGGGCCGCGGGGCCGTAGGCTTTTTCATAAAAATCAGCCAGGATGGCGTCGGTGTCGGCCTCGGGATTCCACATCAATTTGCCGGCCAGGTAATACCCCCGCCCGTGGGGCCCCCAACTATTCCCGCTCTGGGCG
>CAZCDO010000260.1:0-4258 GCA_964497135.1 uncultured Verrucomicrobiota bacterium
TCAATGCCCAGAATCTCGACATGCTCGCCCAATTGGTCCGGCGCGATATCGAGTTTAACAAATTGCCCGCCCGCATCACCACCACCACGAATCGCCGGCGCGCGTTGGAAGGCGCCGATTTCGTCTATAGTGTCTGTCGCGTCGGTGGACTGGAAGGCTTCGCCACAGATATCGATATCCCCCTGAAATACGGGATCGACCAATGCGTCGGCGACACCCTCTGCATCGGCGGCATCATGTACGGCCAGCGCAATGTCGCGGCCATCCTCGATTTCTGCCGGGATATCCGGGAAGTCGCCAAACCCAATGCGCTCTTCCTCAATTATGCCAATCCCAATGCCATGAACACCTGGGCGGCCAATCAGTATGGGAAGGTCCGCACCATCGGTCTCTGCCATGGCGTGATGGGGGGCCACTGGCAAATCGCCTCGGTGATCGAATTCCTCATCAACGGCGGGAAAAAACCGACCGACAAGGGATTCAAACCCGTCACGGTCAAGGACGTCGATATCATCTGCGCCGGAATCAACCACCAAACCTGGTACATCCAGGTCAAATACCAGGGCAAAGATTGGACCGGTCGCCTTCTGGAAGGATTCTCAACCCACCCGGTTTACCAAAAAACCGAGAAGGTCCGCATCGATCTGTTGCGCCGGTTCGGGTATTACACCACCGAATCCAACGGCCATGTATCGGAATATGTTCCCTGGTACCGCAAACGCGCCTCTGATATCCGCCAGTGGATCTCGCTTGATTCGTGGATCAACGGCGAAACCGGCGGCTATCTCCGGGTCTGCACCGAAGGCCGTAACTGGTTTGAAACCGATTTCCCCAACTGGTTGAAGCAGGAACCCTGGAGCTATGCGCCCGACAAGCGCGGTCACGAACACGGCAGTTTCATCATTGAAAGCCTGCTCACGGGCCGGCCCTATCGGGGCCACTTCAACGTGCCGAACAACGGCTGTATCACCAACTTGCCGGATGATGCCATCGTGGAAGTGCCCTGCTACGTCGATCGCAACGGGATCAGCATCCCGAAGGTCGGCGATCTGCCTCTGGGCTGTGCCGCGGTGTGCAATGTCTCGATCAGTGTTCAACGGCTGGCCGTCGAAGCCGCCGTACAGGGTGACGTCGCCCTGCTGAAACAGGCGGCGATGATGGATCCGCTGACCGGCGCCGTCTGCGATCCGCGCGAAATCAGCCAGATGGTTGACGAGATGCTGATCGCCCAGGCCCAATGGTTGCCGCAATACCGGAAGGAAATTCCCAAGGCCCAACAACGCCTCAAGAGCGAAAAACGGCTGGGAACCAAGGTCTGGAAAGGCGCCGCACGCTTGAAAACCAAGTCGATCGCCGAAATGCGGAAAAACGCCAAGGAAGCCCGCCAAAACGCCCAGGCCGCGGACAAGGCTGCCGCCAAGCGCAAGGAGCAGACGGCGCGGCGGAAGGCGTAAGGACTGCAGCAAAATAATTCTGCATCAAGTAGATGTTGTGGAGCCGGGGTGCCCTCACCCCGGCTCTTTTCTGGGAAGATTGCGGGGTGAGGGCACCCCGGCTCCATCTCAGCAGAATACAGAATCATGAAGAATCAAAGAGGTTAAACCTGGGACGTTATCGCAGCGACAAGTTCATCGTCCCCCGAAACACGCTCGCGCCAAAAGTCGTCACATACAGGATCCGCTCATCCTGGGGATCGAAGGACACCCGTTGAATATTCGAAAAAGGCATATTCTCAACCGGCAAGAAGGTTTGTCCATTGTCCTGTGACAGATAGAGGCCGTATTCCGGAGCTCCTTCGGTCAAGGTCATGTAAATCCAACCTTTCCGGCGCGGATCCAGATAGGCCCCGAAATGTTCCGGTCCTTTCCGGGCCAGCAAGTCCCAGCTTGTTCCAGCGTCGGTGGTCCGGTACAGCCCGCCTTCTTTACGCGGACCGGCATCCGCCACGCTTAGGTAAAGAGTCCGGGAATCGGCGGGATCAACGGTGAAATCCTTGGGCCAGAGGAAGCGCGTCGCCGTCAGCGGTTCCCACCTCTGGGTTTCCGGGTTCAGCCGAAAAAGCCCAACCCCATCCTCCTGAAAAATTCGCCCCACTCGCAGCGCCGTAACCAAAGCAAAAAGACTGCCGTCCCGATGCAAAAAAACCCGGGTGACCCGTTTATTCTTTTCCGAACCCAAGCCCTGCCCCACCGGTGCCCAGTGTTGCCCGCCATCCTCCGAACGATAAACCCCCTGATTCCAAACCGCCGCAAACAATCGCCGCCGATCCCGCGGGCTGCGCGGATCAACGATCACCGAGGTCGTTGCCGAAACCGGGAGCCCCAGGTTGGCAGGTTTCCAGGTCACTCCCGAATCCACGCTCAGACAAATACCTCCCGGGCCCGTCGAGGTGTGGCGATTCTCAATGATGTTGCCATTGGGAATATCATGTACGGCGGAAAATGCGCCCCAGATTTTTTCGGGGATTTCAGGATCGAACGCCAGTTCGTAGCAGGTGTTTTGCCAGGGCGGCCGTCCTTTCTTCCCCCACCATTGCCAGCTTCGCCCGCCATCCGTTGACCGCGCGAACCCGATATCGGTATAGGCGATGTAATGCCGGTTGGACGCATGAGGGTCCACATAATAGTTCCAGGTGGTCGTCACGACGAGACCCCGGGGCCGCCACCGGGAATCCGGCCCGGTCTTTGCCGGATCGGCGGTTTTCGAAACCGCGCTGAGCCAGGTGCGCCCGCCATCGCGGGTGAGGTAACACATACCCATATCGGTAAACAATACCCGCCGCGAATCCGACGGACAAATGGCCCAGCCCAGCCCCACTTCCTGGAAATTCTGACCGAGCGCGGCGGTCCGCCAATTGGGCTCGACGTTGTAGAGCCCTTTCCAGCGGGGATCGGAATAAAAGGTCGCCTTCCAACTTTCACCCGCGTTTTCGGATTTCCAGATGGCATTGTGATGCGGTGGATCGAACCCGGTGCTGGTGTTAAACGCATAGACCGTATCGGGATCGGCATCGCCGGCCAGCACACAGGGATATTGAGCGATGGGACCATCAGCCCACTCGTCAGTTTGCCGAATCTCCCGATTGATGTCGCCCTTCATCACGCTCTCCCAGGATTCGCCCCGGTCGCGGGATCGATAGACCCCTCCGACATATTGGCCCGCCTGAGCCTTGGCCATCACAGAACAATAGAGCACCGTGTTGCGGGTCCGGGGATCGGAACCTCCCGTAAAGGAGCGCACTTCAGCCCATGGCAATCCATTCGTTTTGAGAAGCCAGGTTTGACCGCCATCCTCGCTACGGAAAAGGCCTTTCGTCGTCCCGGCAAACAAGGCGCGGTTCCCCGGTTGATCGGTGCGCTCGAACCGAAAGGCCAGGGGCGTGCCCCCAACGCCCGGGCAGGTTGTCCAGTGGACCCCTCCGTCGTTCGAGAGCGCCACACCGGACGAGGTGCCCACCAGCATCCGTTCCGGTTGATCGGGATCAATCGCGATTTCGCCGACCAATCCGGCCGTGAGATCCCCGATGGGGTGAAAGGTTTGCCCGCCATCCCGCGACACCCGAAGCGAGCCCGCCCAGTCGCCTGCGGCGAAAATGATTTGAGGATCCGTCGGATGAAACGCCGGGCGACAACGGATATTCCCCTGCAGTTGGCGATGGTGAATCAAGTTCCAGGTTTGCCCGCCATCCCGGGACAGATACGCCCCGCTCATATCGCAATTGACCATCATCCGGTTGGGATCGGCCGGACTGATGGCGGGGGTAAACATGGCCCCGCCGCCGCCCAGCCCCACCGGTTCCCAATCGAAACGAACAGCGGGCGGGAATGAAGGATCCTGGGCTTGAGCGGACGTTCGTAAACCCAACCCGAAGATCAGGGCAAAAAGCCCCGCCAATGCTCTGTAGCGACCATATCGTTGTTCACGACGTTTCATGTCGTCACGTTAAACCATTTCCCCTGAATATCAATTCCAAACCTTGCCATCTGCCTTTGCTACGCGCGTCCATGCTGAAGATGAAAACCGTAGAGGCTTAGTTTCGTCAGAAGCAAACTATCCAACACGGATAAATCCTTCGGGTACACCGAAATCAATCGTTTGCCTTCCTGCTGGTAGAGTATCTGTTTTTTTGTACATGCTCATTTTGTATTGAGGGATAAGGGGGGATATCGATCCCGGTGTTTACCAATCTGATTAAGGGGTTAGAGGGGATAAGGGACATGTTAATAGTATCGGGGCCACCGCCAATCTGGGCGAATGT
>CAZCDO010000261.1:0-4251 GCA_964497135.1 uncultured Verrucomicrobiota bacterium
CGAAACTGGGCGCCACCCGATGCCGCATCACCGGCAGAACCATCCGGCGGACATCCTCGCAGGACACATTGATCCGGCCGGCCATTGCGGCCCGGCACTTGGCGCACAGAATCAACGCCTGACCCGCCCGCGGGCCACCGCCCCAAATCACCTGTTTGCGGATGAATTCAGGCGCCGTCGGATCGGATGGGCGGCTGGCCCGCGCCAGATCCACGGCATATCCCGTCACATGCCGGGAAACCGGCAGACTGCGCACGACCTTCTGAAAAGCGATCAGGCGCTCCCGATCCAATACCGGCTGGACGGCAGCCTCCCAGTTGGCAGTCGTTTTTTCGACGATATCCTCTTCCTCGGTCAACGCCGGATACCCGATGAAGGTATTCAATAAAAACCGGTCCTTCTGCGCCTCGGGCAAGGGATAGGTGCCTTCCTGGTCGATGGGATTCTGGGTGGCCAGGACAAAAAACGGCGGCGAGAGCGGATACGTCTTCCCGGCCGCGGTGACTTCCTTTTCCTGCATCGCCTGCAACAGGGCCGACTGGGTTTTGGGCGGGGTCCGATTGATTTCATCGGCCAGCAGAACGTGGGTAAAAATTGGGCCAGCCATAAACACCGAGATGCGCTTGCCGCTGACATGATCCTCCTCGATCACATTGGTCCCGGTGATATCGGAGGGCATCAGGTCCGGAGTGAACTGGATGCGCTTGAAATCCAGCGCCATCAAATGGGCCAGCGTATTGATCATCAGGGTTTTGGCGAGACCCGGCACCCCTTCCAACAGGTTGTGCCCCCCCGCAAATACCGTGATCAACAACTCCTCCAACACCGCGGTTTGCCCCACAATCACCTGTCCGAACCCGTCCATCAGGGCGGATCGGGCAGCCTGTAACTCAGCGACCTGTTTTTCGATATCGGCATGCATGTGAACCTCACCTAATAAAGAGAATCCGTCAAACCTGACAAATGAAGCGTATAGTGTGCCCGATTTCGTACCGATTAACAATCTTTAACGGACATCTTTATCGGAAGGCACCGTCACAACCGGGGAGTGCAAACTTAACTGGTTTTTCTGTGATGAATCTCGCAGCCTATCGAATTGTGAATTCCGTTGGTCACCGAGGTCAAACCGGAATAGGTGGATGGC
This sequence comes from uncultured Verrucomicrobiota bacterium, assembly GCA_964497135.1. GTDB lineage: Bacteria > Verrucomicrobiota > Kiritimatiellia > CAIKKV01 > CAIJXV01 > CAIJXV01. The sequence continues at coordinate 1,145 of CAZCDO010000261.1, forward strand.
GGCGGCGCTTCACGAGCCGCCCGGCTGGTGTTGCCCGCCAGGTATTGCTCCCGTAGCGCGTCCGGCATGCGCTGGCATCCCTCGGGAGCGGAAAATGTTCTGATTTTTAGCTCCCCCATCAAAAGCAGATTGTTCGATGCATTCTGTGGCTCCCATCAGAGCGCAGCATGAACCAGAATCAGAAATCTATCTTACATCCGTCTCTCCCAGACACCGCAAAACGCCGGGAGGGATCAACCAGTCCAACCGGCCGCACCCCACGGCGGGCGGCCCCTCAAATCGGACACACGCCACCGCCGCGCGTTTGAACGTGATCTCCATCCCGGGATCCCCCCCGACAAACATCGAAACCCACTCCGCCACCTCCGGCATGTGCCCCACCAACATGAGGTCCCCTGCGGGTCGCTCCTTGAGCGCCCGTACCACCTCCTCAAAATCACCGCCGGGGGCGAGGGGCTCGAACACGTCAAAGGGTAGCGCCGGGGTGTAGGCACCGGAGATCAGTTCCGCCGTTTCGCGGGTCCGCGCCAGGGGACTGGCCAAAATCAGGTCCGGCTTGACCCCCACGTGTTTCAACCCGCGCCCCACGGCGGCGGTTTTTCGTCGACCCTCCTCGGACAGGAAACGATCGGCATCTTTGCGGACCCCGTGCTCGCCCACATCCACCGCGATCCCATGTCGAACAATGTACAAATTCATGATTTATTTTCGTGTGGCAACTGTCCAAAAAGAGTATATTGCCGGGTTGATGAAAAACCAATGCAAATCCAAGACCCCCGCCCGAAGTCGCAGGACGGTGCCGCCCGGTTCCCCGGCCCGGCCTCGGGATTTGATCCGACTTAACACTGACGCCATCCGGAAACGCGAGCTCAAGGCGCACGCGCGCACGGAACGGAAACTGGCCGAGCTCTCCGCACAACTCCAGCGGTTCCACTCCGAAGATCGACCCGGTTTTCTCCGCTGGCTCCATTTGACCTTCGGCCAGATCCTGTCCCGCCATCGCGAAATTCTCAACGACATCGCGGCCAAGCAGGCCATTTTCCGTTCGGTCCTGGAACTCGCCGATCGGTTCCATATTTCCGAGATCGACGCGTATCGAAAATACCTCCATCGACAGGCCCATCCCGATGCGGCGATCGAGGAGGATCGGCGATGGGAGGAGGACCTGCGGTCCCGCCCAAAGGAGGCGGATCCCTTCGTCGACGACCCGGACCGGGAGGAATTCGACGAAACGCCGCCGGACGAGGAGCACTGGGAAAAATTCGCCGATTTCTTCAAAGGCCTTTTCTCCCCGCCCCAACCGGAGGCCGAAGAACAGGACCCTCCCACCGTCCGGGAGTTGTATCGGATCCTGGTGCGCCGCCTGCATCCCGATCACCACGGAGAACAGTCCGAAGCCCGCAAAAATCTCTGGCATGAAACCCAGCAAGCCTACCAACATAAGGATGTGGAAACGCTACAGGGCATTCTCGCCCGTTGTGAGGAGGGGGAGGCCGGCTTGGGCGTCCACACCCCCATTTCGGCGATCCGGCACTTGATTGCCCGTCTCGCGCGGTCCATCCGCCAAGTCAAAAAAGAGTTGCGGGCCGCAAAAAAACAAACCGCCTGGAATTACACCGAAAAAATCGGGGATTCGGTTTTTATCCTGTCCATCCGGACCGAACTCACCGCGCGAATCCGAAAATCCCAAAGTGAACTCACGCAGCTCACTTGGGAACTGGGCGAAATCGACCGAATCGCCCGGCGTCCGGAAAGAAAAACGCGACACACCCGCGATCCCCTCGGCTGGCGCTAAGCCGCATCGGGGCGGAGAAGTTTTTGGTTGTTAAGTTAATGGATTAAACAACCATCCCACGCCACCCCGCCCTCAACCTCCGGCCCGGGCCCGGGCCGCGCGCACCTGCTCCAGATCTTTGAAGGGCACTGCGCGCCGTTGATACCGGTTGAGCACCCGCTCCTCTAGATCCGCCCATTCCGCGGGGGTCGGAGTTCGGTCATACACCCAGCGATCTTCATCGCTCCGCTTGAATTGCCATTTCAAACCATTCCGCGAAAAGGTGACCCGGATTTCCCGGCGAACGCCGTCTTCCAACCGTTCGGTCCAGCAAACCTGGTTTTTCATGATCGCATCCCGGCGCTCACTTGATCAACATCCAGGCGCCCATCAAAATCAACGCCACGGCAAACACCTTGCGCAGGGTGCCGGGGGACAGATACAGCGCCAAAGCGGTTCCCAGGCTGGTTCCCACCAGGGCCAGAATGACCAGGAGCGCCACCACCCGAAAATCGAAGGTCAGACTGGGACTGCTAAAATAGCGAAAAGATCCCCAGAGCGCCACCGGCACCATGACGGCCAGGCTGATCGCCTGCGCATTCTGCTGGGTCATCTTCAACAGCAGGACCAGGCCGGGCACCATGATCACCCCGCCGCCGATCCCCAATAATCCGCTCAAAAATCCAACCGCCAGGCCGAGACCCGACAAGGCCAACCAGGGTAGGGATTGAAACATCGACGGGCTCCCTTAGGTACCGGCACACCCGCACCCACCGCCGCTGTAGGGACAGGATGGACTATCGGCACAGGATTTACAGCCGGAACCGGTCCCGGTCGCGGGACGGGCGACACTGAAGGCCGACAAGGCTTTGCGCGGTTTGGGCGCGCCGCACTGGTCACACACGGCCGGTACATCGGCGGGATTTCGAATCAGCTTTTCCATCCGGGCGCCACAAGCCCGGCATTCATATTCGTAAATGGGCATCGCCGCCCTCCGTTTCAAGCATAAAGCCGCAGTCCGAAGACTGCGGCTTTACTCGGAGTCAAACCGATTGATCTTACTTCTGGGTCAGAATCGCGTCCTTGCAGGCTTTGGCAACGCGGAATTTCACAACCTTCTTGGCCGGAATCTTGATGGTCGCGCCGGTCGCGGGATTGCGGCCCATGCGCGCTTTGCGTTGAACCAGAACGAGCTTGCCGAGTCCCGGAATCGTAAAGCCATTCTTGGCATTCTTGTAGGCCATCCCGACCAACGCGTCAATAGCCGCCACGGCCTGTTTCTTGCTGATTTCGACCTGCTCCGCGATCCCCGCAATGATTTGGCTCTTCGTCA
>CAZCDO010000262.1:0-4227 GCA_964497135.1 uncultured Verrucomicrobiota bacterium
TCCCGTCCCTGCCCATCCAAAAGCCATTTGAGGATACGGTATAAAGCGCTGTAGCTCGGGCAGGAATATTGTTCGGAAGACTCCCGATAGCGGGCTTGCCGTAGTAATCGGTCCAGAGAATCTGGTTGCTACCCGTCAGAAGAATCCGTCCGATGGATGCCAGATTATTGGGGCCGGACTCCACCGAGACAGCCTGATCGCCGGCAAAGACATCCGCTGTTCCAACCTGGGCCGTTCCCGCGAAAACGCCCCATGTTTCCTGCCCCCCCAAATCGCCCACGGCATATCCTTCACTCACTTCAAAACCGATGGTCCAAGGCAGCCCCGCATACACATCCATATTTAAAGGGTCGCGGTTCCATTGAATTTCAAGAAGGTCGCCAGCCCCATCCCCATCGCTATCGGCTGAAAGGGGATCGGTTCCATTGTTGTATTCCTGGCCATTGGTCAGTCCATCATGGTCGGCATCCCCGTTAGCGTCTTGATTCAGATTTCCGAAATGCTCGACTTCACAGGCGTCCGTTAAGTTGTCTTCATCCAGGTCAAGGTCGCCGGGTGTGTCGGTTGTAATGCAAATTCCATCCGCAAATCCCTGTCCGCCATCAATTTCCAATCGGTTTAAACTGGTTTCCTGAGAGGCCACTCCTAAATTGGACGCCAGCGTTTTCCCATTCAGGCAAATCAACCATTGCCGATTCAGGTAATCCATCCGGACGGTGATCCGGACCCAATTCGTAGCCGAAACCGGAACGTGGTTGGTCAACACCACCCAACGATTTTCAGCCTGCTGTAACCGGTCATATACAACCAAGCGACCATCCTCATTGAAATAGAACCAAGCAGCGCTTTGCTCCAATCCGTTCGTCGGAGCGACACCGGGAATGCCTTTTACGTTGAAATCCAACCAGACGACCTCTGCCGTTGGGGCGACAAAATCCTGCCAGACCGCCGTTTCCTCGTTTGTGCCGGAATGGATTTTCAACGCCTGCTGGCCTTGGAAAACGGTATTGGTTTGGACGAAGACGGAATTGGTCCACATGGTTTTCCAGAGATTCTGTCCGTTCAAGTCGCCCACCTGAACCGTATTGGTCTCAAACCCCTCCATGAAGGGAAGCCGGTGATAGGCATTGGAAACCGAGGGGTCATTGCCCAGGCGGAGTTCCAGCCCATCATTCATTCCGTCTCCGTCTGCATCGGGATCCGTTAAGGAAACATCGACGTCGTAAAGATTGTTGGTTACATCAACGGAGTTCGCGGGATATTCGCCCCGGGCTTCCCAGGTATCCAGGGTTCCATTCCCGTTCCCATCCCGGAACGCCCGCACCCAAATCCGCGTGAAGAGGGGGATATCGTACACCACATACGAGCCGGGTTGCTCAAGCGAGGCACACCAACTCGCAGCCCAGGCAACTGAGCCGGTTGCGGCAATGACATGAATCACGCCGGTTTCCGACCCGCCATAGGACACCACGCCGGAAACCTGAACCTTGGGATAAGAAATGGCATTTGCCGGATCGGTGCCATGCATGAAGGTTTCGTCAAAATCGGGAAAGCCATCGCCATCGCTATCGCTATTGTGGTCAGAGGTGCCGAGTTGGTTCTCCTGATCGGCGTCCAGTCCGTCGCCATCCAAATCCACATAAAGAAAAGCCTGGTAGATTGTGTTTTCACCCGAAAACCGATACAGGATCAGCCGACTCGCATCCGGGTAGATTTCCCACGGCACGGAATACTTCCGCCGGACATCGACATTGCTTCCCGTCATTAGATTCGAGAAGAGATCGCCTACCACCACCACCGCGTTGCTGTCCGCCAAGGCCGCATAAAGGTAGGCGTTGGTGTGATCGAAAAAGTCCACCTGCAATACGGTGTCGTTCGTCAGGATTTCCCTGTCCACCGTGATATTCAAGCTGCCGATGGTATTGCTTTCCGCCAGCGGCACATGCCAGGCAATCGGATTCGTGATCCATTCCCCATCGATTTTATAGGCTGACAGCCACCAGTTTGGGCCGGTATAGTCATAATAATCGCCTTCGGTGAAATCCTCGTCGCCCCATTGAATATAGACCCGGCTAATCGGATTGCTATCCACCGAATCGATCCACCCATCCCGATCGGTATCCGCGACAAACGGGTCCGTAAGCACGGCCGATTCACTCAGATTGGTCAACCCGTCGGTATCATCGTCAACTGCGGCATCCCCCGAATCGTTCGTATTAAGCCCGAAAAAAGTCTCGTAACTATCGGACATGCCGTCGTTGTCTGTGTCAGTCTGCTGGGCAAAGGCCATCCACACCCCGACAAATACCCCCAGAAGCGCACAAAGCCCCAGCAGACGCACATGAGCGTACGCCGCTCTTTTACTATTCGGTTCAGGCTTGCTCATGGTATTGGACTCCTCCCCATAATGATCAGCGGATTCGGTAAACCGGCCCCTTCAGCGGAACGGCATATTCATAGGCACCTAAATCCACCACCTGCCCGCCGATCCGGGGCAAGCCTCCCAAATCGGTCGCCTCGATCATCCAGGCTTGATTGCTGCCGACATTGAGGCAGGGCGAGATTTTGGGCAAACGATAATCCATCCCCCCCGCATTGATGAAAAGCGGATCGGCACTGATACACCCGTTCACGCCGTTGCTGTCCCCATCCTCGATATCCGACCACCCCAGGGACACGGTGCCAACCACGTCGTCTCCATTCCCCCAGAGAATGGAATTCATCACGGACAGGCTTCCCCCGCCCCGATTCACTCCCTGCCCCGCATTGAAGGCCACGGTGCAATTTTCCACCGCTGAAGTTGAAGCTGCAGCCGCGTAAATTCCGTCTCCCTGCCCGCCCACCGTATTGTTCCTTATGACCAGGCAATTCCGCAGGACACCATTTACGCCGCTCAGATACAGACCACCCCCAAACCGGCCACCTGAGCTTCCGGCACATTTATTGGTCGAAACAATGGTATCTTTTAGGAATAGCATCCCACTTTGGCAGGCAATACCACCCCCATAAGGACTAGGATACTGACCCGAGGCGGTTGCCAGATTGCCCTCTACCAGGCAATTGCTCATCACCAGCACGCTGGCACTCGCATATACGCCCCCTCCATAAATCGCAAAATTATTTCCGGCCACCGTGTTGCTGCTGATCACGCAATCCGCAAACGTCACCCCGCCGCACGTCAACACGGCGATTCCTCCGCCATAATTATTGGTTGCATTCGCCAGATAGCCCCCTTTGAGCGTCATATCGGAAAGAATGGCATTGTTACAACCCGTGAGCGTCAGAACCCGATTCGAGCTTCCCAAGGCATTGATCACGGTCGTGGTCTGGTCTTCGCCCCTAATCTGAACCCCGATCCGATCGGTCATTTTTAGAGGAAAAACCTCGGAACCATTCCCATACGAGCCGGGGCCGACATGGATCTGAGCGCCATCCCGCACCGTGGCCAACGCTTTCCCGAGCGTCCGATAGGCGTCCTCCCAGCTTGTCCCGCCATGCGCGGCATCCGAGCCGTCCATCGCAACATATAAATCCAATCCGTCGAAGTCCAATCCGGTTTGATGATGATAACCCAAATCAACGTTATCGCTATCGTTGGTCCCGTTAATCTGGGTCGTCAGACTCGCCAAGCCCCTTTCATCGGACGAATCGGCGCCGGCATTGACGCAGGGACTATCCGTCGCCAAGTAAAACCCACGTTCAAAGCGAGGATCGGCACTCAGGCACCCGGCCACGCCGTTGCCATCGCCATCTTCAATATTCGAGTTACCCAGCGCCACCGTCCCCAGAATGTCATCCCCATTGCCCCAAACAATGGAATTGGTGACCGAAACCGTGCCTGCAAGCCGATAAATTCCCTGGCCCCCATTGAACGCCATGGTGCAGTTTTCCACCCTCGTGGTGGATGCCCCGCCGACATAAATCCCGTCGCCAACTCCCGCTTGCGAAGAATTCCCTGCCACCAGACAATTTCGCAAAATACACAGCCCCCCATTATGGTACAAGCCGCCACCGAACCGGCTATTATTGCTCCCATTACATTTATTGTTGGCAATGATCGAATCACAGATCGTCACCGTCCCCCCCAGCACATAGATCCCACCCCCATACGGTGAGGGCCAATTCACCGAGGTCGTTGCCAGATTGCCCCGGATTTGGCAATTTGTGATGGTCAGCCATTCCAAATCACCTATTTTTCGAGTTAACATAGGGTGCGGGTGGCCCCTG
>CAZCDO010000263.1:0-4176 GCA_964497135.1 uncultured Verrucomicrobiota bacterium
CAGCGTCTGGACTTTCGTTCATGCGGAGCTTTTGCCGCACCTCAAGCAACTCAAGAACGGACGCGGCGCCACCCCGCGCCAGAAGGTCATCAGCGAGATCATGGCCGGTGTGGACCGCAGTCGTGTCGATTCCGAGAAAAATTTTTGCGACATCCTCGATAAGGTGCATCAGATCAGCGCCGAGAATGTTGACACCACCCACGTCTTCACCTTGTCGCAGATTTACGAAGGTCTCCTGCTCAAGATGGGCGAGAAGGGCAATGATGGTGGCCAGTTCTTCACGCCGCGTGAAATTATTCGCGTCATGGTCCGCGTGGTCGATCCCGAGATTGGCAAAACCGTATACGATCCCGGCTGCGGAACCGGCGGATTCCTGGCGCAGGCCTTTGAATATATGCGCCAGAAGGCCGGTGACAAGGTCACCAGTGTCCAGTTGGAGACCTTGCGGCGGCAGACGTTTTACGGTCGCGAGAAAGACAACGCCATCTATCCCATCGCCCTGGCCAATTTGGTGCTCCACGGAATCGACGAACCTCACATCTGGCACGGGAACTCCCTCTCGGGTCAGGCCACTTATGACGGTCTTTTCGCCGGAGCGCCTCAGTTTTTTGACTATGTCCTGATGAACCCGCCCTTCGGCGGCAAGGAGGGGAAGGAAGCCCAGACTCCTTTCGAGTATAAGACCGGTTCAACCCAAATTCTCTTTCTCCAAAGCGTGCTCAAAAGCATGAAGTCCGGCAGTCACTGTGGTATTGTCCTTGACGAAGGCGTGCTCTTTCGCGCCAATGACGCGTATGTCGAACTCAAGCGAAAGTTGCTGGAAGAATGCGATGTCTACTGCATCGTCAGTCTTCCCGGCGGAATCTTCACATCGGCCGGAGCCGGAGTGAAGACCAATCTGGTCTTTTTCACCAAGGGCAGGCAGACAGAGAAGATCTGGTATTACGACCTATCGGATATCAAGGTTGGGAAGAAGACTCCTTTTACCCAATCTAAGTTCGACGATTTCTTCACCCAGTTTCCCACACGCGCCAACGGTCCCCGCAGTTGGACGGTTGACTTCCTCGACGTCCAGCAACGCGCCTTGGAGAAGGCTCGGCCCTTCCGTGAGAAGGCCGTCGTTCTCTTCGCCGAAGCTGAGATCGCCGAGACCGCCCTACAGGCGAAGAAACAGGCCGTCAAACCTAAGCGAGCCGAAATTGAAGCCCTCGACCAGAAATGGAAAACCATTCTTCGTGAAGCCCGTGACACTGAATCCGAGGCCCAGACCATCGAAGATGCCATTTACGACCTCAAGGCCGTCAATCCCAACCGCGTCACCGAGACCGACCGCCGCACCCCTTCGGAACTTCTCGACATTATTGCGACTCAAGGGCACGAAACGGATGCCGCCTTGTCCCGACTTCGGAAACTCATAAATTGACAGACGGGTGGGGGATTGGATAATCTATACGGGTCATTCACCAAAGCCAACGTAGCTCAGTCGGTAGAGCAGCTCACTCGTAATGAGCAGGTCGTCCGTTCAATTCGGATCGTTGGCTCCATTTAATTTTCGGGAATCCGAAACCAAAATTATCGTCCCGCCTTAATTTGGGCGGCAATCGTTTTGGCCAGGGATTCGGGGTTGATGGGTTTTTGCAGGACCCCGGTCAGGCCCAACTCGCTGAAATCGATATTCAGGTTCAAGTTGTCCCCGACGGAACTCAACATGTAAATGGGGGGCAACTTGACCCCGAGGGCTTTGAGGTCCCGGACCAGGGTGACTCCGGAATCGACCTCCTCCATCATCAGATCCACGATGACCAGGTCAGGATGGGCGGTTTTGAACAGGCGGATGCCATCCTGAGCGGTATTGGCGGTTTCCACCGCATACCCGCGTCCCTCCAGAATGATGCGCATCGAATCCAACAGATCCTGGTCGTCATCGATGCAGAGAATAACGGATTTACTGTTTTTCATAACCGATCTCCTTCTGTTCTAACTGACATGGCGCACCTCTCGTCCGCTCAAAGAGCGGTGCTACACCGGCTTGTTGTAGCCGCGTTCTATAAACGCCGCTCCCTCAGTATTGGCTGAGCCCAAACCTCCCGACTGGGCCAGCGGGGTCAGGAACTCGACGGCCGCCGCCAGGTTGGTCAAGGCCTGTCGTGAAAGATGTTCGCCGAAATCATTGAACCGATACCCGCGGATGGCAAGCGTAAAAGCTTGCAACCGGGCGCCGAACAGCGATTGGGCCAGGGTGACGACGGCACCCGGTTCGACGTCGTGCGAGCTAAAACTTAATGTTTCCGCCGGCTGAACTTCGAGAAACTCGAACGGCTCCAGTCCGGCGACGGTCGCGTCGATAAATACCGCCACCTCATGTTCCGCCGCCAGCGCCGCGTCTTCCACGGTTAACTGGTAGTCGGATTCCAAGGTGACACCGGGCAGGTCGAGTTTCCGGAGCGCCTCAATGCACGCGGGTCCCAATCCGTCATCCAGACGTCCGGGATTGCCATACCCCAAAATCAGTAACCGGTTAGACATCCGGATCCACTCCTCGGGCCCGGTGATGGACCCGTTCCCCGCGCGCATTCACAATTTCCACGACCAGGGGCATTCGTCCCATCGCATGGGTGGCGCAGGAGAGGCAGGGGTCATAGGCCCGGATGGCGACTTCGACCCGGTTCAGGAGACCCTCCGTGACTTCGGTGCCGCTCAGGAAATCCCGGGCCACTTTTTCGACGGCGCGGTTCATGGGCGTGTTGTTATGGGTGGTGGAGACAATCAGGTTGCAGCGGGTGACCTGATCCTGTTCATTCACTTCGTAATAATGGATCAGGGTCCCGCGGGGCGCCTCGATCATGCCCACCGCTTTGTCGCGGCGGGTTTTGCCCTGGGCGCGCAGCTCGGTGCCCTGGAGGTCCGGATCCTGCAGGAGGGCCTTGATCTTTTCGATGGAGTGCAGGAGTTCGATCATCCGGGCCCAGTGGTAGGCCATGGTGATATTGTTCGGCTTGCCGTGGGTGACGGCCATCAGTTCCTGGCGGGCGGCATCGGCTTCCGGCGTGTCGATGAAGTCGCAGGTATTCATGCGGGCCAGGGGCCCGACCCGGTACCAGCCCCGGTCGGCGCCCAGCGATTTAATGAAGGGAAATTTCATATAGGACCAGGGCTTGACTTCCTCCGCGAGATAGTCGGCATAGGTCTGGTAATCCACCTGATCGAAGATCTTTTTGCCGTCGGCGGTGATGGCCCGCAGGTTGCCGTGATAGAGATCCAGGGCGCCATCCGGGCGGACCAGACCCAGGTGGTTGGATTCGAAGGAACCGAAATCGGCCAATTCCTTCAGGTGCTTGACCGTGTAGTCCCGGGCCAGGGCGACCGACTCCCGGGACCATTTGATCATCTGAACCAAGTCCTTGAGGAATCCGTCCCGCTCGGCGAGGGACAGGTTCTTGTTGATTCCGCCGGGGATGGCGCCGGTCCCGTGGATTTTTTTGCCGGCGGTGGCCTTGATCAGTTCCTGCCCGTATTTCCGCATCATGACGCCCTGAACGGCGAGATGCGGAAACTGGCGCGCGACCCCGATGACATTGCGGATCGCGGGATCGGCATCGAACCCGAACAACAGGTCCGGGGATACCAGGTGGAAGAAATGCAGGGCATGGGATTGGAACATCTGCCCATAATGCATCAACCGGCGCATTTTTTCGGCGGTCGGGGGGAGTTGGTCAACGCCGGCGATCAGGTCCATCGCCTTGGCGGCGGCCAGGTGATGACTGACGGGGCAGATGCCGCACAGGCGCTGGACCAGGACCGGGACTTCCCAGTAGGGACGGCCCTGGATGAACCGTTCGAAGCCGCGGAATTCAACGATATGCAAACGGGCCTGCTGGACCTGCTGATGTTCGTCCAGCAGAATCGTGACTTTGCCGTGGCCTTCGACCCGGGTGACGGGTTCGATGACGATTTTCCGGGGATGGTTTGTTTTGGCCATGAAGCGGGCTCCTCAATCGTATTTGATCAGTTCGTAGGGCAATTGCACCGGCTTGCCGGTCAGCAGAGCGGTCAGGGCGGCCCAGATGGTATCGGCATCGGGGGGACAACCCTGGAGATGGTAATCGATCTTGACCACCTCATGGCAGGGATAGACCTTGTTCAGGATCAGGGGCAGATCCGGATCGTTGGGATATT
>CAZCDO010000264.1:0-4122 GCA_964497135.1 uncultured Verrucomicrobiota bacterium
GGAAAATTATAGGCTTCGATCTGGTTGGCAACGGCCAGGGCTCCCAACTTGGGTGCCAGATTCCAATGCCCGCCGACCACCCGCCGGACCAGTCCGGCATGCCCGAGGTGATTCAATCCGCGGGTTTTCCCATCGCCTTGCCCGGCGGCATAGACGAGGGTGAGATCGAGAGGATGGCCATTCGTCAGGAACCGATGTTCCAGGGCGGCGGTCAGCGCCTCCGGGTGGCCATTGCCGACAAACCCGCCGGTGCCCAAGGTCGCGCCGTCAGAAATCAAGGCGGCCGCGTCTTTCGCCTGGAGAACGGGGGTTTTCATATTTGCTTTGTTTTCAGCCCCAGAGTTTTTGCCGCGTCGAGCTGGCGATGGTCCGCGGAAGCGAACAAATCCGCCTCACACGCCAAGGCACAGGCGATATGGAGCGCGTCCAAGGTTCGAACCGATGTGCTTTCCAGAACCTCGATGCTCGAGTGAATAATTTCCGGAGTCAAGTTGATGATGACCGTATCGCGGACGTCTTGAGCCAGACGCTGTTTGGCCCGGGCGTAGTTCTGACGGGTCAGGGTTTTCTCGCGGGAGCGACGGGTCAAAGCCGATATGATTTCCGGCACACAGATGACACTCAGGCACAATTCGTCCGCCTGCGAACAGAGGCGCTCCACCTCTTGACTTCCGGATTCTTCAACAAACCGCTTGGCAAAGGCTGAAGAATCAAGGAAGAGTTTCATGTTCCCGCTCCTCAATGATGGCCGCGGACAAGCCGGCGCCTTTGATCGACAAACGCAAGGCCGGTCGTTTCCAGGATGAGGGTTGACTGTGAGTCGGCGAAACTTCCGCGATCGGGCGACCGTGGCGAATGACCAAAAAAGTCTCGCCCTGCTCAACGTCTGTCATCAGGTCTGAAGCATGCTTTCGAAATTCCGTGAAGTTGATCGTTCTCATCTCAAATCTCCTGTCTGCACAGTACTGTGCAGTCCAATGTGCAGAATGTCAACGAATAAGATGTTCCGGCTAACACCGAATCGCAGATACACCCATCACACCCAGTTCATGCCGCTCGTAGAGCGGGGTTACACTCGTTCTTGATGTTGAGCGCAGCTCCCTATCAGATAGGACTGTGCCGCCCGAAGGGCGGCCCAACTGAAAAGCCAGGGATATAAATCCTCAAAATACCACAGACTGGCAAAATAGAACCCAATGGGTTGAGGGAGGGGCGCCTGGCCGTCCTTGAAAAACCCGAGCAATCGATCCCGACCCCGAGTGATGGCCGCGTGGGAATCGGCCTGGCCGTCGATGGCCAGGGCTTCGATCGCGAGGGCCGTTTCTTCACAACCCGATGTTCCATCCGGGGACCAGCCCCAGCCGCCATCCGGATTGGCAGCGGCCAACAGCCAGTCCCGGCCGCGTTGGCGGAGATCGGCGATGTCCGGTTGGAGGTTGGGCGGTACGGCGGCTAACGCCAGGAGCACGCGGCTGGTTCCGTAAACCGGATTTTGTCCGCGCGGATGATGGGGATGGCCGAACCAAAGCGGGACCCAATACCCTTCGCGGCGTTGGGTGATTCGTAAAAAATGAAAGGCCCGTGCCGTGAAATCGAGTCCGCGCTGACGGTCTGAGGGCGGGAGAACGGGCCAGACGAGAGCGAGTGCCCGGAGGGCGTGGGCGGTCAAGTCGGCGGCGCTCCGATCAAAGGGCAGGTTCTGCCAGCCGGTGCAAAAGGTGGGGATGCCCCCATCGGTATTCTGGAGTTGGAACAACCAGCGGATTCCTTGGATGAGGGCCGGGCGGGTGGTTGGCGAATCCGGATCCAGGCGGCATAGGGCGATCAGGGCAGCGGCGGTGTCGTCGGCGTCCGGGACTCCGCCGGAGCGTTCAGTCCAGGCCCATCCGCCGGGAGCGGCAAGGGTAAAAGGGTGAACCCGGTTCCATTGATTTTTAAGGAGCCATTGGGTGAGGTCTTTTTTATGATCGGTCAGAAGGGATGCCGGCGGAATTTTGCCCGTGGTTCCGGCGGCAACCGTCAGACTGGTGAGCCAGGTGGCGAGGTTGGTATCGATGGGCCAACTGCCATCTTCACGGTGGGAGGCCCGCAGGAAATCCAGACCTTTCCGGACCACCGGATGGGATTCCGCGTCGGCTCCTTTGAGCGCCATGATCACGAAGGCGGTGAGGGGAATGGCTTCGAGAAATCCACCGGAATCGGGTTGCAGGCGGGCGAGGAGTTGGAGCGCCCGTGGCCGCGCCAGACGCCGGAGAGCTCGCAGGAGCAGGTTGTGCGGCGGACAGTGGTGGGCGTGACATAGACCCAAAGCCAGGAGGGCCGGCAGGGCGTAACTGACCACGGGCAGGTTGATCGCCCGGTAGAAGCGGCGGGGGATGAGGCCGGCTTCAAACGGCAGGGCCGGGAAGAACGCCCAGGGATTTTGGGTGCCCAATGCTCCGGCCAGAGCGGTTTGGGTGAGGATGGGAACGGCGAAGGTTCGATCCCGGCCATAGCAAGCGAGCACGGCGTGCGCGCGTGCGGTTGGGGAGTCTTCGCCGGTGAAACGGCTCAGGCAGAGCCGGGCTTGCGCCAGACAGGAAGCGGGGGGGCGGGGATTGGAGCGCCGATCTAAAAAGGAAAAAGCCAGCAGGGTAGCGCTCAGATTGCTGTTGCTGACGGGGGTATCGCCCCAGCCGCCATCCTCATTTTGATGGGCAATCAGCCAATCGGCGGCCGAACGGGCGAGAGGCTGGTCTTCCGGGGTTCCGGCCCAGTCGAGGGCAAAACCGGCGGTGGCTGTTGCCAGGGCGCTGGATGAGAGACGCCCTTCCCAATGGTTGCCAGCGCAGAGAGTGGAAGCGAGGTGGCTCTCGATCTGGTTAAGCAAGGTGGAGGAATCGGACAGGGCTGATTTCTTGTCGTTCATGTCAGGGCGCATTCCCAGGAGACCGTCGAACGGAGATCCACGGCCATTTCGGCCGATGATCGCCAGCAGAGCGACCAGACCGGATGTAAACGGGCGTCAATCCGATCGTCCAAAATGATTCCCTTCAAGGGAACACCGCCCGCTTCCCGGATTTGAACAAAGAGCGGCGCGATGATGGCTTCCGCCTGATTGATGGGTGCGATGCGCATGGCTTATCCCGTTTCCCGCTCGATGATTTCCCACACCTTCCGGATATAAAACCGATAATTTTCGAGGGGACTGCCGTTCGGAATCCGATGATCCAAGGACAGCACCGCCCCCCCGGTCCGGATCATCGGCGGAAGCTTGTATTCCAACTCGCGCTCGATATCGGCTTGGGATTTGCGCAAAACATATTTATCCAATCCGCCCTGGAAAGCCAGCCGCCGTCCATATTTTTCGCGGATTTGCACGATATCCATGCCGCTGCCGGGTTCCAGGGGATGCATCGAATTGATCCCGCAATCCAACAGGGCATCGATCACCCCATTCATGTTCCCATCGCTGTCCTGTTCGAACAGGCGCGCGCCGCGCTCGGACAGCATCTCCCAAATCCGCCGGTAATAGGGCTTGATGAATTCCGCGATTTGCCGGGGACCCGCCAGGGACCCGCTCTTGCCGGCCATGTCGTCATGGACCGACAGGCTATCGACTTGAATTTTCGAAGAAACCCGTTCCAGAACTTGAAAGGCCATGGCGCCGATCGTATCGAGCATGTCATGAATCAGTTCCGGCTGGTCGTAATAGGCGAGGCAAAGGGCCTCCTCGCCCATGAGTTGCCGGGGTTCATCGAAGCCCCCCGGAATAGAAACGGTGACCATCTTTCCCTGCTCCCGAAGGCGGTGGGCGGCCGCTTCCCAGTCCGACGCCAGACGCGCTTCGGAAAAAAGATAGCCCGGCTTGAGTTTCAGCCAGTCATCCATGGTTTTGACCGGGAAATCCATGGGGAGGGCCAAGGTCGCGTAGGCCTTGGGTAAGTGCATGGTCCGCCCCCACCCATCGCGATAGATCTTGTGATCAGCCGTTTCTTCGATCACCTCTTCCGGACGTCCGCCGCGAAACCAGGTATTGACCGACACGCCGCCACTCTCGTGACAGCGATAGCGGAAGGCCGAAAAGTCGAGTTCGGCGGGGGTCGCCCCCTGCGCTTCCCATTCTTCTTTTAATCCGATGAT
>CAZCDO010000265.1:0-2809 GCA_964497135.1 uncultured Verrucomicrobiota bacterium
TTGCAGGGAGGACGGATCATGAAAACCGTGTCCACATCCTGACGATACACTCAACAATGGGTGTTTTGATTAAAAAGAGTCAAAATGGTTGGAACTTCTTCATCCTCTAAAGTGTCTTATCTATTATCCGCAACCGATCAGGGGAGGTATGAATTGAAAAACAACGCAGGATGGGGTTCAATATGGCGGCGTTTTGCCTGTTGGGGCATGGCTGGTCTGGTCGTTGTATCCCTCGCGATTCCCATTTCCAGCGCCGGGACCGCCCGTCCGTCGGTTGCAATTCTTCAATTTTCATGTTCAGCCCCGGATTGGGCTTGGGCCGGGAAAGCACTGCCAGACCTGATCACATCCCGGTTGGGGGCTGAAGCCGGCGTGGAGGTGCTCGACCGGGACTTCATCCAGAGCGTTCTGGCGGAACAGGGGTTGGGTGCTAATGGATTCATCGCGCCGGACGCCTTGGTGGTGGGCAAACTGCGCCTGGCCGATTTCCTGGTCTTGGGGGAAGTGGCCACGGGCGCCGAAGAAGACGTTCTGACCGTGCGTATTATCCGGTCGGCTGCCGGCACGATCGAAAAGACGGTGACGATAAAAGGGAAACTGCCCAAGGCGATGGATGCCATGGTGGAATCTGCGGCCGTTGCGGTGACTGAAGCCGCTGGCGGGGTTAAACCCAAGGCAGTGACGAATGATTTTCGCCTGGAACGAGTTCCCGAGTCCCTTGAATCCTTTTATCGCGGGATGGAATGGTGTGCCCTGCGTCGTCCCTTGCGGGCCGCGCCTCATTTTCTAGAGGCCGCCAAGCGCGATCCCCAGTTTGTTCTCGCTCGGATTCGTGAGAGGCAGTGTTATGCGCTGATGGGATTGCCGCGCTTGGCGGAGGAAGCGGAACGGGCGTTGCCGGGCAAGACGATCGAATTTGACGGGCAACCCAACTTCACCAACCGGGCACCGGCGGTCATTCTGGTCCGAGTCTCTGTCGGTACCGGTGTGGATCCAACTCTCATTGCGCAGGTGCGGAATGCGGTGGAGGAAACAGTGACAGCCAGTGGAATGCGCCTGGCCGGACGGGATGCCGTCGCCTCCCGCACGGACGAATTGGATTTGACGTTGGGCGGCAAGTTCGAGCCGAAACAGGTACCGGCTTATCGAGCGCTGGTGGTCGCGACCCATGCGCTGGCCGTAACGTTGGCTCCCCGCTCTGACGGAGAGATTATGATCACCGGCGTGTTGTCGGACATGTTCACCGGGCAGGCCCGGGAAACCGGGAGTGAGCAGGTGTCTGTGCTCCGACTCGTTGCCACGGCTACGAGCCAGACCAAACGTTTATGCCAGGCGACGATTGCCTCAGCCGCTGCTTCGGTGTTGACCTCCGAGGAGGCCATTGGGACCCTTTGGAAAACACCCGATGACGTATTCCGTGATCAACACGCTGTTTCAGAAGTGGATAAGGCCGGACTCTTGCTGGAGATGCTGATGCAGCGACCCTGGGATCGGGAGGTATTTGGCCGCCTGGTTGGCGATTTGCCCTATGGTGCCCAGTGGTGGGTGGAGGCCCTGTCACAGACCGTACTGGATCGGTTACAACCGGAGAGCTTTGAAAAAGCGCAGATGATCGTGCTTCTCTCCAGTTCGAGGTTCCAAATCATAACAAAAAACAAACAATTGAACACGGGGCGCCCAGGTTTTCGGTTTGACGAGCGGACTATGAAATTATTCGAGGAGATTGCCAGCCTTTATCCCGGTACCTCTGTGGCGGCTGACTGCCAATTTCGAATCGGATGCTGGCAGCGGGATCGAGGCGAGTTCGAAGCTGCGTCGATCAGTTTTGGAAAGGCCGAAGCAGAGTATCGTCAGCTGATGGCCGACACGGATTCCTTGTGTCCCGCCCAGTTTAAGAGCCGGTTCTCGGCCGATGAACGCCTCCGGTATGAGCAGTCAATTCTGAAGGGCTATGCGCTCTCTTGCGCCAGTATGCTGTATAATCAGGGGCTCAGCTGGCAAGAATCCGGTAAGACCGAGGAATCCAATCGGGCTTACGATGAGGCGTGGACGCTGGCCGACGCCTACTCCATTTCCCGGGCGGAGGTCATGCGGTCTGCCGGGGTAACGAAGGCGGGGAAAACCGGAAAAACGGCTCCTGCTTCTGTTTATTTGGAATCCGATTTGCGAACGGCACTGGCCGGAGCGCAAACGGAATTCTCAGATCGTTTTGTGGTGGGTGCGGAGGCCTATGTCCGTTCGGACTTTGAGACGGCGTTCGATGCCTGGAGCGAGGTTGCTACCCGAGCGGAACACCCGGTCCTGGTGGTCATGGCAGGCCGGAATATCCTTCTCGGAATGTCGTCTTTTCCGATGGAACGCCGACAACCGGTCGCAGAACCGTTCCTGCGCGCCCTTCCGACCGCACTTGAGCAAGGCCGCTGTTTGAGCCTGCGCGATTTCGATAAAGCGGTGTCAGCCGCCGTGTATTTACTCGGGGAAGACCCGAAACAGGCTGCGGGGATCAGCCCAATTATGGTTGGACTCGAAGCCGCCTATGCCAAACATCGTCCTGATGACCGAAGGGGGCCCGCCAGCCTGGCCCGGCTCTATTTGGATTGCCGGCTCTACGAGGACTGCATCCGTCTCTGCGAGGACATCGCGCGCCCTGGGTCAGCGGCTTACCCTGATCAAAAATATTTCTGGGAAGTGATCTCCCTGTGCGCCAAGGCCATCCGCGCCTCGAAAGGTGTTGATGCACAATTGGCCTACCAGAAGAAATGGGCGGGAATCAAGGAGCCGGCCGATGCACAGCTCCTGGGTGATATCT
>CAZCDO010000265.1:2909-4093 GCA_964497135.1 uncultured Verrucomicrobiota bacterium
CGGTCAAAGTAACATGGTGTCCGTAACCCCCGTGAGCCCCAAAGGGGATTGAATGGAACGCATCAATGTGATCGTCCGTTGCTTCATTCCGATGGTTGTGACGAGGTGGCATAAACCCACCCCCCGCTTCGCGGACCCCTCCGCAGGAGGGGACCCTTCGGGACCGATGTGAAGAGCCGGAAAGATCCCCTCCTCGGGAGGGGTGCCCGCAGGGCGGGGTGGGTTAGGCTGGGGTAAGGCGTATGTCTATGGCCGTCAGTTTAAGGACCTTCAAGAAAAAAGGTAGAACAATGAAAGCCCTAATCTTCAGCGTTGTTTGCTTTCTCATAGTACTGGCACCTTCTCTTCTCGATGCCGGCGAAATCAGCAAGGAAACCCGGGTCCAGGCGGCGACGCTGTATGGAGAGCAGGCCAAACTCTTGAAGTCTGAGATTAGCGTGATCTATGCGTATGAAGTCCCGGACCGGGTGAAAAGATTTTGTAAGTCCTATCAGTTTTATCGCGTGGGGATTCCGGTTCCTGATGAAGGCCGAAGCTCGATGACGCCGGGCGTCCTCTACTACAAAATGGCCGCGGCGGAACAGGCTCTGCCGCTCAATACCTCACACGAAATCGCGGCCTTTTTGTCGGGAATCAAAGCCCCCCTGGCCACAGAAAATGCGGTGTTGTTACGCGTTGGCGTGTTTGTTGATCTTTTGGGAGGCGAGATTGCCACGAACATGCCGACGCGAGAAAGCCTCTTTGAACAATATAAGAATCTGAAACCGGAGGATTGGAAGCAGGTGATAAAAGAAACCGATACAGGCTGGCAGATTTATGTGCCCGTGCTAGTCGAAAAGTTTATCGAGCACTATACGGGGTATACACTCGCGCTCTCACGGGAAGGTAAAATGACTCTGATTGAACAAAAAGACCTATATTACTACACGATGTGCGAATAGGGAAGCTGCGGGATCTGAAATCGCCTCGGCCTTTGTTGTAGCCGCGGCCGGTGGCCGCGGGAACCGAGCGGCTGAGGGGGAAGGCGGGCGCCGTCCGCCCCCACAACAGCTGGAAGACAGGCAGATTTCGGAACTTTTGGACTGCGGCAGTGCACTGCCGCTTTTTTTGGGGGGCGCAGTTTACTGCGCCTGGCGGCAAGGCGGGACAGAAGTCCCGCAGTCCATAATAACTCCGTGAGATCC
>CAZCDO010000266.1:0-4079 GCA_964497135.1 uncultured Verrucomicrobiota bacterium
CCGACGGCGCCGATTCCCGCTGAAGTTCGTCCCCCGGTCTCCACCGGGGGGACCCCAGTTTCGCCCTCCGGTGTCGGATCGTCGGGCCTGGTATTAGCGGAAGAACCGCCTCCAACCTATTTCGACGACACACCCTGAAAACGAATGCTTCGGCGATGATTTGCGATTTCGCGGCGAATCCGGAAATGGGAAAACGGTTTTATGCCAAAAACTTCAGGCCCTGTTTCGTCCATCCCGCCGAACTTTCAAAAACCGCCCCCCCTCCGGGTGGGATTTATCAGCCTGGGCTGTGCCAAAAATTTAGTGGATACGGAACATATCGCCGCCTGCCTGCGCGGAGAGGGAATTGAACTGGCCGCTTCTCCGGAGGAGGCCGAGGCGATTGTGATCAATACCTGTGGATTCATCGAGCCGGCAAAAAAAGAGTCCTGGGACGCCATTCAAAAGGCGTGTAAACGGAAGTCGGCCGGATTGTGCCGTTGGGTGTTGGTGGGCGGTTGTCTGGCCCAACGCGAGGGGGCTAAACTGGTCCGGGCGCTTCCCGAGGTATCCGCTTTTTTTGGATTGGATCAATTGGACCAGGTCGGGGTTTTAATCCGCCGGTTGGCCTCGGGGGGCGATCGTTTGAATGCGATCGGTGACCGGGCGATCCGAACCTTCGAGCCGCGGTCCGATCGGCTGGTCTTTACGGGAGGGCCGTTTGGCTACGTGAAGATTGCCGAGGGGTGCAATCATCGCTGTGGTTTTTGCGCTATTCCGTTGTTTCGGGGGCGGTATCGGTCGCGGACGATCGCCTCGATTGTTCGGGAGAGCGAGCGGTTGCTGGAGCGGGGGGTTCGAGAATTGAATCTGATCGCCCAGGATGTGACGGCCTACGGCAGTGATCGTGGGCGGGGTGTGGATCTGAAGGCGCTGCTGAAGGCCTTGGGTCGCTTGGGGGGCGTCTTTTGGATCCGACTGTTATATGCCTTTCCCACAGGGATCGATCGGAGTTTGCTCGAGACGATAGGGGAAGTGCCGCAGGTGTGTCGATACCTCGATGTGCCAATCCAGCACAGTCATCCCGCGATGCTGCGCGCCATGGGGCGCGCAACGACGCTCCGCTCGGTGTCCGATCTGTGCGCGCGGATTCGGGCGCAGTTACCGGATATCACCTTGCGGACCACTTGCCTGGTGGGATATCCCGGCGAAACCGCCGTCCATTTCCGGCATTTGCGGGATTACCTGGCGGTGGCCGATTTTGATCATTTGGGCGTGTTTACTTTTTTCCGGGAGGAAGGAACTCCTGCGGCGCGAACGACCCGACCGGGGGTTTCCACCCGGCAGGCCGCGGATCGACGGCGCGCCCTGCTCCGAGCTCAACAGAACCGGGTGATGAACCACGCCCGGGCACAGATCGGGCAGATGACGACGTTGATGCTGGAGAAGCCGACAGACCGGCCAGGGTGCTGGCTCGCCCGGGGTCCCAACCAGGCGCCCGAGGTGGATGGTCAGACAATCGTGGATCGGGTGCCCCGTTCGGCACACCCGGGTGATTTTTGCGACGCGCGCTGGACGGGATTCGATGGCTACGATAGAATGGCCCAAGTGTTTTTGGATAAAAGGCTCAAACGCCCATGAATTTACCGAAT
Organism: uncultured Verrucomicrobiota bacterium; assembly: GCA_964497135.1. Lineage (GTDB taxonomy): Bacteria > Verrucomicrobiota > Kiritimatiellia > CAIKKV01 > CAIJXV01 > CAIJXV01. Next base: position 1,632 of record CAZCDO010000266.1, read on the forward strand.
CAACTGACGCTGGCCCGGATCGGCTTGACCGGTTTGCTGGCCATCTGCCTGACGGTTCCGGCGATTCCCTGCCGAAAAACTCTGGCGATGGTTATTTTTATGATGGCCGGATTGACCGATTATCTGGATGGAAAACTAGCCCGATCGCGCAATCTGATCAGCGCTTTCGGCCAATTAATGGATCCCGTTGCGGATAAAATCCTGGTCTGCGCGGCCTTCGTCAGTTTCGTGGCCCTCGATCAGATTGTCCCGGCGTGGATGGTCATTGTGATCATCAGTCGTGAATTTGTCGTGACGGGGGTCAGGTTACTGGCGATTCGGGATGGAACGGTGATTTCCGCCGGTGCTTGGGGCAAGCAAAAGATGATCTGGCAGACTCTGCTGATCATTGCGATTTTGGTGGGATTGGCTTTACGGGATGAGTTGTTCCCGTGGCTGCTTTCGGCGGATGGGTTATCCCGGATCCAGCCGGTTTTCAATCCGATCTTCGAATGGTCCGTCTGGGGCTTTGCCTTGGCGGTGACGCTGTTGACCCTGGTGTCCGGGCTGGCGTATTTGTGGGATAACCGGACGTTATTGACCCGGGATGTTTGATTGACCGGGTGCAACTTTTTCGGCCGAGGCGGCGGGAATCCATCCGGCCGCGGATTCCGTTGAAATGCGGATCCAATCCCCGTTCGTTTCGCGGATGCGAATCCAAGTACCCCGGGGTAGATCGGTGTATCGGTGTGCGGATTCAGCGGGGGCCAGGCTGACGGGGGTTGAGGCGGGTGTCAGGATGGCTTCCGGATATCGGTTCAGATCCTTTCGGAAACGGATCCCGCCGACGGCGAGAAACAGAAGCAGTCCCCCGCCGACGAGTAGGCCGGCGCCGACGTACGCCCAATGGCCCAGCCAGCGGCGGAACCAGAGTCCGGTTCCCAGCAACCCTAGCCCCAAACCCAGCAGTGCTGTCCATTCCCCGAGAGTGGCGTGATCCCAGAGGCGGAGGATGAAAGGGGGGCGGGGGGACACGGAATCGAGAGCAAGAGCGGCTTGGCGAACGCCTTCCCGGAGATCGGGTGCCCGGGGTGCCCGGTAAAGCCCGGAGCGGAATACGGCGGCGGCTTTTTCACCCATGCCTAGCGCGAGCCAAGCGCAACCCCGGTTATACTCTTCATCGGCGATCGATGGTGGATCGTCGTTGCCAACCGAAACCGGGAATTGCAAGGCTTCGCCGAATTTGCGCTGGGCATAGAGATGTGCAAAATCCTTAAAACCAGAATACCGGCCGGTGCGTAATGCAAGAATCGGGATATTTGGCGCCGTATCGGAGGTGGAAACCGATAAAGGTCGGTAATCGGGGATGGGTCGGGGGCGGTCGGGGAGAAAGGTCAATTCGAAGGGACCTTGGGTCAGGAGTTCATATGCGCCGCGGTGGGGGTCGAAATAGGCAAACGTGACCGGGCCCCAAGTCCGTGCTTGGTCGGAAAGCGGAATAACGATCTGTGAAAACGTATGGATTTGGGGGTTATCGGCAAGCGGTTCGATTTTGAGTGGATAGAGCTTGAAATGGGGAAGATGGGGAGTGGTGGGAAGAGCGAAGGTGGCGAGCGGGTTGGCAGTCTGTATTTGAATGGTGACCGTCATCAGGTCGCCGACCACCATGGACGTCGGAGCGATTTGAGCTGACAATGCGAACCCGGTGCCGATCGCACCTCCGAAAGCGGGAGGACGGTTGGCTTCGGGGAGGGGAAGGGCGTTCAGAATGATGGGAGTCGTAGTCAGGGAAACCGGGCGTTCTTCCCGCTGAGTGAAGAAATAATTCTGGATTTTACGGATTTGGGTGCCTTGGAGTGTGACATGAATTTCGCAGGGGCCCGGTTGAAGCAATGTGGCGATGGTTCGGAAGCGGCGAATTTCGCAGATCTGGTCGTCAATGGCCCTGATTTCGACCGGCAGATCGGCAAACGGTTTACAGGACAGGTGCTGGGTGGGAGGAAGCCCCGCCAACTGGATGTTTTTAGTGAGCGACCCTTCGCGCGAGACGACTTCGAGGGTGAGATAAAATTGTTCACCCACATAGACCGGATCGTGCGACACCCGCCACTCGGCTTGGAAGGAGGGGGGATTGGCCGCCGGGGATATGGAAATACCCGAGAGGAACCCGGTCAACAGGGCTGCTGTGAGTTGGATAACTGGGGCCTTGCGCATATCAGGACGGGGTGCTGGGCGAAATTTTCAAGGTTGTTTTTTAAAATCGCGTTGCCTTTGCATGGAGTTAACGTAGCGCATTTTTAGCGATCATGCACGCTTTTCTCCTTCCGCTCACGGCGCAGATGCGAATCTCCGATTCGGTGCACTTCGCAACCGGCTCCCAAGTAGGTCACTCACTCTTACCTGACACGTCCCCGCCCCCCGGAGTCGGGCAGGAATGCCCGACTTACTTGGATTCACGCGGTCACTGCA
>CAZCDO010000267.1:0-4040 GCA_964497135.1 uncultured Verrucomicrobiota bacterium
CGCGGGGTGCACGATCACGCCCCGTGAGCGCTCACCCCGCGGATTGGCTTTTCCCCTCGCACCCCCGCTCCGCGCCCTCTGCGGCTCTGCGTGAAAATATTTCGATCCGGATGGCGGTCCATTCCGATTTAGCCCTGTCCATCTGATCTTTTGAATATACAAGTAGGCCCCCAAATGAGGCTTTTTTTTGTATCCTCGAAATTTGTCTTACACCCACTCCCGTCAGGCGGGACCGCCGGTCAGGGCGACCCGTGCCTCGAGTTCTTCCCAGCGATGATAGGCGGTCTCCAGTTCGGCCACGATTTTTTCGGCGCGGTCCCGGGCCAGGGCGATGGATTCCCCCCCTTGCCGGTAAAAGGCCGGATCCGCCATTTCGGCATGGAGCAGGTTTTGTTCGGCTTCCAGGGCTTCGATGTGACCGGGAAGGGCTTCCAATTCCCGTAGATCAGCGGCGGACGGTTTTTTGATTTTCGGAACGGTTTTTCGGGGGATAACGTCCGGTTTCTTTTTGGGCGGCGCGGGCGGGGGGATCTCGGTGCGTTGCCTGAGCCAATCATCGTAACCGCCCACATATTCATTGATGAACCACCCCTGGTCCGGGGCCAGTCGGTTGTCCGGCTGGCTGGACAGATATTTTTCAAAGGCCCAGACGTGGGTGACCACATTGTTGAGAAAAGCGCGATCATGACTGACCAGCAGGACGGTTCCGGTGTAGGCGGCGATCCGGTCCTCGAGCAAATCCAGGGTGTCGAGATCGAGGTCGTTGGTGGGTTCATCCAAGACGAGAAAATTGGAGGGCTGGGCGAATAACCGGGCCAGCAGGAGGCGGTTTCGTTCGCCACCGGAAAGAGTCCGGACCGGTTGGCGGGCCCGATCGGCCGAAAAGAGGAAATCCTCCAGGTAGCCGATCACATGACGGCGGGTCCCGTCGATTTCGAGGAATTCCCGGCCGTGCGCGATGTTGTCGATCAAGGACAGATTGTCATCCAATTGACCTCGGAGCTGGTCGGAATAGGCGATTTCCAGGCGGGTTCCATGGCTGATCTGGCCGGAATGGAGCACGCCGTTGGCCCCGGGTTTATCCGGATCGAGAATGAGACGCAGGAGGGTGGTCTTCCCACACCCATTGGGACCCAGGAGGCCCACCTTGTCGCCGCGGGTCAACCGGGCGGAAAAATCGCGGATCAACGGGGGGACGGATTCGGGGGGGCCATAACCGAACGTGATCTGCTCGGCTTTCAGGACGATATGTCCGGACCGTTCCGATTCCTGGATGGACATACGGGTGGAGCCGGAGTTTTCGCGACGCTGCCGGCGTTCATCCCGGAGGGCGACGAGGGCCCGCAAGCGGCCTTGATTCCGAACGGCGCGGGCGCGGACGCCTTGCCGGCGCCAGGCCTCCTCCTTCTCGAGCTTGCGGTCAAATTCCTCCCAGTGGCGGCTTTCGGCCTGGAGCGCCTCCGCCTTGCGTTTGAGGAAGGTATCGTAATCGCAGTTCCAATCGGAGAGGTGGCCGCGATCGAGTTCAATGACCCGGGTGGCGATTTTTCGTAAAAAGGCGCGGTCATGGGTGACGAACAGAAAAGTCCGGCAATACCGCAGAAGAAAATCCTCCAACCAGACGATGGAGTCCAGGTCCAGATGATTGGTCGGTTCATCGAGGAGGACCAAGTCCGGCTGGCCGATGAGGATTTGGGCGAGCAGGACGCGGCGCCGGGTGCCGCCGGAGAGGGCGGTGAAATCGGCGGTGGGATCGAGATGGAGCCGGCTGAGGATTTGGCGGGCCTCCAGATTCTGTTCCGGGTTGGACGGATTGGGACAGACGATATTGAAAACATTCCCTTGCAGATGAGTGGGAACCTGTTGAGGGAGGCGGGTAATCCGGAGTTTTTCCGGATGGACGACTTCCCCCTCATCGGGCGGGGTATCCCCGGCGAGAATCCGGAGGAGGGTGCTTTTTCCGGTGCCGTTGATGCCCAGTAAAGCGATGCGGTCGCCGCGCTCGATATGCAGATCAACGGAATCGACGAGCGGGCGACCGCCATAGCTCAGGCTGATATTGCGGAGGCTTAAAAGGGCCATACTCGAGCACCGGGAACGGGATGCCGTTCCCGGCATCGATCGGGTTTATGTGCGGCTGGTGATTTCCACCAGGTGGAAGCCGAACTGGGTTTTAATGGGACCGTGAACCTTTCCAACCGCCTCATTAAAGACAACGCGGTCGAATTCGGGAACCATCTGACCGGGCCGGAATTCGCCCAGGGCGCCGCCCTGTCGACCGGAGGGGCATTTTGAATATTTTTTTGCCAGGACGGCGAAATCCTGCCCGCCTTCGATTTCGGTCTTGATGCGTTCGCACTCGGCCTGGGTTTCGACGAGAATATGGCGCGCGGCGGCTTGGGTCATGGACGGACTCCTTGGTTTTAAGGGTTGAACGTGGGTTAGCGAACTCCAAAAACGACGGCGAGAAAGACGACCAGCAGGATCAGACCGATCACCGCCAGAAGAATCCGGAAGGGGCCGGTGGATCGACCGCCGGGTTCATCCGAAGGGTCTTCGTCGGGGGGAGCGCTCCGGTGAGGGGCGCGCATATAATCCCGATCGGCGATGCCCATGCTGAAAGTCCTCTCTTTTCCAATCCCAGTCACTATAATCGGTTTCGGACGATTTGTCGATGGGAGTCTGGACCTTACTATTTGCGTTTGTAGTTCTTGATGTTCTGGAGCAGGGTGGCCTGCCCGAGGATATTTTCCAGAGCCGGGTCCCGTGCCCCCCCCGATTCAAGCGACGACTGGTAATAGGCCCGTGCCCCGGCGACATCCGGCGGGCTCAACGCCAAAAGAAGTTGGGCCATATTGTAGGCGGCTGCCGCCATATCGGGCTGGGCTTTCAGGCAGGCTTCCAACGTTCGCCGGGCCGGGCCCAGTTGCCCGGTCGCCAGATAGGCGCTCCCCAGAATCACCAAGGTTTCCGGCGGCGGATCCGGAATTTCCGTCAACAGCCGGATGGCGTCCCGAAATCGGGAAGCGCGACAATAGGCGGTGGCCAGCAGGCGGGTGATCTCGCCATCGTCGGGGAATAGCGGGCTGGCTTCGGACAACAATTCAATCGCCGGATCGACCTGGCCGGCTTTGATCTGGTTTCGCGCGGACTCGCGGATCAGGGCGGCGCAGACGGAGTTGGACGTTGCAACCGCGGCGGCATCGGCGGAGGGTTTGCGGCCTGGTTTTTGTTTTTCCAGAACCCGAATCCGTTTTTGAAGGTGGGCGACTTCGGCCTGGAGCAGCCGGTTGGTCCGCATCAGGTCGGAGTCCGGCCGGTCGGCCGGGGAAAGGTCGACCGGTACCGGGGACGAATCCTCGGCGAGGATGGCGCGGACGCGGGTCAACTCATCGAGAAGGCGTTCCAGGCGTTTTTCGCGTTGGACGGGATCGATCGGGGGAGGGGGGGTGGTGCCCGCCTGGGCGTGAAGGCGGGCATTTTCGCCGCGATTCTGGCTTTCCGCGAGGCGGCGGTCCAACAGGTCCGTCTGCCATCCGGGGTAGTCGCGTTTCAGGGCGCCGAGGAGTGCGGTGGTTTCCCCGTGCAGGGTGGCGGCCTGGGTCCAGTTGCTGCTGGCTTCCGCCCATTCGGCTTCGATGCTTTTCGAATAGGCCGTCCGCAGGCGGGTCCGGGCCTGATCGTCACCACCGGAGGCGGAAGCCGGTTTGGCTGTCCCGCAAGAAACAGCGGCCAGAAAACAAGCTCCAGCGACAATTCTCCGAAATAGCGGTAAGAAAGGGATCATAAGTTTTCCTCTATCCATGTATCCGTTCTTAATGCCAGAAAGCGCAAGGCGAATCAAGTCGGATCGTGCACGGGCGCATCAGCGTTTCGGTGGGCTTCACAACCGGCTCCCTTGTCAGTCAGGCATTCTAGCCTGACTGGGTCGGGCAGGAATGCCCGACTTACATTTTTTGGCTCTTTCTGTATTTCTGTGGGGTAATGGAGTTCGAGCCCTTTCAAAGCCGTCGGGAATCCGAGAATGGAGAGTCTCTCGC
>CAZCDO010000268.1:0-3999 GCA_964497135.1 uncultured Verrucomicrobiota bacterium
TCGCGCGGCGATCAGGACCTCGGCGACCTTGGCGGCTTTGCGTGAGAATAATCGGAGTTCTCACTTCTGCGGCGTTGCTGAAGAAATTTATCTAGGCCCCTGGCGACAACACGAAAACAATTGATATCCCCGGGGCTTCTGATATTTTCAAAAGCGATCATGACCGAACCCACTGAAAACTGCCCATCGGCTCCGTTGCCGGATCCCGTGCACTCATCCTCGTGTAATTCCTGTTGCACCCGGATCGAAGGCCTCTCGGCCCGTTTTGGCGCCGTCGAAGTCCTGAGCGGGGTCAATCTCCATTTCCATTGCGGGGAACTGACTCTCCTGATCGGCCCCAACGGGGCGGGTAAGACAACCCTCCTCCGCGCCTTGCTCGGTGAAATCCCCCACACCGGCCAGATCTCCTACTGGGACCATTCCCGCCGCCTGCGCCGTCCGCGCCTCGGATATGTTCCCCAACATCTATCGGTCGATCCCGACACCCCCATCACGGTCGCCGACCTTTTCCGCATAGCCCGAAAATCCCTCTTTGCCCGCCCTCATGGCCTGGATGCCACCGAAGCCCTGCTTCCCATGGCCGCTGGGCATCTCGCCCGCCGCCGACTCAGCGCCCTCTCCGGCGGCGAACTCCAACGCGTCCTGCTCGCCCTGGCGATGACGCCGCGCCCCGACATCCTCCTGCTCGACGAACCGGTCGCCGGGGTCGACCAGGCAGGACTCGTCCTCTTCTATCGCCTCGTCTGCGATTTGCGCCGGATCCATGACCTTTCCATTCTCCTGGTCACACACGATGTCGAAACCGCCGCCGCCCATGCCGACCGCATCGTTCTCCTCAACCGCACCGTCCTCGCCGATGGCGCGCCCGCCGAGATTCTCGCCGATGGTGATCGGCTCCGCGCCCTCGGCATGGGCTGGGCCGCTCTCTCCAAACCCCTGCAAAGAGACCCCCATGCTTGAACTCTGGTACCAGGCCGTTGATTTGTTACCGGGCGATTGGACCCGTTTCCTCTTTATGAAACAGGCGCTGCTCGCCATCCTCCTGGTCATGCCCCCCTTGAGCCTGCTCGGTGTCCTGGTGGTGAATCATCGGATGGCCTTTTTCTCTGACGTCATCGGCCACTCCGCCCTCACCGGCCTGGCCCTCGGCTCCCTGTGCGGTCTGGTCGATCCCTCCCCCGCCATGCCGATATTCGCAGCCTTCCTCGCCGTGCTGGTCTCGCTCCTTAAACGGTTTACCCGGGCCTCCTCCGACACCGTCATCGCCGTGATCTTCGCCCTCGTGGTCTCAGCCGGTGTGGTCCTGCTGAGCCGCGGCGGGGGATTTTCCAAATACACCCCGTTCCTCATCGGCGACTTTTTGACTCTCGCCCCGACTCAACTGGCCCGTCTGGCTGGAGTCTCACTTCTGGTCGGGCTCGCGCTCTGGCTGATGTGGAAACCGCTGATCCTCATCAGCCTCAGTCCCAGCCTCGCCCGCAGTCGGGGCATTCCGGTTTTCCTCATCGAAACCGGATTCGCCGTGCTGGTGGCCTTCATGGTCGCCGCCGCCGTCCCGCTGATCGGCATCCTGATCATCAATTCCATCTTGATTCTCCCCGCGGCCGCCGCCCGGCTTTGGGCGCCCAACCTGCGCGCCTATTTCCTGATCGCCCTCGTTCTCGGACTGGCGGGTGGCATCGCCGGTTTATTGCTCTCGTTCTATTGGGGGACCGCCTGTGGCGCCACCGGTTCGCTCCTCATCGCCGGCGCCTACCTGGTGGCCGCGTTCGGCCGGATCCGGAGGTAGAGTGGAAGAAAACGAAATTCGGAAAAAAACCGCTCATCGTACGCGGTTCCAAGGAAACTCATGATCCCTGCATTCAATCTATCGGTTCGCTGGATTCCACTGTTTCTCGCCGGAGCGCTGGCGGCCGTCCCGGCCGCCCCCGCCGATACACCCGCAGCCCCCCCGGCCCGCCTGCGCGTCGTCACTTCTTTTTATCCCTTGCAAATCGCCGCTCTGAATGTGATCGGCGACATCCCCGGCGTCTCGCTCCACACCCTCACGCCACCCCATACGGGTTGCCTGCATGATTATCAAATGACACCCCTCGACCTCACCGCCCTCGCCCAAGCGGATCTCTTCATCATTAATGGCGGCGGAATGGAAGCTTTCCTGAGCCAGGCAATCCGGCAACTCCCGCACCTCAGAATCCTCGATTCCGGTGAAGGACTCCAAGCCCTCCCTCCCTCGCCCGCTGCCGGCAACCCCCACTATTGGGTCAGCCCCGCCCTGCACCTCCGCCAAATCGCCCGAATCGCCGATGGTCTCGCCGCCGCTGACCCCAGCCACGCGCAGGAATTTCACCACAACGCCTCAAATTACGCCGGGCGCGTGTCCCTGCTCCAGGGTGAGATGCATACGGCTCTGGCGGGAATCAAACAGCGCGAGATCATCACCTTCCATGAGGCCTTCGCCCATTTCGCCCTCGAATTCGGCCTGATTATTGTCGCCGTCATCGAGCCGGAAAATGGTTCTCAGCCGAGTGCCCGCGAACTGGCCCAAACAATTGATGTGGTGCGGGCAAAAGAAACACAGGCGCTCTTTATTGAACCCCAATATCCATCGCAAGCCGCTCAGACCATTTCACGGGAAACCGGGGTGCCGGTTTTCACGCTCGATTCCGGCGCCACCGGACCGGTCACCCCCGACGCCTACCTGAATCTCATGCGCGCCAATCTCAAAACTTTGCGCAAAGCCTTGCAGGGAGAGTCAGATGAAACGAAAGAGCGGGGTGAGGGCACCCCGACTCCAAAGAAAAACGATCAATCGTCATTAGATTGAGGCGCTAACGCGGGCCGTTTCGCTCGCCACTTTTTCCTGGGCCGCAATCAGGCGATCTTCCCAGTCACCTTCCTTGGATTCTGGAATGCGATTTTCCCGCAACATCGTCTCATAGACCCGGGCCATCCCCTCGGCCAGCGACAGGCGGGGCCGGAATTCCGGCACATCCCGCATCAACCGTGCCGGACTATAATAACAGTTGTACGAAAATATATCCCGGCAAATCTCCACTTGGGGAACCTTGGCCGCCACCAAGGTCCGTAGGGGAACCCCGATCATTTCGACCTCCCGCCCGATGACGGTCATCGCCGTACGGTGGTAATCCGCCCAGGTTCCGAACTCCGGCTTCATCATATTGTAGGTTTGCCCCACACACCGCTCGCGGCCCAGCGCGAACACAAACGCCGGCGCGGCGTCATCCACAAATATCCATTGATGCAACGCCCGTCCATCGCCGCAAATCGCGATCGGCTTGCCCCGCCGCACCCGATCCACCCAACTCCCGTCCCAGGCGATCTGGCGCAATAAGGTCCAACTCGTCCCGAACGTGGTAGAAGGCTTGATCACCGTCACCGGAAAATCCTCGCGGTAATGGGCTTCCAGCAACACCCGATCGGCCGCCACTTTATTGCGCCCGTAATCGCTGATCGGTCGGAGGGGATGATCCTCGCTCACCGGCAACCAATCATAGTCCACGCCATAGGTGCAGACCGTGGAACAGTGGATGAGGTGCTTCACTCCGCGAAAAGCCCGCACCGCACTGCGCGCATCCTCGGCGTTATAACAAATCATATCGATGGCGGCATCGAAATGCCCCGCCTGGATCGCCGCCTCGAAAGCCGGCCGATCCTGCCGGTCGCCCACCAGCGATCGAACCCCGGCAGGCAAACCCGGCGTCTTGCCCCGGTTGAAAACCGTCACCTCATGTCCCACCTCGACCAACAAACGAACAATGCTCGTGCTGATATTCCCGGTCCCGCCAACGACAACGACTTTCATGGTGTCCTTCCGGACAGGTCAAGGCCTGTCGACTTTTGCAACCTTTCTCAACCGCAATTCAGTGTATCGAATCGCTCCGGGGGAGCAACTGATTTTCCATCTCTTGCCACCCGGGTACCCGCAAAAAATCGCTTGCCCCGACGAATTCCGCACGGGATAATGACCCGATGAAA
>CAZCDO010000269.1:0-3935 GCA_964497135.1 uncultured Verrucomicrobiota bacterium
ACTTGTTCACCCTCAAGCCCGATCGATTGCGCGCGATTTGCGAAGGGTTGATCGCGCGCAAATATAATCTAACCTGGAAAGCCGAAGGGCGGGTGGACTTGGCTGACGCGGAATTGTTGCGCCTGATGCGGCGGGCCGGTTGCGACACACTGGCTTACGGTGTGGAAAGCGCAAATCCCAAGGGACTGGAATACCTGGGGAAACGCACCACGCCCGATCAGATTCGGAAAGCCTTCCAGGCCACCCAGGCCGCCGGGATCAAGACGGTGGGTTATTTCATCCTGGGCATTCCGGTGGAAACGTATGAGGATGCCCTGCGGACCATTCGTTTCGCCACAGAAATCAAAACCGATTATGCCCAGTTCAGCATTCTATCCCCCATGCCGGGGACCCGGCTTTATAAAGAAGCGGTCGAACGCGGCTGGTATCGGGAAATCGCTGCCCAGAATGTCAATGACAAGGATCGTTTGCGGCCGGTGGTGATTTCCGAGAACTGGGATGAAGCCCGGCTGATCGCCATTGTTCGCCAGGCGCACCGGATGTTCTATCTGCGGCCAGGCTACGTTTGGCATAGCCTAATGCGGATTCGGTCCTGGGAGGAAGCCGGCAACTTGATGCGTCTCGGTTGGGACATGTTCAAGTATGTTTTCCGGCGGGTGACGTGATGCCATGAAAGCCGTGGCCGTCATCCTGCTGAATTACCGCGATTACGCCCAACGGTATCTTCCCGACTGCCTGTCCAGCCTGCGCGCCCAAACCGGCGCCCCTCCCATCCGGCTTTATATTGTGGATAACGCTTCAACGGCGGAGTCCGAAGCTTTCCTGCGCGCGACCGCCCCGGAGGCGGTCATTGTGCGGAACGCCGGAAACGACGGGTTCGCCAAGGGCAACAATGATGGCTTGCGCCAGGCGTTGGCTGCGGGCGCGGATGATTGCATTTTGTTCAACATGGATACCGTGATCGCCCCCGATGCGGTGGCCCAACTGGTGCGCAAAGCCGAATCGGATCCGACCATCGGCGCGGTTCAGGCCCGGCTGATGTTGTGGGATGAACAAGACCGGATCAACAGCTTGGGCAATTGCACCCACTTCCTGGGCTTCGGCTACTGTTCCGGGTATCGCCGCTCCTATGATCCCGGAGCCCCAACGGTTGAAGACATCGGATATCCCAGCGGCGCGGCGGTCCTCTTGACACGGGAGTTGCTGAATACCATCGGGCTTTTTGATGAGACCTTTTGGATGTATAACGAAGATCAGGATCTGGGTTGGCGGGCGAAGTTGGCGGGGTACCGGGTGGTACTCGCGGCTGATGCGGTGGTCTGGCACAAATATGCCTTTCAACGGTTGGCCTCCAAATATTACTGGATGGATCGCAACCGCATCCTGGCTATTCTTAAAAACTACCGCTGGGGAACCTTGGTTTTGATTGCCCCGGCCTTTTGGGTAATGGAATTGGGTGTGTTGTTTTTCGCCCTGCGCCAGGGATGGGTCCGCGAAAAATTCAAGGTATGGGGCTATTTTTTCAAGCCCGCCAACTGGCTCGCATTACTCCGCGAACGGCGCCGGGTTCAACATCTGCGGAAACAGACGGATCGTAAGATCACCGGTGATTTTTCGGGGTCGATCTGGTATGCGGAGATCGACAGTCCCGTCCTGCGCTGGGTGAACCCGATCTTTGCCGGTTACTGGCGCTGTATCCGCGCGATGATTTGGTGGTAGAAGAATTTAAGTCAGACGCTTTCAGCCATTAGAGACGTTTGACGACAAGGTAACTACGAAACACGCGAATGGCGCGAAAATAACCCCGGCGGACACGACGAAGCATGTCCCTCCGTTTTGTGAACTCGTTTGTTTCACGGAGGGTCACGCTTCGTCGTGTCCGTTTTTGAGGGGAGAGTAATGGGGACAGGCCATCTGTGTTCCGAGGAAGGGCGGCCGGCGTCCGCCCCCACAAAAGAGAAGAGGTAAAAATCCTCTGCGGCTGTGGGGGATCAGAAGTTGCCCCCATCGGATCGTTGGATTGCGGCAGTTCACTGCCGCTTTTTCTCCTGGCGCAGTTGACTTCGCCTCGAGGATAAAGCGGGACTGAAGTCCCGCAGTCCAAAGTGGAGACGGCCGTCCACGGCCGTAGAGGAATAAAGCCAAAGAACGGCGAGGGCCCGCCGAGACTCAGGGACAGGTTACCCTAATGGGGTGCAGTTTAACTACGAAACACCCCAAAGGCGCGAAAATAATCCCGGCGGACACGACGAAGCGTGTCCCTCCGCTTCGTGAACTTTCTGTTTTCCGGAGGGTCACGCTTTGTCGTGACCGTCTTTGTGGGGAGAGAAATGAGGACAGGTAATCTGTGTTCCGGGAAGGGCGGCCGCCGACCACCCCCACAAAGGGTTAGGTTTCCCAGCGAATCTGCTTGCGGAGCGCTTCCTTCAAATCGTCCAGACCCTTCCCCGTGAGGGCAGAGACCGGGAGCGGTTTGGTGCGGGTGGCTTTGCGGAAGGCGACCAGGTGATCGGCGGCTTCCGGCAGGTCCATTTTATTGGCCACGATCACGGAGGGGCGCAATAACAACTCATGGCGGTATTGATCGAGCTCGTTTCGCAGGGTTCGATAGTCCTCGATGGGGTCCCGATCTTCCGATCCGGCCATGTCGATGACATAGATGAGCGCCGCCGACCGTTCGATATGGCGCAAAAAACGCTGGCCGAGTCCGACTCCGAGATAGGCGCCTTTGATCAGGCCGGGAATATCGGCGATGGTGGCCTTGGTGTAATCGGCGAAGTGGAGCGTGCCGATGATGGGATTCAGGGTGGTAAAGGGGTAGGGGCCAATCTTGGGATGGGCATGGGTCAACTGGCTGATCAAGGAGGATTTGCCGGAATTGGGGAATCCGACGAGACCGAAATCGGCGGCGATTTTGAGTTCCAACCGGATAGTTTTGACATCGCCCTCGGTGCCGGGCGTGAATTCACGGGGCGCCTGGTGAACGGAGGTCTTCCAATGCGGATTGCCCAGTCCGCCCCGGCCGCCGCGGGCGACGACCAGTTCCGATCCCGGTTCCAGCAATTCGCCGATCAGGGTTTGGGTATCGTCGTCCCACGCTTCGGTGCCGAGGGGCACGGGAACGATAAGGTCGGCCCCATCTTTGCCATGCTTGTTATTGCCGCGGCCGGGTCCACCGGGTTCCGCGCGTTGGTGGGGTGCAAAATAAAGACTCTGCAGGGAATCGACATCGGGGGAAGCCCGCAGAATGACATTGCCGCCCAGTCCGCCATCGCCGCCATCCGGGCCGCCATACGGAATGTATTTTTCGCGGCGAAAATGGGCGCACCCGTTACCGCCATCTCCGGCGGCGGCAAAGATCTTAACGCTATCGACGAATTGCCGGACTTTCACTTAGGTGCTGGCGGCTTCGACAACCGACACCTTGCGAGCGGCTTTATCGAAGCAAACCACTCCGGCTTTCAATGCAAAAAGAGTGTCGTCGCGTCCAATTTTAACATTACGCCCGGGATTAAATTTTGTGCCGCGCTGGCGCATGATGATGCCGCCGGCCGGAATGGTCTCGCCGGAAAAACATTTTACGCCCAAGCGCTGACCGGCGCTGTTGCGACCATTGCACGACTTACCGCCTGATTTCTTGGTGGCCATGATTCAAACTCCCTGAATGATAAAGTGGATCGACCGATTACCGGCGGATTATTGAAGCGCCTCAATTTTGACTTGGGTCAGTTCCTGCCGATGGCCCATTTTGCGGGCATAGCCTTTGCGCCGCCGCTTTTTGAAATGGATCAACTTGGTGCCCCGCAGGTGTTTAACCACCGTGGCGGTGACTTTGGCGCCAGCCACCGTCGGGTTTCCCACGCGGAGCTTGGCGCCGTCAGAGATGGCCAGAACGGAGTCGAATTCAACCGGTTTCCCGGCTTCAGCCGTCAAGC
>CAZCDO010000270.1:0-3934 GCA_964497135.1 uncultured Verrucomicrobiota bacterium
TGGAGCGCTTCTTCCATGCGGCGGCGGGTGAGAAATTCATGAAGCGCTTCACCCGACCAGCGGTGGAACAGGCGGTTGAGATAGCGCGGGGTTAGATGGACTTGGGCGGCCAGTTGCGGCAACGTGATCGGTTCGGTGAAATGCTGGTCGAGGTAATCGCGAATCTGTTCCAGGAGCCCGGCATAACGCTGGACCGGTTGGACCGGTAGACGGGGACGGACCGGAGATTCTTCGCCCTCATAGAAACGGACCATCAGATCGAGCAGATCCCGCCGGATGGCGGGACTGAAGGCCGATCGGGAAGGGACCCCTTCGCGAACCCGGGCAAACAGGCGGAGAGACGACCGACAGCGCACGGTGCGGTGCAAAGGCGTTCGCCACCCCCGCCCCGGTTCAAACGAACTGATCAACGCCGTTGTCAACGATCGGTCGCCGACCAACCACAACAAGGAATAGGGTGTGCGGGCCGAAAAGGCCGCTTCGCAATGGGGGCAACCGGGCGGAAGCAGGATGACGGCGGGGGGTTGGAAGACCAGGCTTTGGTCCGTAAAATCCATCCGCCCACGCCCCTCCAGGGCAATGGCGATTTCGGGAATGAGATGGGACGTCAATCCGGTCGCATGCCGCAAAGACGGTCTTTTGGGACGGCCCCCGGGGACCGTCTGCCCCGGCCCGCTCAGGGCCGGGCACTGGGCGATGGAGGCGATGGCCAGTCGAAAACAGGTATCCGAATTCTGGGTCATAAGATTATCCAAAAGTCCATAGAGCCAATCATTATGTCCATTGCGTCCTGCGGAGGCAAGCGTTAGTCTATTCCCAGTTTTTGAAACCCTGAGCCAGGAGCTAACGATGCAAAACACACAATTGGCGGTTGCGGGCGGGAAAGCGGCGGTTACGATCAAGGCCCCCGCCTGGCCGGTGGTTGGGCGGGATGAAGTGCGCTGGATGACGGAAGTGGTTAAGAGCGGGAAGTGGAGCTGGCTGGGTCAGCACGAGCGGGCGTTTTGTCAGGAATACAGCAAATTCGTCGGCTCGAAATACGCGATCGGGTTGGCCAATGGCACAGTGACGATCCAGTGCGCCCTGCAGGCCGTCGGGGTGGAACCGGGCGATGAAGTGATTGTGCCCGGCATGACGTGGTGCGCCACCGCCCAGGCGGCGCTGGATATCGGGGCGGACGTGGTGCTGGTGGATATCGATCCGGAAACCCTGTGCATCGATCCGAAGGCGATCGAAAAGGCGATCACGCGGCGGACGCGGGCGATCGTTCCGGTTCATTTGTACGGGTGTATGTGCGATATGGATGCGATTATGCGCATTGCGCGCAAGCACCGGTTGAAAGTGGTGGAAGATGTGGCGCATCAGCACGGCAGTGAGTGGAAAGGGAAGGGCGCCGGCGCGATCGGCGATGCGGGCAGTTTTTCCTTCCAGCAATCCAAGGTGTTGACCTGCGGAGAAGGCGGGGCGGTTACAACCAACGACGTTGAGATTTACAAGACCGTATTTGCCCTGAAGCAGGTGGGCTGGGGGCCAACCGATCCGAAAAAGAGTTGGTTCGACAATCTGGCCCCCGCCAACCGATATGGGCACAATTACCGGATGAACGAGATGCAGGCGGTTTTGTTGCGTGGCGGTTTGTCGCGCCTGGCGGCACAGACGGCCCTCCGCGAAAAGCGCGCGGCTCAATTCCGAAAAGGGTTGGAATCGATCGGGGGCCCCTTGCGCGTTGCGTTCCGGGATCCGCGGATCACGCGGCAGGCCTATTATGCGCTGACCTGTTATTACGATCCGGCCCGATCCGGCGGTGTCAACAAGCACGCGTTTGCCCACGCCCTGGCGGCGGAAGGGTGCCACTTGTCGGGAACCTATTGGCCGGTTTACCGGACGCCCCTGTTGAACCTCTATGATCGGACCAGTCCGGTTCCCTTCCGGGATCAGAAAAAGATTCAGAATTATCGGGATTTGAAATTACCGAACACCGAGCGGTGCGTCGCGGAGACGGCCTTGTTATTGGGACATCTCCATTTATTGGGCAGTGCGGCCTACATCGACCAACTGCTGACGGCGGTGCGCAAGGTGTCGTCTAACCTGCCGGCCGCGGGTCAGGCCTGGGAAAAACATCAGAAGAAGGCCAAGGCCTGAGTTGCATAGGCATTCCTGCCCGACACAGGGAGTGGGTCAGCCAGGAATGGCCGACCTACTGAGTGGGCCATCTGATGCTTTGAACTATCCAGCCGAAATGAAAACCCACATCGTGACAATCTTGCCGGTCTATGTTAGGGTATTAATTGGATCGGGAGAGATAAACCATGAATGAATTGGTGTTTGAAGTTACTCAGGAGGCGGACGGGGGCTTCGTCGCCGAATGTTTGAGCGAGAGCATTTTTACTCAGGCCGACACCTGGGATGAACTGCGGAAGAATGTTCAGGAGGCCATTAAGGCCTTTTACTTCGATCAACCCCATCCATTGGCCGCTCGATTACATCTGGTTCGTGACGAGGTTTTGGCGTCTGTATGAAACTGCCTCGCGATCTCAGCGGGCTGGATCTGGTCAGGACGCTATGTCGGGACTGGTCTTATCAGAAAGTCAACCAGGTTGGCAGTCATATTATCCTGCAAACAGAATCACCTTCCTCTCATCGCATCGCCATCCCGGCTCATGCCGTCTTGCGGGTTGGGACCCTTAACGCGATCCTGCGGTCGGTGGCTGAGCACAAAGGTGTTTCCCGCGAAGAGATCTTGAACTCACTGTAGGTCGGGCATTCCTGCCCGATTCGGGGATGAGGGTCAGCCAGGAATTAGGTCTCAGAAGCTGTGAATTAATTAATGGACGGCACGGAGGCCGTCCCTCCATTGTTTAATCTGGGAAAAGCAGATCAACTACGAAACACGCGAATGACGCGAAAATATCTGCCTGATAATCAGCAAGTTGCACCGTTCAATATCCTCGCAGAACATTGCACCCATTGGGTGCAACGGTCTGCGAGGGTATGCTGCGTTGCATCGCGTTGATTCCCAATATTTTTCGCGCTTTCCGCGTGTTTCGTAGTGACCTCAACTGCTCCTTTTAGGTTTAAAATAAACCTATTTATGAGGATTTTGGAGGGTCGGGCTCTGCTCCCCTGAGCGAAGCCGAAGGGTTCCGACCGTCTGGATTTGATTTTTTCACAGATTCTCAGAGGAAGAGGGGATTCGGCGCAACGGAGCGCGCCTCCCACATTCCGGCTTTTTTCTGGATCCTGTCTTCTACCTTCTGTCTTCTTCCCCAGCCTTCCCCTGATCAATCCCGTTCCGGCCTTGCTTCGCGGCCCATTAAATCGGTGACGGCCTGGCGGGGATCGGAATTCTCGTAAAGAACAGAGTGGACGGCGCGGATGATGGGGGTATCCACGTTGACGGATTGCGCGAGTTTTAACGCGGTACGGCTATTGGGCACGCCTTCGGCGACTTGTTTCATTCCGGCTAGAATATCAGCGAGCTTTTCGCCACGGCCGAGTTTTTCCCCAACGCTATGATTGCGGCTGAGTTGGCTGGTGCAGGTGACGATCAGGTCGCCCAATCCGCTCAAGCCGGCAAACGTGATCGGGTGGGCGCCGAGGGCGACGCCGAGTCGGGTGATTTCCGCCAGGCCGCGGGTGATGAGCGCGGCGCGGGTATTGCCGCCGAACCCCAGTCCATCGCTGGCCCCGACGGCGAGGGCGATCACATTTTTCAGCGCGCCCCCCAGTTCGACCCCGATTACGTCATCCGAGGTGTAGACCCGCAGGCGGGCGGTGCGGAAGACGGTCTGGAGTGCGCGGGCTTGGGCGGAATCGCGCGAGGCAACGACCACGGCGGTGGGAATTCCGCGGGCCACCTCGTCGGCGAGGCTGGGTCCGGAGAGGGCGGCGACGGATTCGCGCTGGAGTACGATTTCGGCGACGCGGCTCATGC
>CAZCDO010000271.1:0-3931 GCA_964497135.1 uncultured Verrucomicrobiota bacterium
ATTCCGATCGGGATGGCGGTCCATTCCGATTTACCCCTGTCCATCTGATCTTTTGGATCTACGAGTAGGCCCCATAATGAGGCTTTTTCCTGTATCCCCGAAATTTGTCTTACCCCCCCCCATACCCGGTCGGTATTTTTTTCGGTAGAAATTATTCAGGAATCTCCTATAGTAAACCAATGGAGTCATTCACTATTCCCGGATTCGAGCTCATCGAAAAGATCGGACAGGGCGGCATGGCCGTGGTCTGGAAGGCCCGCCAAATTTCACTGGATCGGATTGTTGCGATCAAATTTCTCCCGCCCCAGTTGGTCTGCGATGCGAACGAAGTGGACCGTTTATTAACGGAGGCGCGTTCGGCCGCCAAGCTGAAACATGTGGGAATTGTTCAGGTTTACGATGCGAACTTGAGCGACGGAATGCCCTATGTGATCATGGAATACATTGCCGGATACAACGTGGGCGACTGGATTCGCCGCAAAGGCCGGCTGGACGAACGGGACGCCCTCCTGGTGGCCGAATGTGTCGCAACGGCATTGGATCATGCCTGGACTGTGGCGGGGATCATCCATTGCGACATTAAGCCCGACAACATCATGGTCGATCGGGACGGCACGATCAAGGTCGCGGACCTGGGTTTGGCGCGTTCCATCGGGCCGCGAAGCGGGCGGGTGTTGTCCGAGGAGATCATGGGCACGCCCAGTTATATTTCTCCCGAACAGTCGAGGGGCGACCCGTCTTTGGATTGCCGCACCGATATTTATTCGCTCGGCACCATGTTATATCATATGGCCTCCGGGCGCCGGTTGTTCGATCAATATCCGGATTTGGAGGCGATGGATCGGCAAATCACCGATCAGGATCAGGATCCCCTGGATGTGAACCCGGCGATGAGTCAGGGGCTGGCCTGGTTGATTGAAAAAATGCTGGCGAAAGACCGGGAGCATCGCCAAGCCGACTGGACTGCGGTCTTGCAGGATATTGCCGCAGTTCAGGCGGGACGGATGCCGGTCAGCCCGATTCTCAAGGCCGGGCAAGTGAGCACCATCAAGCGTTCACCCCGACGGCAGGCGCCAGCCCGTCGTCCGATGGCCCGATCGCGATCGACATCGAGGGGCGGTGGTGTGGGGGGGCAACTGGCGGAGTCGTCCTCTCCGGACGGCGGGCGCCGTCTGCTGTTTTTAATTCTGCTTTTGCTGGGCGCGGGCCTGGGCCTGTGGATCTGGCAGTCATCCCAGGAACCTGCCCGGCCGGCGCCCGTTCGCCCCCCCCCGGTGAGGGCGCCCGTTCCGTTGCCGGAGTCGAAGGCCGCTCCGACAGCCGCGGTTACCCGGGAGGAAAGAGCCAAGGACGCATTCGATTCTGTACACGACTATGCGGTCGCGAATCCGGAGGCCTACGCTGAGATTCTCGAAAAATACCGCAAGGTGTCGGCCCAGACCAAGGGGACCCGCTATGCGATGATGGCCGAAGAGGCCATTCGAAACACCCAGGCGGAATGGCGCCGGAAAATCGATGCGGCGCTGATTCCTCTGCGGGAGGAAACGGCGGAAATGGGCCGGTCGGGCCAGTGGCGGGAAGCCGCCGACCGCTGGGACGGATACCAGGGGGCTTGGGCGCAAGAGACCGCCGAGGAACGGCGGGGTCAGGCGCGGGACTGCCGCGCCCGGGCGGATCAGATGGATGCGGATCTTATTGCGCGACGAGCCGGCGAGGACGCCCGCTTCGACCAGTGTATCGCCGGTTTGGCCGAAGGCGTTGTCACAGGCGCGACCGCCCAGGCGATCCTCAATCTATTGGGCGACCTCAATCAGTGGCCCTTGCGCCAAAACGAAATCAGAGATATTCAAAGCGATCTGACCAAAGCCTTGAACGCTGACCAGATGATTCTCGATAGTTACCGGCCCCAAATCGGACAACAGATTACGGTGTCCCGGGGCAAGGGCGAAAAAACTACTTTCGAATTGCAGCGGGTTGATCCGAAAGGCCTGTATGGCGAACAGGCTTTTGCCAATGGTGCCCGTATCGGTCTGTCGATCCCCGTGGGAGACCTCATGTTGGCTGAAAAAATACAACGACTCGGTTCCGAGGAGTCGTCGGAATTGTGCCTGGCCAAGGGCCTGCTGGTCTGTCAGGCCGGTCAGTTTGGCCGGGCGTCCGAATTCTTCGGTAAAGTCAAGGCCCCGTTGGGGCCCGCCCTGGTCCGGGTTGCCGACGCGATGGAAACCCGACGGACGGAAGAGCTGGCGATCGGCGCGGCCCAACGGTTATTGAAACAATTCGGGATTAATGCCTCCCAGCCGGATGAATCGGCGGGGCCGGCGATCCGGGCTCTGGATGCCTCTCGTTGGCAGGACGGTTTGCGCCAACTCGCCAAATACCAGGAGTTGTATGGCAGTACCGCCGCCGGTCGCAAATTCATCGCCGTGTGGGAGGAGATCCGCCAGGCTCGCGCCGCTCCCTCTATTTCAGCCCAGCCGGCCGAACCGGTCGCCGAGGATCCGACTCCGGCCTCAGGGAACCCGGTCGATTGGGAACGGGTTCAACGCTCCTTGCTGGACCGCAATCCCGGGTTGAAGTCGGAATCCATCCAAATGGAATCGGATTCCCAAGGCCGTCCCCTCCGTCTCGTGATCCGCTCATCGGAAATTCAGGATGCCGGATCCCTTGAAAATTGCGATTCGATCCAAGACCTGACGCTGAGCCCGGTGGATGAGAATAATATCTGGTATCGGGATAAAATTGCCGGCTTGCGCAGTCTGGTTCCGTTGCGAAAAATGCCGTTGAGAAAATTGAATGTGGCGTATACCTTGATCGACGATCTGAAGCCTTTGGCCAATAGCCGGCTGGTCGTGCTCAATCTGCGCAAAACGGGCGTTGCCGACTTGGGGCCCCTGATCAATTGTCCCATCGAAGAGATTGTGCTCAGCGGAACCGAGGTGAAATCGCTCCTGCCTTTGCGGGGTAAAAACCTGCGTCGATTGGAGATTAGCGGGCTGAAAATCAATGATCTATCCCCGGTTTCCGGGAAGCCGCTGAAAATTCTGGAGGCCGCGCAGACGGGAATTCGCGATTTGAATCCCCTGCGCGGACTGCCGTTGGTCCGATTGAACCTGGCGGAGAGCAGTGCTTTCGACTATGCCGTCCTCAAAACCTTGAATCAAGTCGAAGATCTGGACCTGTCGGGGACCCAATTCAAGGATTTGTCTTTTTGTCGGCAGATGCCGCTTCGTTCCCTGCGCATCGCCCGAACGAAGATCAACGATTTGATGCTTCTTAAAGATTTGAATTTGCAAGCGCTGGATATTGCCGATACGCCGGTCAGGGATTTGGAGCCCCTGGGCTCGATGCCGTTGGCCTGGTTGAACCTGTCCGGTTCAAAGGTGGCTTCCCTTGCGCCTTTGAGCAAAATGAAATTACGCCACCTGGAGATGTCCCGGACCCCGATCCGATCGCTCGAGCCCTTACAGGGCCAGCCCTTGGATTATCTGGATGTGACGCAGACCGAGATTGCGGATTTGAGTGCGCTGAAAAAAATGCCGTTGAAATATTTGAAATTCAATCCGAAGGGGGTGAGGGACTATGAATTCCTGAAACGTCACCCGACGCTGGAAGAGATTTGGATCGAAGGGGGGATTCCCCAGTTCTTGAATAATACGTTGAATTCCATTCCTTACCTGCGTTTGGTCAACGGAGAAATGTGGCGGCATTAAATAGTTGGGTGCACGAGGCAGATGGGGTGAGCGACGGGACTCGAACCCGCGACTACCAGAACCACAATCTGGTGTTCTACCAACTGAACTACGCCCACCATCCGAAATGGAAACACAGTACTATATCGCTAAAACACCGCGGTTCAAGCAGAAAATTCAGGGTTCACGGGAGCGGGCGCATGGAAGTCCCGTGATTGCGTGAATCCAAGTAAGTCGGG
>CAZCDO010000272.1:0-3919 GCA_964497135.1 uncultured Verrucomicrobiota bacterium
TGTGGGGGTATTGGCACTGGCCGGTATCATTGGAAATCTTCGAGCCCTGCGCCTGTTGGAAACAATGGTCGGTGAGAAACGACGGGCGCGGAGGGTGGGACTGGTCTGGTTGTTGACGGCAGGATTTGTAGGCTGCCAACTCTCGTGGTTGTTCAGCCCCTTCCTCTGCAAACCGACCCAGGAGCCGCACCTGTTGCCGCGCGAGTATTTCCAGGAAAACTTTTACGAGCGAGTCTGGCACACCCTGCAGGGACTCAACGATCGGTCATTTGAAGAAAGGAGCGGGTGAAATGAAAAAATTGGCGTTGATCATTTTGGTGGGATTGCCGGTTCTCGGTTTATGGGGGCTGGGGCGATTGGGTCCGGATGAAATCGCTCCCTTCCTGGAGTTTCCACCCCTGACCCGGCACGTTCCTCATGCGCCGTTTTCCGGGCTGGTTTTTCTGGGCTTGGCGATATTCATTGCGATGGTCATCACTCCCTTTGTTGTTGCCATGGCACGAGGGGGGATGGCCTCCGGAAATGAGCCGGTCGCGAGTGGCGCGAGACGGCCGTTTCCGGGGTGGGGCTGGTGTGGGCTGGCATTTCTTTTGGTCGCGTGGGTTCTGGCTTGGACCCGGTTCCGCTGGTTCGCGGGATTGCAGGCCTTTACGTTTACCCCGCTGTGGGTGGGTTATGTGGTCGTGATCAACGCCTTGACTTGGTGGCGTAGTGGCCGCTGTATGCTGATGGATCGGCCGCGCTATCTGCTGGGCCTGGCACTTCTGAGTGCGGGGTTCTGGTGGTACTTCGAATATCTGAACCGGTTTGTGCAGAACTGGTATTACGTTGGAGTGGACCACCTGTCCGGATTCCAATACTTCCTTTATGCCACCCTGCCCTTTGCCACGGTATTGCCGGCGGTATTGGGAACAACCGAACTGCTTCAGACATTCCTCCGACTGTCAGCCGGGCTGAAACAGTTTCGGCCTGTGCGAGTCAGGCATCCGAAGGGGGTGGCCGGATTGACCTTGCTTCTGTTCGGTCTGGCCCTGGCGGGAATCGGGGTATGGCCGGACCTCCTTTTCCCGGTGCTTTGGCTGGCGCCCTTGGGTATCCTGACTTGTCTGCGAGTTCTGCGGGGGAAACCGACAATTTTCGCGAGCCTGGCCGGCGGGGACTGGCGGCGTGTAATCCTGCTGGCGCTGGCGGCGTTGATCTGCGGGTTCTTTTGGGAGATGTGGAACTACGTCAGTCTGGCCAAGTGGATCTACGCAATCCCCTTCGTGAATGCGGTCCATCTGTTTGAAATGCCGATTTTGGGCTATGTCGGGTATCTGCCTTTCGGACTCGAGTGTGCGGTGATTGCAGATGAATTCCTTTCTGGGCAACAGACGCAGGACAGACCACAGCCAGTCCCCTGCGTACGATGGGGACGGGTGACCGGCACCGGCAATGCCCTTCTACTGAGTCTGGTGGCCATTTTCGTTTTTTGGGCGCCGGCGGGACTGTTGATCAACAACTTGCGCGATCCGGCCTGGCGGACGGGGGCGGTGCCGGAACTCGCCTGGAAACTGCACCGGAATCTGACACCCCGCTACGCGCAATGGGCGCGGGAGCGGGTGGCGTCGGGGCGCGCCGCGCACCTGGCGTTGCGCGACGTGCCGAGCACCGAATGGCCGATCTTTGGTTCCGTCTATTTCCTGTGGGCCACCGATAAATTACAACAGGAGTGGGAGAAGGATCCGTCGCATTCAACCCTCGCACCGCGGGTGTATGCGCGTGAGGCCATCGAGGCAGCCGCGGATCTGGTGTTGGATCCGGTTCATCACACCTGGGTTCAGACGCATTGGGGTACGAATTACCTGCATCGGGAGAATGTATTCTTCCGTTCATTGCTCATCGGTGGCCTGACGGCCCGTCAGAATCTGTTGCAGGATGGGCGGCATCGGGAATTTTTGCGCGACCAGGTGGACACCCTGGCCGCTGAACTGGATGCGTCGCGGCTGGGAATTCTCGATGATTATCCCGATGAGTGTTATCCGATCGATGTGTTCGCCGCACTCGTTTGTATCCAGCGGGCGGACCGGGTGGTAGGGACGGACCACAGCCGGTTTTTGGCGCGCGCCCACCGTGGTTTCGAGGGACGGATGCTGGATGACTGCGGCCTGGTGCCGTTTGTTTCGGATCCGGATACCGGGGAACAGTACCAGCCTTCACGCGGAACCGGAAACTCTTGGGTCCTCTTGCTGGCTCCGGAGCTATGGCCGGATCAGGCGGCTGACGGGTATGCGCGATACGAGAAATATTTCTGGCAAGACCTGGGCTGGGCCGCCGGGTTTCGTGAATTCAGCCGGGAACTCGAGAATCCGGAGTATGAATGGGGCTATGACGTGGATTCCGGGCCGATCCTGGCGGGGTTCAGTGCGGCGGCCAACGCGTTTGGGATGGCGGCTGCGCGAGTGAATGGGCGGATGGATCATGCCTGGACTCTGTCGAGCCAGGTATTGGCCGCGACCTGGCCGCTTCCGAACGGGCAACTGTTAGGACCTCGGATTCTCTCCAGCCAGGGGCACGCCCCTTATCTGGGCGAAGTTTGCCTGCTCTACCTGATGGCCCAGACGCCCGCGGCCGGCGTGCCGGTGGTGCAGGGGGGACATGTGCCGCGCTGCGTTTATTATGGGCTGGCCTTTTATCTGGTGGGAGGACTGATATTGCTGGGATTGGCCGTATTGATTGTTCTGCGCGCCTGGCGTGGGGCGGCAACGGTGATGTGGCTTGGTTTTGTCACCTGGGGGATGTTGTTGGCGGCGGGAGTCGGACTGGCCTTAACGGGGCGAGTGATGATGGCCGCTGCGGTGCTGGCGCTGATGCTGGTGGCCCCCGGGATCCGGAAATGGGTTTGAAAGGAAAACGGCAATGAACATCAAACTGATTTCTCCGCGAAGCACGATGCGGCCGATGGATTCCGCCTGGAAGACACACATGGCCCCGCCCTTGGGATTACTGGTGGTCGGGGCCTTGACTCCCGCCGAGCACGAAGTGCGGATGGTGGATGAGAATGTGGAACGGCTCGCGATCGACGATAACCCGCAGGTAGTCGGTATCAGTGTTAAGGTGGATACCTTGGATCGGGCGGTGGCCATCGCCCGAACGTACCGTCGCCGGGGCGTCAAGGTTGTGATGGGCGGGATTCATGCCACAGCCTGTCCCGAGGATTGTCTGGACGAGGCGGATGCCGTGGTGGTGGGGGAGGCGGAAGAGAGTTGGCCGGGTCTGTTGCAGGATCTCGATGCTGGACGCCTTCAACGGGTATATCGGGGGAGTGGTCACGGGGCCGATTTGGCATCCAGTCCGGCCCCCCGATGGGACTTATTACGCGGTAAGAATTACCTGTTTACCAACACGTTGACCATGAGTCGGGGGTGTCCATGGCGGTGCGAGTTTTGCTACAACAGCGCGGAGAACGTGACGCCCGGATTTCGAATGAAACCCCTGGCCCAGATCCTCCGGGAGGTAAAAGGGATGGGGGAATCGCATGTGATGTTCATTGACGATAACTTCATCGGTGATCCCGTGAGAGCCCGGGCGCTGGTAGAGGTGCTCCGGCCGCTCGGGCTGGTGTGGCATGCGGCGGTTTCGGCGGATATCGGACGGCATGAGGATCTGATTGAGGCCATGGCCGAAAGTGGGTGCAAGAGCTTGTTCATCGGTTTCGAGAGTATTCTCACCGAGAACTTGCGCGAATGCCGCAAGCGGCAGAACCGGGTGGCGGATTACAACCGAACCATCGCCCGGATCCATGCGAGCGGGATGTTGGTCAATGCCAGCCTGGTGTTTGGTTTTGATGGCGACGGGCCGACGGTATTCCAGGATACGTTGGATTGGTTGGTGGGAAATCATATCGCCACCATGACGGCGCATATCCTGACGCCGTATC
>CAZCDO010000273.1:0-3897 GCA_964497135.1 uncultured Verrucomicrobiota bacterium
CCCATACCCGCTATCTCGGCGGCGAAGTCGTGCGCCTGCCCCTGCTGAAGGAAAATGGTTTCTACCCGGATCTGGGCCGCATCCCCGCCGATAAACTTTCCCGCGCCAAATTGCTCTACGTTAACTACCCCAATAACCCCACCGGCGCCCCCCCCAGCGAAGAAATTTTTGACCGCCTGATCGCCTTCGCCCAGATGAACAATATCGTCCTGGTCCAGGATGCCGCCTACGCCACCCTCGTCTACGGCCGCGAACCGCTCTCCATCCTCACCCGGCCCGGTGGCCGCGAGGTGGCCCTTGAACTGCATTCGATGAGCAAAAGCTATAACATGACCGGCTGGCGGCTCGGGTTCGTCGCCGGCAACCCGCGGCTCGTCCAGGCCTATGCGGAAGTCAAAGACAACGTTGATTCAGGCCAGTTCAAAGCCATCCAGATCGCCGCCTGCGCCGGCATCGCCAATCGCAAGTTGGCCGACCGCATCAAACGCCATTACGAACGGCGCCTGAAGAAAATGGTCCGAGCCCTCAAAGCGGCCGGCTTCAAAGCCAGCATGCCCGGCGGCACGTTCTATCTCTATGTCCCGGCCCCCAAGAGCGCCGGCGCCGAGGAGTTCGCCACCGCCGAAGAGGCCTCGCAATTCCTCATCCGCCAACATTCCGTTTCCACCGTTCCGTGGGATGACGCCGGCCGGTTCCTGCGCTTCTCAGCCACCTTCGAATCCCAGGACGACAAGGATGATGCCCGGGTCATCGACGAGCTTTCGCGCCGCCTGAAAGCCGCGCAATTGAGATTTTAAACCATGACCCGACGCGAACTCGTTAAAGCCGCCATCGCGCATCAGGCGACCCCCCGGATCCCCTACTGCATCGATTTGTGCCCCGAAGCCTGGGAGGTCCTGAAAAAACACACCGACCTCGCCTCCCCCGCGGAATTCGCCGACAACGATGTCCTCGATTGGTATGCCCCTTGGTGGGGATGGCACAACCTCGGCCCCGACTGGACGCAACCCGACCTTCCGACCAGTCGCCCCAAAACCATCGGCACGGGCAGTTATCCCGATTTTGTCGAGGCCGTCAAAAAAGCCCGCCAAACGAGCGACAAATATTTTTTGGTCCGGCTGTACGGCATCCACTTCGAAAAAGCCTATTTCGCCCGCGGGTTCGAAAACTTCCTCGCCGATATCGGATCCGAACCCGCCTTCGCCAAAAAACTCTTGAATTTCATCATCGACCGCAATCTGGTCATGATGGAAAACTTTCTATCGCTGGACGAAATCGACGGCGTCCTGTTGGGCAGTGACTGGGGCTCCCAACTCGACACGCTGATGTCCGTCGATAATTGGGATGAATTGATCCGGCCGGGCGAACAAAAAATGTACGACCTGGTCAAATCCTATGGCAAGGATGTTTGGATTCATTCGTGCGGCAATATCAGCCGCCTGATCCCCCGTCTGATCGAGATGGGCGTTCAGGTCCTCAATCCCGTCCAGCCCGAAGCCATGGATATCGCCGACTTAAAGCGCCGGTACGGCCAAAAATTGACATTCTGGGGCGGCATCAGCACCCAGAAGACCCTGCCCTATGGAACGCCGGATGAAGTGCGCGCCGAGGCGCGGCAGGTCCGCACCCTCCTGTCTCAAAACGGAGGCTATATCTTTTCCCCGGCCCAGAGCATCCAGGACGATGTCCCGGTTGCCAATATTTTAGCTCTCCTCGAAGTCGCCCGGGAAAATATTTCTTAAGTCTTCATACAATAAACGGGATGCGTCCCCGTTTCAGGATTATTGCCTGCACATCGGGTGTGCGGCAATCATTTCAAACCCACAGAAAGCAGAGGAAACCGTATGAAGCAGTTTAATTTAGCCGTCGTTGGTCTCATCGCCGCCGCCGCCCTGGCCGTTCCCGTCATGGCCGAAGAGGCGCCCCCGGCCCCTGCGAACAAACCGGCCAACAAGATGGAAGCGTTCAAGAAAGCCGATGTCAATGCGGACGGCAAATTGTCGTTGGAAGAATACAAGACCGTCGCCAAGGGCGATGCCGACAAAAAATTCACAGCCGCCGACACCGACAAAGACGGATTCCTCTCTCCTGAGGAACTCAAAGCCGCCCGCGGCAAGGGTAAAGACAAGGGCAAGGGACGGAACAAGGCCGACATGCCTGTAGTGCCTGCCCCGGATGCCGGCCAGTAAGTCTAGGCTGAAAGTGGTCGGGGTGGCACCCCGACCCTCTAGCAGCCTGTCGGACTTTGGCTCCTCCAAAGATCTGCCAGGCTGCTAGTCAATTATTTTTGGTCTTCTGAGGCCCGCGTGGAAATTGCCGCGTGGATCGCCTTCAAAATCGCCGGGACATCGTAGGTCAGGCGCCAGGCGGGATAGTGCGCCTTGAATTTCTCGACACTGCTCACCCACCAGATATGATCCCCAATCCGCGCCTGCTCCATATACCGGACATTCATTTTGCGGCCGGCAATCGTTTCACATAACGCGATCGCCTCCTGCATGGAACAATTACTGAAGCGACTGCCGCCCATGTTGTATACTTCGCCCGGCCGCGGAGCCCGGTAAAAGGCGTCAAACGCTTTGATCAGGTCCGCGCTGTGGATGTTGTCCCGAACCTGTTTCCCCTTGTACCCGTAGATCTCATATTCCCGCCCACTCACCGCGCACTTCATCAGATACGACAAAAATCCGTGCAGGCGGGTCCCCGAATGGCCCGGCCCTGTCAGACACCCCCCGCGGAAAACTCCCGTCTTCATCCCGAAATACCGGCCATATTCCTGCACCAGCACATCAGCCGCCACCTTGGAGGCGCCAAACAGGCTGTGCTTGGTCTGATCAATGCTCATCGTTTCATCGATCCCGTCCCGGGCGTACGCATGCGCCGGATCCAATTCCCAACGGGTCTCCCGCTCGATCAAGGGCAGGCGATTCGGCGTGTCGCCATACACCTTGTTGGTCGAAGTAAAAATGAACACCGCTTCCGGCGCGGTTTTGCGCACCGTTTCCAAAAGCGTCAGGGTGCCATTGGCATTGACGGTAAAATCCATGAACGGATCCGACGCCGCCCAGTCATGCGACGGTTGGGCCGCCGTGTGAACGACCAGCCGGATAT
This sequence comes from uncultured Verrucomicrobiota bacterium, assembly GCA_964497135.1. Classification (GTDB taxonomy): domain Bacteria; phylum Verrucomicrobiota; class Kiritimatiellia; order CAIKKV01; family CAIJXV01; genus CAIJXV01. Next base: position 3,112 of record CAZCDO010000273.1, read on the forward strand.
CCGATGAATAGGTTTTGAAAATCCGCTCCATCGCCTCCGGCGCACGGATATCCTCGTCGCAGTGGACATAATTCTGAAATTGATTTTTCAGCGCATCCCGCTGCCAGCGGGTGGACGCTTCGGCGCCGAAAAATTGGGCGCGCAGATCGTTGTCGATCCCGACCACCCGGCACCCCTGTTGCAAATAAAAACGGGCGGCTTCCGCGCCTACCAACCCCGCCGATCCGGTCACGATAACAGTTTGCATGGGATGCCTTCCTTGCCTGTTTATTTAAGCCGCAAACAACACCCCCCCGGGTTGGAGCCGGGGTGCCCACGCCCCGCTCTTTTCAGGGAGATTGCGGGGTGAGGGCACCCCCATAGCTGTTAAGCTAAGATAAAAATAACGCAAAAAGGGCTTGCCGTCTCTCTTTTTTGTCAGCCATTCTCATTCTCATTATGGCGCTACCTTGGCTTCATTAGAACGCGGGACGGGTGATTCCGCCGCCGTGGCGGGAGCGCACGGCCCTGGCTTCACTCGGGTCTTAACTCTATCTGAACTTGGCGCAACTCTGCGTGCAATATCTCCGGCTCCTTCGGCACTCGAGAGGCGGGGAAGCTCTCGCAGAGTTCCTCAGGGTTCAGACTCATGTTCGCAGAGTCAAGATCGGCCGTGCCATTTCACGCAGGGCCGCGAAATGTCCCGTCCGCCGCTGTTTTGGAGGCACCTATCCCTCCTCCTCTTGGCTTCATTAGAACGCGGGACGGGTGTTTCCGCCACCACTGCCTGAAACCGTTACCACAAGC
>CAZCDO010000274.1:0-3876 GCA_964497135.1 uncultured Verrucomicrobiota bacterium
AGATTTTGCACGCAGAGTCACGCTGGGTTCAGATAGAGTTAAGACAAGAGTGAAGCCAGGGCCGTGCGATCCCGCTTGGAGACGGCATCACCCGTCCCGTGTTCTCATGAAGGCAAGGGGATGAGGGTTTGTTGACTCTAACCCTGCTTTCGCAGGGCTAGGCGATTTTCCGCTTAATCGCTTGCGGCAGGAATCGGGTCGGAACGAAAATTCTAAAAAACTTGACGATCGTCCAACCGATTCGCCGGGGGTGCAGGTGGTATCCGAATAAGATGCGCGGGCGGATATTGAAACGAAAAACCGCTTTTTGGCGGAGGGCATCCACCTGGGCGGGGGTCATGCCGGGGGGCGCGTATAAAACCGAATCCAGATGAATCCGGGTATAATCGAAATCCGGTGAGATTTCCCCTTTTTCAATCAGCGCTTTGGTTTCCTCGGAACCCGGAAGCGGCATAAACGGAGTGAAGGCGGCGCCCCACAGCGGCAGGCGCAGAGCGATCCGAATGGTTTCATTGATCTCTTCCGCTGTTTCGCCCGGGTAGCCGATAATAAAATTACCCGCCGGTTTGAATCCGTGTTTATTGAGGAGATTGAGGCCGTTAATCAGCTCCTCTTGGGATAAACTTTTATTCATTAATCCATTTCGAACCCGGGGAACACAAGACTCAATCCCGACCGCCAGGAGGCGCTGGAAATGGGCTTGTTTCATCAGTTCGAGCATTTCGGCATCGAGCGTATTCAGGCGAATTCCACACGCGGCATAGAACGAATAGCCGTCGTTTTTCTCAATCATAAAACGGCAAAAATCTTTGACGAATTTCTTTTGGATGGGAAACCCTTCATCGCCCAGGTAAAACACCGTAATGCCATAGTTTTGATTCAGGTAGGTCATTTCCGCGTAGATATGTTCAATTGAGCGGTGACGCAGGCGTTTTCCCAGACGCACGCAGAAACGGCAGGGGAACGGGCAACCGCGGCTGGTGTGAATAATCGAGGAGTGGGGTTCCAGATTCACTTTATGGGTGTTATATAAAGTGGGATTGATCAAGTCCCAAGCGGGCATGCCGAAATCGTCGATGGGTTCATATTCGAGTTTCGGGTTGAAACAACAGGTCCCGTTTTCGCGCCAGATAAGTCCGGGAATGTCTTGATAGGCAATGGGTTCGCCCTTGAGTTTTTGGATCAGTTTTAACAGCGTGAATTCACCTTCCCCATTGCAGGCATAATCGGCTTCGGGGAGTTCCTGGAGAACCTTTCCGGGGAGGGCGGTGGGATGGGGCCCGCCCACCACCGTAATGATGGAAGGGTGTGCTTGCTTGATGCCCTTCAAAATCTGATTCACCATGGGGAAGGCTTGGGAAAAAAGCGTAAAGCCGACGAGATCCGGTTTTTCCTGGTCGATGTACTCCAATAATCGGGTGTGATCCCAATTGAGAATGAGACAATCCTTGATATCGACGGTACAGCCGATGGTTTTGATTTTGGTGGCGATATACCCCAGCCCGATCGGGGGAAACAACTCCGACCCATAGAGACCCAATTTGGGAGGGGCAACGAGTAAAACTTTCATGAAGAACATCCTAAATTAAGGGGGCAAGTTCTATACTATAAAGAGGGGGTGTGGGGGCCGTCAAGGAAGATCAGGGCTCCTGGCTAACAACGAATCACTTTGACCCCATTCCCCCGCTTGACTTTCACCTGGAGTTTTCCCCCGCGCTCCTGAACGGATGCTTTGGCCGCGGGTTTTGTGCCGGTCGGGTAGGCGTGCAGGAAGGTCACGAAAACAGTCCGGCGCATTGTGGGGGCATTTTCCAGGCGCAGTAAGCCCTTGGGTTTATTCCGCTGGGATCCACCGGTGCCTTCAATCTCCTGAACTTCGGTTTTACCAGCGACGGCCACGGGTGCCAGGCTTTGAATTCGTAAGGTGCCCCGTTCTCCGCATTGAAGATAACTCCCGTCCGATTCGGCGGTAAACGGTTTGTCGCCGTGAAACAGGAGCGTAAAAATCGAGGGCCGGGCGGCCTCCACTTCGTCCACCAAGACCCAGCAATCGGGGGCGACGGCATAAATGTGACGAATGAATTTTGTTAACCGGGCCGCCGGCAAATAGGCGGCCGTGGCCTCCCCCCCGGCGTAATCCACTCCTGACTTTTGGCCGACGGCCAGCATCCGGGGGGTGGGGTGGCCGCGCCGGAATTCAATATCTTCAAACCAATCGCCGCCTTCGCCGATCTGGCCGTGCCCGTTGACCAGGAGCGTATTTTCATACGCGGTGTTCTTTTTGGGATAGCCCGACTCGACCAGCAGGAAATCGCCCTGGGCAAAAAGCGCGATGCCGCCGGCCATGGGCAGCATGTGGCCGCCGGACACGTTATGGGTGTAGTGCAGATTGTGATAGCCGGAATGCGGTCCGCATTTGAAGGCCAATACCGATTCGCGGCCCTCCCAGCCGGAGCGCAAAATGGCAATATCCTGATCGGTGAAGTGGCGGATGCGCGGCAAAGAATTCGGGCGCCGGGGACGTACGGTGGGGTCGTGCCAGAGCAGATTTAAATAAGCGGAATGATCGGTGGCGGCGCCGGCCCGATGGAGTTCGTCGGCCAGCCACTGGGCGTGGCCATCGCGAAAGGTCCGCGCGCACAGGCGCAAGACCGGATCCGGCCCCAGCCAGTGAGCGCGATCCGAATCGCCCAGCATGAAAAAGACTTCGCGATTACGCCAATGTTTACGGGGATAGGTGTGATAGAGCGAGGCCATGGCATAGTTGCGCCACCAGGCACTCCCCGACAGGAAATCGAGGCCGGCCATCTTTTTCAAAAGGACATTGGTGCGGGCCAGATATTCGGCGTGATACTGGCCATACGCCATGCCTTCCGGGGAGACACCATCGGGGCCGAGGGAGTCTGTCATCAGCCGGGTTTTCTCGATGGCCATTTTCAGCCAGGGGGCGATCTTTGGCCGCTCGCCATAAAGGGCACACGCGATGGTCGTCAGGCCGGTGAGGGGCACGGCCATGTGGTTCCAGGTATAGGCGAAGGCGGCGAAATGATTATAGTCGGCCCATTCCGCGAAGAAAACCCGGCCATGCCCGACCAGGCGATCGGCCACCTGTTCTCTGAGCGGGCGAGGCAAATCGTGATAGAGCCAATCCCAGGCGACGGCCGCACCATGGGCAAAGTGTCCGAAGATGAGATCGGTGCTCCAATCGGTGCGGGCGGTCAGGGCATCCAATAAAGTGACGGTTTGCTTGAAATAGGCGCGGTCCCCGGTGAGTTTCCACAGGAGCGCCAGATTGGGCAGGAGACAGCCATAGCCGCGGATATCGCCGGGCAGGGTCCGGTAGGAATCGATCCGGGGATAAGCCGTGGATATTTTTTCGACTCGCGCCAACAACGAGGCATACGGTTCTTTTTTCAGCAACGGCCGCAGGCGCTTGAAATCCGCCTCGGACGCGTAGAGCCGGGGATGCACCCCGGCCAGGCCGGTTTCGAGGGGCGTGACGCTGTTAATAATATCGGTTTGCGCCGAGACGGTCATGAGGGGTTCTCCGGGTGAGAGGCTGGCGAGGAGAAATTTGTTTAACGCAAAGGACGCAAAAAGGGAAGCGCAAAGATAAGACAAAGAAAACACCAGCCGTAATCAGCAGGGGCCGGCACCTGATTTTTGCGTGAAGCCTCGCAAAAAACAGTTGCCGCCCCGTTGGTCTTTGGGAAAAGATCGCTAAACACGGTTTAACTTGGCTTCCTTTTCCGACCTCCGAAATGAAGCCGGATTGAAACCAATTTTGATTTTCTCACGCAAAGCCGCTGAGTGCGCCAAGGTCCCGATCGTCGTGCGACGAGCCTGCCCCCCAGCGGGCAGGTGCCTCGCACGCCG
>CAZCDO010000275.1:0-3786 GCA_964497135.1 uncultured Verrucomicrobiota bacterium
ACTCCACCTGTGTGATCAGATAATCGACCCGGTCGCCAATGTCGTACCGGATCCCCTCAAAATGATGCCCATACACCGGCATCACCTGCGCCTGGGCCAACAGCGCATCCGTCAATTGGATCTCCCCGTTTTTACCCGGCCGGGCCCGCTCCAGGTAATTGAAGATTTCCGCCGTCAGAATGTATCGGCCGCCAATCGCCAGTTGACTCGGTGCCCGCGCCGGTTCGGGTTTCTCAACCAGATCCGTCAACCGAAAGACTCGCGGAGCCAGCCGGGAACCGCGAATGATGCCGTAGCGGCTGACTTTTTCCAAGGGCACTTTTTCAAGCCCCACCACCGGCCCCCCGAACCGCTCATAGACCTTCATCAACTGTCCCACACACGGCTGGGTCGAGTGGATGATCGTGTCGCCCAACAACACCGCAAACGGTTCGTTGTCCACATGACAGCGGGCCTGTAAAATCGCATGCCCCAATCCCAATTGTTCACTCTGCCGTACATAGTGGATATGGGCCATCTCCGAAATCCGGCGCATGCTCCGCAAGAGGGCGGTCTTTCCACTGCCCGACAGTCGCCGCTCCAACTCCAGGTTGCGGTCGAAATGGTCCTCAATCGAGCGCTTGTCGCGCCCCGTGATGATGAGAATATCGGTAATGCCCGCGGCCACCGCCTCCTCCACCACGAACTGAATCGTCGGCGTGTCGACGATCGGCAACATCTCTTTGGGTTGCGCCTTGGTCGCGGGCAGGAAACGGGTCCCGAACCCCGCGGCGGGAATCACCGCTTTGGTCACACGCGTTTTCATGCAATCTCCGGTTTGAACACCACACACCCGATCCCGTTCAAGGCTTTTTCCAAAGCCCGAAACATGGCCTCGTCCTCATAGACACCGATGATCGCGCCGCCGGACCCGGCAAATTTCGCCGAAGCCCCCGTCCGCCGGGCCGTCATCACCATCGCCTGATTGCCTTCGGATATGGCGTAGATCGTCGTTCGCAGATCGAAATTTGCATCCAGCAACGGTCCGATCTCGCGCCCCCGCCGCGACACCAGCAAAGCCCGCGTCTGTTCGGCCAGTTCGGCAAACCCCCGCATGGCCTCCACCACTTTGCGATCCCCCTTCTCGAACAGCGTCCGGACCGGGTTGTGAACCCATTCCGAACTCTCCGCCCGATTCGGATCGAACGCGACATATAAGGGAGGCAGCAGGTTCGGCGAGATCGGCTCATAACAGCCATACCCCTGCCGCTCCATCAACTCCCGATCGAAATCCATGAAAACCACCCCTTCATAGACCTGGATCACCCGGTCCTGCAAGCCGGCACTGATGCCCAGTTCTGACTTTTCCACCGACAGTATCAGGTTGGCCAACTGCGGTTTGGGAATCTCCACCCCGTAAAAAGCCATTAAGGCCCGAACCACGGCCGTGACGATCGCGCTCGATCCCGCCATGCCCACCAGCCGGGGAATGTTCGTGGTGTAGCGGATGGTGAAATTGCGGTTTTCCAACTCGATCCCGTGATCATCGCAATAGTCTGCGAACCGCTTGATCGCCGCCTTAACCAGTCGCATGCCCCCGTAATAGCCGTGGCGTTTCACCTCGCGGACCAGATCCTTCAGAGACGCCAGATGGGTAAAATCCTCCGGACTCGGCTCAATCCGCAACTCGGGCGACTCGTAGAGCGTCGCCTCGGCCCGATAATTCCGGAGAATCAGCGAGATGGTCTTGCCGAAAAATCCGTCCGACGGATTCCCGACCAGTCCCGCCCGTGCGAAAGCGTGCGTTTTGATGATCATGCGTATCTGGTTCCGGTTTCCGGTCGCAGTCCACCTTCCGGCATACGGCAATAGGGGTACCACATCCTTTCGGGTGGCGGCAATACGAAAATACGACGGATGGTGTTGGGGGGGCGCAAGGCGACTCCGTGGGTGACTCGAGGGCTAAATCGCAATCGGGAATTTTAACACCAAGGTCGCAAAGCTAGCTAAGACGATGTCCATCCCAGACCGACGGCCCAACCCTTTCAATATAAGGCCCATTGAAAGGGTCGGGCCGGTTGGGGGTGTTAGGTACCCAGTGCCGGAGGGGCAACGCCTTACGGCGTCACTACGAACAGCGTTGTTTTTGGATTTACTGAATGACAAAGACCGAACCGGGGAATCCCTGGGCCAGATCGAAAATCGTCACGTTCTTTCCGCTGTTAGCCGTATAGGCCACGGTTCCCCTCCAAGGAGCACTCCAGATCTCCGAGGCGAATGCCGAGTTGAGCGCGACATTGTTGCTCAGGAGAGTATAAGTCTGTCCCGCCACATCTGTTTTCGAGGCGGCAACCAGGACATTCAGGTCGACATTATTGATGCCGCTGGCCGTGCCCGCGACCGTCAACTGCCCGGCGGTCACCGCGTCCGCCACGGTGACACCCAGCGTCTTCGTGCCGGAGCTGATGGTGACGTTTCTCCCCACAGTCAAGGTGTTCGATGCCAGGTTCAGGTTGCCGGCCTGCCATAGCAAATCCTGACTGGCCACGACCAGACTGAAGTCCGTAGCCAATTTAACCTCGCCACCGGATTTGTTGATGGTCAGATGGCCTCCCGGAAATGTGCCTCCGGTCTGGGTGAGTTCCTGCTGATCGGCACCAGCCAGCACAAGCATTGTTGTGCCGCCGTTGGCACCGGTTCCAATCTCGATATTGCCGTGTACTTCCATCGTTCCGGCATTTGCTCTCGGTTTGATCCCTTGCATGGTGAAATTGCCATCCACGGTCAACGAGCCACTTCCAGCGATGTCGAGTGAATAAGGGGTATTCCATCCGTCGGTACTGCCGCCGGTGTAAGCGAGATTCTGAAGATTCAGCGGTTGGCGGAGATATATGGTAAGCGTTCTATTCCCTGTTCCTGAAGCCGAGACCCTGAGCGTGCCGTTGTTCGCGTCATAGGTGCCGCCGGTAAAAGAGAAGATGTTGATATTTGCCGGCAATTCGAAAATGTCGAAAACCCCTTCAGGGGCAGTGAAATCACCCGAAATGAGTTCGAATCTATAGCTAGACAGGTCTGTAGTGCCGACTGCCGGTGAAAAACTGCCGGAAAGCTTGTTCACCGACAGACCAGGCTGTCGTCCGGCCGCAGTTGACGTATAGGTCTGGTTCCCCGTTCCGTTGACCAGCAGTCTGGTCGCAGCTGCGTTTCTTGTGAAGGAAACCTTGGATCCAAAAATAACGTTACCGTGCAACTCGATAATTCCTCCGCTAGCCCCTAGGTAGTAAACAGGATCCATTGTAAAATCACCTTCCACGATCAGCGCACCTGTGTCGGTAAGATTGAGTATATAGCCAGTATAATAATAAACATCTTTACTATTCCCTCCATCGTAAATGAGATGCTTCAGTGTCAGTGGTTTTGAGATGTTGATGTCATAGCTCGTGTTATTACTTGCAGTTCGAACGCAATAAAAGCGGAGCGTTCCGTTATTGTGGCTGAAACTGCCGCCAGTGAAGGAGAACATAGGGCTGCCGTAGGAGACCGTAAGCCTGGCACTGGTATTGGTGAACGCACCGCCGGCCAGTGTAAATCCTGTGGTGGTCGAGATGTCCGCCGTTCCGCCCGCAAACACGCCTCCCGCCTGGTAGAAACCGTTGGTGGTGAGGGTGAGGGTCGCGGCTTCCTGCCTGACCGTGCCGCTGTAGCCGCTCTCGATCCGTATTCCCGCCACCGTGATCGCGATGTTCAGGCGACAGTAGCCGTTGTTGGCACCAGCCCCATCGCAACAGGCTACAGCCGCACTACCGG
>CAZCDO010000276.1:0-3742 GCA_964497135.1 uncultured Verrucomicrobiota bacterium
TGCTGGTCAATATGCCGGGCCGGTTTAATTCCGGAACCACCCGGAATCTGGCGCGAACCCTGGCGGCCCATTTGGGTGCCTTTTACACCGACATTCCGATTGGTGAAAGCGTGGAGTTGACCCGGTTACAGATTCAAAACCGGCCGATACAAAGCGTTGACGGCAGTTTGCAGGCGACGTTGAACCTGACCGATTTCATGTTGGAAAATGTCCAGGCGCGGGATCGGTCGTCGCGGATCCTGGCGGCGGCCTCATCGGCGTTTGGCGGGGTTTTTACCTGCAACGCCAATAAATCGGAGACGACGGTGGGGTATTCGACTTTGTATGGCGACTTGTGCGGATACCTGGCCAACCTGGCTGATCTCTGGAAGGGTGAAGTTTACGCCCTGGCCCATTATTTGAACGGAACGGTCTATGGCCGGGAGGTGATTCCCCAAGGCAGTATCGATATTGTGCCATCGGCGGAATTAAGTCCGGCCCAGGCCGTGGACGAGGGCAAGGGGGATCCGCTGATCTATCCCTATCATGATTGCCTCTTCCGGAGTTGGGTGGAGTGGTGGAACCGGGCGACGCCGGAAGAGAACCTGGCCTGGTTTCTGGATGGATCGCTGGCGGAGCGGATTGGGTATTCCGGGCGAATCGAGGCGCTGTTCGCAACCCCAGGCGATTTCATCGCTGATCTGGAACGCTGGTGGAACCAATATCAAGGGATGGCGATTGCGAAACGGATTCAGGCGCCGCCGATTCTGGCGATCAAGCGGCGAGCCTTCGGATTCGATCATCGCGAGGCCCAAATCGGACCCCGGTATACGCGAAAATATGGGGAATTAAAAGCACAGGCATTAGGGCGTGCGTGAAATCGCCGGGGGCGAAATCAGGCGCGTCCCGATTTAAGAGGAGTCGATGAATCACCTGCAACCGGTTTCAATCCGGCCCTATCAACTGATGTGTCTGGTTTGCCGGGGAGCGACTGCCGAACCGGACGCCTACGATCATGCCGGACGCCTGGATGAATTGGCCGCGCTGATCCGGGCGCATCCGGAACAGCCGTTAACCCTGAGATGCAACGTGGATTCGGTCTATGCGTGGCAGAATCCCGGACCCGAATGGGATACGTCCGAGGGGACCCTGTTCAATACCAAGCGCGATCTGGATGTGTTGCGCGCACTGGGGTTGGTTCCCGGCGACACCCGTCCGGCCTTGGAATTGATGACCCGCCTGATCACTAAAATCCCCGTATGCCGGGGGATCTGCGGTTATGGAACGGTAACCGCTCCGGAATGGAAGGGATGCCGTTGGGCGGCGAGTGGAAATTATGAGGCGGGGGTTTCCCGCGGCGTGGCGGCGTTGACCCCCCCCCGGTCGGTCGACGATAAAGCGCGGTGCAAGGCGATTTCCTGTACGGAGTTGTATGCGGCGGACCGGTTGCGAATCCGCCCGCATCACCTGTTGTGCATGGCCTGTTTCCAGGGTGGCAAAACGGATCTGGCGCCGATCGCCGAGGACAATCTGTTCGAAGCGATCGATGCCATTCAAAAAAAACCGGACATTCGGGTGGAGTTGATTTCCGGCCCGTGTATGATTTGTCCGCCGTGTTCCACCTATGATCCGCAGACCGGCTGGTGCATCGGGGGAAACGGGATGGGCTTGCGCGACGAGAAAAAAGATTTGGATACCCTTCAGCGGTTGGGTTTGAAATACGGGGATATCCGTTCGGCGCGTGAATTGTACGAATTACTCTTCGCCCGTATCGGGGCGACCCTTGAAATTTGCGGGTATGGTGATGGGCGGGTGGAGAGTTACGAATGGACGATTTGCCCCGGGGCGATTCAATCCGGTTCTGCCCCAACTGCCTATGCCTGCGCCCGGGCAAGTGGACTCGGCATTAAAGGGGTAACGTCGGGGTCAGCGGAACGGATTGACACTTAAATCGTAAAATAAACAAATCATGAACAAAACAAATATGCGTTGTTTCGATAATGAAAAATACCTCTCCGAGCAAACGACCGCCATTTTGGAGCGCGTTCGGCGATTCGACAACAAACTCTATCTGGAGTTCGGCGGAAAGCTGATGTTCGATTATCATGCGGCCCGGGTTCTGCCGGGGTATGATCCGAACGTCAAAATACGCTTGCTCCAGGGCCTCAAGGAGCAGACCGACATCGTTTTGGCAATTTATGCCGGCCACATCGAAAGCCGGAAAATGCGGGCTGATTTCGGGATCACGTATGATGCGGATGCCTTCAAGTTGATCGATGATTTGCGGGATTGGGGGCTGGATGTGCGAGCGGTGGTGATCACGCGTTTCACGGGTCAGCCCGCCGCGATCGCATTCCAGAATAAACTGGAACGGCGCGGCGTCCAGGTTTATGTGCATAAACCCATTCCGGGTTACCCGGCCGATGTGGATACCATCGTGGGGGTCGACGGGTATGGGGCGAATCCTCTGATCGAAACCCGAAAACCTCTGGTCGTGGTGACGGGGCCGGGGCCGAACAGTGGAAAAATGGCCACTTGCCTGTCCCAGGTGTTCCTTGAACATCAGCGGGGAGTGCGGGCGGGATATGCGAAGTTTGAGACCTTTCCGATCTGGAATCTGCCGCTCCAGCATCCGGTGAATGTGGCCTATGAGGCGGCCACCGCCGAACTGCGCGATGTCAACATGATCGATCCGTATCATCTGGAAACCTACAACCAGCGGTCGGTGAACTATAATCGGGACATCGAATCCTTTCCGCTCCTGCGCCGGATGCTTGACCGGATCATGGGCGAGAAGGGCCTCTATAAGTCTCCGACGGACATGGGGGTTAACCGGGCCGGTTTTGCGATCATCGATGACGCGGGAGCGGCGGAAGCCGGTCGCCAGGAGATTATCCGCCGGTATTTTCGGTATTCCTGCGAATATGCAATGGGAACGCTGGATGAGGAGCCGGCCCGGCGGGTGGCCCGGTTGATGGAAGAGTTCGCCCTGCGACCGGAGGACCGACCGGTGGTGGATCCGGCCCGGTGCGCGGCGCGGACGGCCGAAGGCGAGGAAGGAAAAGGGAATCAGGGAATCTATTGCGGGGCCGCTTTGGAATTGCCTGATGGAACGATCATTACGGGGAAGAATTCCCCTTTGATGCATGCGGCTTCGAGTGTGGTCTTGAATGCCATCAAGCGCCTGGCGGAGATTCCCACCAAGATCGATTTGCTCAGTCCGGCCGTATTGGAATCGATTGCCGGGCAGAAGAAGGATATTTTGCGCCGCAAGAACCTCAGTTTGAATCTCGAGGAGACATTGTTGGCCCTGAGCATCAGTGCCATGACCAATCCTTCGGTGCGCATGGCGATGGAACAGCTCAAGCAACTGAATGGATGTGAGGTTCATATGTCGCATATCCCGACGCCGGGCGACGAAATGGGATTGCGACACCTGGGTGTCAATCTGACCTGTGACCCCGCTTTTGCCACGAACAAGCTATTTGCGTCCTGATATCTTTTACGCTTCGACTGAAAAAAACGAAATACAGACGGTCGGGACTGAGCCCGACCCTCCAGAAAACAGGGTAAAAGGCTTGTTTAAAAATTGGAGGGACGACCTCCTCCATGCGAAGCGATCCTTCAGCGAGAGGGCTTCGGTGATGCGATTTTCAATGGACATCCCTTGCAGGCGCGACAGTTCCCTGTCAAAAGATTGCCGGGCACTGTGGCTCCTACGCTTGCGAAAAAAATGGCGTACCTGGCTGGAGTTGAACCAGCA
>CAZCDO010000277.1:0-3731 GCA_964497135.1 uncultured Verrucomicrobiota bacterium
TTTTTTTGTTTTGACAATTGCGAATGATCCGGCGATATTAAATCCGTCATTCCGAAAGGTTTTGATTTTGGACTAAGCAACGAGCTCAGGGAAAAGGGGGTGCTCATGTTTGGGTTTATTCATCGACCGACGGTAGTCGGTTTTCTTTTGGGTGCCGCTTCCTTCCCTCTCGTATTCGCAGGTGACCTATCCCTGCAGATTGTCCCGCGACCCGCCTCAAACCGCTGGGAAATAACCCTCCATGAAGCCATCCCCTCCAGTGCCTACACCCTTGTCTCCAGTCCGGATGTCAGCGCTGGCTCATGGCAGGATACCGCCGTCATCCAGGCCGGAACCGGAGCAACCCGCGTGGCCATCATCGATCATTCGTCGCCGGAGTTGACCCGTTTTTTTAAGGTCCGCGAATCTTCCCGCGAGGATTTCGATGGGGATGGCCTCAATAATCGGGCGGAATTCGACGCGACCAGTGATCCGGTTCGCTCCGATACAGACGGCGATCAATTCTCGGATTACGAAGAAGTTGTGCTGAATCATACCGATCCCAACCGTCCCGAAGATGGCGTTGAAATGCTCGAAGATTCCCGCCGAATGATTCTCGCCAAATGGGCGATGATCTATCCGGTTCCTCCCGTTTTTACCAACCGCCCGGGATCGACCGCAGACCTGGCGGATCTCGAAAATTCGTTGCGCCAATTGTCGGGCTTGTTTTTCGCTAACAAGGAGTAGCTCATCCAAATAACAAGGCAGGGATCCAGGGGCCTTCATGAAACAACACATCCACCCTCATGTTTTCCATCGGCAGACGATCCGATATTTCTTTCTGATAGAAATTCTGCTGGAATTAGGTTTTGCTTCCATGCTAAAAGCGGAAATCACCAACTACTATCCCTTCAACCGCCATTTCCGGCCGGTCACGTTCGACGCACCCGCGCCGCTCTCGGCCGGCGCCATCCGTCAGGGTTCACGGGAGTTGACCGGGGTGGTCGGCCCCTTCCCGATCCTGACCAATACCGCCGAATGCGTCCTTTATACCGGTCTCGCCTGGATGCAAGCCGACCCCCATTCCGCCTGGGTCGCTGCCACCGCTTCCCCGGCCAGTCGGATCATTTCAACCAACCAAATCATGGACGAAGTAGGCTGGCTGGCCGGCATCCGAACCAATCAGAATCACTGGGGCGCTTTTCATTGGTTCCTGCAGAATCGAATCGCCTTCCAAGCCCCGACTCAAACCGTCTGGTATAGCCCCCAAGGCGTCAGCAACGATGTCGTTCGCGTGCTCATCGGATCGCTCGGCGATTTTGAGCCCGGAGAAATAGACGACCTCCTATCCCCCGCCCCTCCCCCAATGTCCCCCAACTGCTGTATGACCACGCAAACCTTTTGGCGCGCCGACTTGAACGCCTACCTGCGCCTGGTCGAAACCCGCTGGGTTCCTCCCCATCTAGAGGATTCCGATGGCGATGGCATCCCCGATTTTGCGGATGGATTCAACTTCGATGGGATTTCCGGAAATTCCGACGACCGGGCTCCGGGCGCTTTCTTCCCCGCCTGGCAAATCCTTCTCCCGCCCATCGAAGATCCCGACACGTTTCTAATTCGGATCGTTTACGCGGCATCCGATCCTCTCGCGATCGTATCTCCGGGAACCGAAGTCGACTTCCAACCCGGCGCCGGCGCCCTGCGGCTCTGGCTTAAAAGCGCGCAAGCCTTACGCAGCGGACTCTCTTTTAGTCTGGGCGGCGATTATCTGCCACCGGGCACCTACACGGCCGGGGAACTCGGGCTGACCCCCGACTCCTGGGAATGGACGCTCTATCTGGAAATGATCCGATTCGACGCCGACGATTCAATTCGCATCGATTGGTCGAGCGATGGCGGCACCCGCTGGCGCGCCATGGAACGAATCGATCTGCGCGCCACTAAAATGGACCTCGTTCCGGACTGGAATCACGACCGAGTCATCGACGACGCGGACCTGAATCAGACGACGACCAATAATCCATTCCGCTTCTGGATCAATGATGACAACGATGTCGGGGATATCGCAGAGGATGATAGCGATCTTCCCGGGCACTGGAGTTGGGGTACTTCACCGGCTGATTTCAGCAACAGCGAAGTTGACGGGCGCTGCGATTTGTTGGACTTCTTTCCCGTTTGGTTGGATCTGAAACAGGCGCTCGACATTTTGCCGCCCAGCGATACGGTTCAATATCGGCTCAAACAGGCGGACAGTGCGATTCGGGCGGTTTACACCGACTTGACCAAAGATCAGGCCGGAAGTTATCTGACGACAGAAGGCAACTCCTACGGCCCGAACTTCGGTCAAAACGCTTTCGATGCGGAAACCTTTGAAATCACGGCTTCCGGAGTCATCCTCTCCGCAAACTTCCTGAACAAAATCAAGCAGGACGCGAGCAAAGGCATATTGATGGTCGAGGGCAAAGTAGCCACAACCGCCCCATTGGTTTTGGAGATATGGAAAGACGGGGCTAAAATCTCCCAAAAAGAAATGCCGCTCAGCCTCGATGGAGTGGAAAAAATGTATCGGTGGATCAATTTGCGCCCAAGTGCCGGTCTGCCGACTTCAACAAATGAACCGGCAAACAACCCCGATTCGCGTTCGAACGGCAAAAATGTTTTTTTCCTGCATGGATTTAATGTGGATGCCGAGTCAGCGAGGGGTTGGAATGCGGAAATCTTCAAGCGCCTCTATCAATCCGGTTCGCGGGCCATGTTCTGGGGGATGACTTGGGAAGGTGACATGGGCCTGCTCAACGCACTGCATTATCAGGAAAATGTGGCAAACGCTTTATCCGTTTCATCAAATTTCAATGTGCAGGTTCAACCGATTTCGGGCGAAAAGATCGTTATGGCACATAGTCTGGGCAACATGGTTGTGTCGGGAGCGATTCAAGACTACGGTTTGGAGGTGAGCAAATACTTCATGCTCAATTCCGCTGTGGCGACCGAATGCTACTGGCCCGCATCATTCAACGAATCGTCTAGTGACAATTGCATGCTTCACTCAGCGTGGTCCGGGTACAATACCAATACCTGGTGCGCAACCTGGTTCAAACTGTTCTCTGCACCGGATGACCGGGCTAGATTGACGTGGAAAAATCGATTCCCCGATGCCTTATCGGTGGCCTACAACTTTTATTCCTCCGGCGACGAGGTCTTTGAAGTTCAGAACGTCACACCCTCGCCATTCTCTGGCGGATTGTTCCATCTGGAACGGCATGCTTGGCAGAAGCAGGAGATGTTCAAAGGCCGCGGCGGATTGGGAGGCACAGACTGGGCGGGCTGGGGATTTGCGGGTCATTGGGAAGACGATATGTGGGTGCTCGATTACACAATGGAGCAGGCAAATACCGCCAGCGACAATGATTTGATGACCAACGCCGTTTTTCGGCACGACCCGAAAACTATGTTCTCTTCGAACATCACCGCGCAGGTTGCGAATTATATCATCGCGCAGGGCATGCCCGCCCTTTCATATGCTGCTGGCGTAAATGCGATAACTCCCCCAGGTTGGGACAGGAACTATGATGCCAATGACAATAAACCGAATGGCTGGGGACGAAATGGTCCCCCATATAATGACCGTTGGCTTCATAGCGACTTAAAGGATATGGCCTTTTATTATACCCATGAATTATTCACGAACATCATTACACAAGGAGTACTGCAATGAATCGCTTTATCATAGGAATCGTTGTTTTAACGACGTG
>CAZCDO010000278.1:0-3708 GCA_964497135.1 uncultured Verrucomicrobiota bacterium
TCGAAATTCTCGGGATGCGTTTTGAATTCTTCGCGGTGGACGCGGCACCAGACCAAGCGGCCATCGGTGTCGATGTTGATTTTGCACACACCGAGCTGGGCGGCCTTCAGTAGTTGGTTTTCGTCGACGCCTTTGGCGCCCTTGAGCATACCCCCGGCCGCGTTGATGCGTGTGACTTCATCTTGAGGGACCGAACTGGAGCCATGCATGACCAGCGGGAACCCCGGCAGAAGTTTTTGGATTTTCTCGAGGACATCGAAATGAATTCCCTGTGAACCGGTGAATTTAAAGGCGCCATGGCTGGTGCCAATCGCACACGCCAGACTGTCGCATCCGGATCGCGTCACGAAATCACGGGCCTGGTTGGGATCTGTCAAGTGGGCCTTATCTTCACTGACGGACACATGCTCCTCGACGCCTCCGAGTTGGCCGAGTTCGGCCTCTACGACGATTCCCTTGGCATGGGCGGCCAGCGCCACGCGATGGGTGATTTCAATGTTCTTCTCGTATGATTCATGGCTGGCATCGATCATGATTGAACTGTAGAACCCGCTGGCAATGCAATCCATACAGGCGGCCTCATCGCCGTGATCCAGATGAACGGCAAAAATCGCATCCGGAAAAATCTGATCGGCGGCCCGGATGATGGCTTCCAGCATGCGCTTGTCGGTATAGGAACGGGCGCCTTTAGAGATTTGGATGATAAAAGGAGATTTGCTTTCGATGCATCCCCGAAAAAGTCCCATGGCCTGTTCTGCGTTATTAATGTTATAGGCACCGACGGCATACTTGCCATAGGCATGTTTAAAAAGATCCTTGGTAGTCACGATCATGGAGTAAGTCCTTTCGTTGATTAGAAATTTCGTTGTACTATAGCGGGTTGTCTGGCAGGGGTCAATCCCCGGATCTGTAAAATTGCGCCGGGTTAGGGATCAGGATCCGCTTGGGGAATATCTGGTGCTCACGCCAGGTCTTGTCAACCTGTTGGATGCGGAGAAGGGCTGAGATGGCCGTGTAAGCCGTGATCGCGAAACGCGAATGATCCAGGTCATAATCAACAAAACCGATGCGATCAATACGGTCAAACAAGATTTCAAAAGCCTGAGTTTTGAGGTAGCCAGCCACCGCCATCCGACCCCGCCGGGGCAGGATGACGGGAGGACGCGGGGGTGCCAGATGACGATGGATCAGCGCTTGTCGTTGGAGAATCTGAGACGGAGAGATATTTCCAAAATGACCTCCGGATGCGGCGACTCCGGCCAGTTCAAAATAGTTAATGAGATGTCCTTTTCCAATCCGACAGGCCTGCTCGACATATTGGCGGGCTTGAATGACCGGGCATCGGGGATCCAACTCGCCATGGGTCATCGCCAGGGGGGTGAGCAGATTGGCGACGGTGGTCAGTCCTCCCCGGCTGGCATAGGGTTCGGGGCGGGTAGAGGGGGATTCGCCAATCCAATGCTGAGTTTCCATTTCATCGCGGAACTCTCCGACCTGATCCCCGTGATATAAAAGGCCGTAATCGCTGATGCCGGCCTCGCAAACGGCCGTACAGAAAAAATCGGGGAATTTACCGATGAGGGCCAGCACATTACCTCCCCCACCGCTCCCCCCCGTCAGGTAGATGGAATCGGGAGTTGCGACCTGATCGGCATATTCGCGTCGGGCAAAGTTGACGGCGTCGATGACATCCTGGAGTTCCCATCCATTGCAATCCGGGTGACCGGAGGAGTCCCCGCGCCCGCGCATATCGGGTTCAATCAGGAACCACGGTGAATCCTGGTGAGGATCGATATCATCGGCATGTCCGGCCTGTTTTGCACTGCCATGCCACCCGTGCATTGAGACCAAGATAGGGCGGGGTTGGGGCGGTGGACAGAAATTGGCGAATAATCGCAAATTAAGATCTTGGGAGGATGGATAGTGGCGGTAGATTCTCGTCCCCATTTTTTATATGCCTATTCAGATCCTTTAATGTTATGGCCTGGAGTAATGTTTCTCGATTTACATGAACACCTTACCGGCCTCCTGCGGCGATATTCAAGGCGATCAGCGAGTAAGCGGTGACGAGGACCGGGTCTCCTTCCATCCAGCGATTGTTCTCGTTGGCCCAATAGCCAGCGCCAGTTTTTTCGTCTATTTTTTGGAGACCAATCACTTTTTCGAGCATGGCTTTGCGCCAAGCGACCGGTTTGGTGTTATGAACCGGGACGACATCCCGGCCAAACGTGGCGAGGGATTTGGCCATAATGTTGTAGAAGTAAAAAAGACCTTGGGCTCCCATGCCGGGGTTTTCATCGAGCGACCAATGATTCAGCGCCCAATCGAAGGCTGATTTAACGCGCGGGTCATTCCGGTCAACCTCGGCGTAGATGAGGCTGAGCATGCCAGCATAGGTCATACTCCCATAGGACCGCAGGACAATCGAGCCTTGCTCATTGGTGGTGGTTCCCGCTTTGCTTTCATCGGGACGATAGGCAAACCCTCCGGCATCGGCGGGGCCGGCTGAGGGAGGATTCTGAATTTTAGCGAGAAACTGGGTTGCCGCCTGCCAATCGAGGTCGGCCTTTTTGTCCCCGGCCGGCCGGAGATCTTCAACCGATTGAGTCAAGCGCATGGCTTCGTACGCGACGACCGAACTGCTCAAATCCGCATACGAACGGCCAGACGTTTTGTCATAGCCCATTCCGCCCTGGTATAAATCATTCCCTTCGAGGTGTTGGGAATCGGCGATAAATTTTCGAGCCTTGAGAACAACCGGAGACAGAGACCGGTCGCCGGTAAAATGGAGGGCGACCATGGATATGGCGGTATTGTAATTGGCCAGCCCCCCCGATTTCCCTTCGGCGGGTTTATAGATGCCTCCATTGGGTTGAACGAATCGGAGGAGGTTCTGAACGGCATTAGAGACGATCGGGGCTTTGTTGGGATAATCGCTGAGGGCGAAGGCCCAAAGAGGAAGAGCGGTCAGTGCGGGAAAATCCGGGGTGGACCAGGATCCATCGGTTTTTTGTTGGGCGGCGAGCCAATCGAGACCGCGTTTTTGGGCGGCATGGACTTCATTCAAAAGTGAAATATCGAGAGACCCATCGGAGGATTGGGCGGCAAAAAGGGGAATGGGAGCAATGGGTTCGGGGCTGGCCGGGGTGGCACTTTGCGCGGAGGCCATCTGTAAGCAAATACCGATTGCAAGGCCTGAATAAACACTATTTCGTTTCATGATGGCAATCTCCTCTTGATTTGTTTAGAAACACTTTACCGATTATAACAGCGTAATTCCAATGAAATAAGTTCACGAAATTCGAGTTGTATGGCCCCCCATGTCAACCGCCCTGTAATGTATCGAAGCCCCGCCAACGGTGAACTGCAAAGATGGATGGATTCGTAATGAATCGCGTTTTGAGGCTTATTCTATATGTGATCAAGGCATTATAAAAAAACTTAAAAATCGCGATTGACCTTTCAATGAAATGTGATACATTAGACGGCCGTGGTGCGAATAAAAGGTTTGTTCGGAATGACTCAGTAAAGTGGGTTGTTCCGTAAAAATAGGGCGCGGTTCAGTCGGCCTTTTAAAATGGGTTGGCGACCGAAATAGCCGTTGGGAACAGCGGCACTAATAATCGCTTTAACCGGATAAAACCAAGGTTAGAGTGATTATTGCCTAAAGTTCTTTGAAAACTGAATAACCCGATGCATCGCTTTCGA
>CAZCDO010000279.1:0-3638 GCA_964497135.1 uncultured Verrucomicrobiota bacterium
ATGCATGTCGTATAATCCCCATGCATTGGGCTCTTTGAGTCCAACCGGGTGTAATCTTTTGCTGTTTTCCTTAAACCATCCCGACCGATCCAAATCCGAATCCGCCTCTCCGGAATAATAACGTGTCCGGGTTCCCGCTCGGCAGGCGTATTCCCATTCCGCCTCCGTTGGCAAGCGGAAGGTTTTGCCGATGATCTGCCGTTGGACATCAGGCGTCTGATTGAGCTTTTTGACGAACGCCTGGCAGTCCAGCCAACTCACCTGATCCACCGGATATTGGGCCCCCTTGAATCGGGATGGGTTAGTGCCCATTACCCGTTCCCATTGCTCCTGTGTCACTTCAAACTTTCCCATCCAGAATCCATTCGTCAGTTTCACGGGTGTGGGGTTTACATCGTTCCAATCTCCGTGCGTCGTCCGTCCCGTCTCACTTAACGGACTTCCCATCTCATACTCACCGGGCGGGATCCAGACCATCGTCATCGTCACTTCGTCTCCCAGATCCACGGTCCAGGGTTTGCTTTGTTCCGGAGGTTTCAAATCCACAGGGGATCGTGTCGGCGACGTTTTCAAAGTGTCCCCGGCGGAGGCCGGCAATTCGTATTTTCTGCGTGCGGGATTCCAGATCCAACGGCCGGCCTGGGCTTTGAGGAGTTGTAGCGCTTCGGTTTCACCCGGCGGCAAATCGATGTAACTACGCAGGTAAAGAACCGATTCGCTCAGGGACCACTCTTCGGAATCCGGGATTCGAAGCAATCCCTCGATTCCAGCGGCCGCCCCATGTCGAATGGCAATACAGCAGGCCATAGAATAATTGCGACCCGTCCATGAAATCTGGTCGATCGCCGCGTCGAGGGTCTCTTTGAATTCCTCGGCGATATCGGGGGGGGGCTGGCTTCCTAAGGCGCTGTCGAGGGCTTGTAAGATCATATGCTGATTGGAATTGAGTTCGCGGGCATAGGCAAAGAACAGTCGGTAGAATTCGAGCGATTGACCCGGAATGATCGCTTCCCAGGGATCGTAGCGGCCACTGAGGAACGGCTGGAGATCCGTCAGCGTCCAGGCCATTTGTGCCCGCAAAATCAAGGTGCTCTCCACCGGCGATACTTGTATGGCGGCAAAGGCAAGGCCGGGGTCCGAGCGGAAAGATTCAACAATCCGGGCCGCATGTTCGGGACGCAGGAAGGGCTTGTCATTCGTCGATGGGCCGGCAACCGGCAGATCCCCGGTTGAGCCGTTTTCCGCGGGGGTTTGCATGGCCCGTTTTGCGATGGCCAGCACCCGGTCGAGATACGTTTTGGAGAAGTAGTTTAGATCGTCATCCATCGTCTGACGGATCAAGTCAAGCACGGACGGAATGATGTCCTGGCCGTATTGATTGAAACCCAAGGAGGCATTGCCGTTGACTGCACACGCGGACGTCCCGTTGGCCTGGCGGACGGGGGTGAGCCCCAAGCGAACATCGGTTTCAATCGGTGACCCTGTGCGAGGCAAAACGGGGGCTAATCCGTCAAATTGTTGATTATGTTTCCGGATACCCGGTGGCGTGTAAAAAGATTTCAGAGTTCGCAGGCGGACGAGGACCCGCAAAAACTTCTGTCGTTCCTCTCCAAAAGAGGAATCAGCCAGAGTTTTCAGGCTTTCCGCGGCCTCCTGTTCCCGGCCGGCCAAAATCATCAGACGCGCCTGAAGAAAGGCGGATGCTGTATTGGACGGCGACGGCATCAACTTTAACGCCTCGGAGAAACTGCCGGCTTCGATTCGGGCATTAACCCGGGCATCGAGGGAAAAGACGTTGGTGTGTGCATCGAGGAACTGAAGCCAGGCGTCATAGCCTTCGCGGGCGAGTACCCATTGGGCTTTCATTTCAACCGCGCGCAGGAGCCCGGTACTTGCGCCTGGGTTGGGGGCTTCGGAAGAATAATGCGCATCGAGAATCTGTTGGGCCTGCGAGTATTCGCCGATGGCCGCCCACAGGTGGACCTGTTGAGGCCAGGCGAAGATCGGAGCGACATCTGCGACGAGATCGTTCAATGGGGTGCGATCCTCCGGGCGTAAGGCCCAGACGGCCGCCCAATTGAGTTCTCCCAGAAAGGCCTTCAAAGCAGCTTCCGACAAAGATTTCTGTTGATGGCAAGCCAGAAAATGCCGGTTAATCACGTCGTAATGGTCCTGGTAGGAACGCTGGATCGAAGGCGAGCCGACTTGCGCCCATAAATATCGATTGGTAACGGAAGGGTCAACGGCGGGAGGGGTGATCCCGATCGAGTTCGTTACGGGTTCCAACTCAACCGTTTCCCCCGCGCGGCGACGCAATTCCGCATCCAATTGATTCACTTCAATGCCATAACGCTGGTTCTCTTTTTCCATGATCCCGCCCAGGGACCGCGCTTTTGTCTGCCATTCCCGATGGGCATATCCGTCTAATTTCCAGTTTCGCATGATCCAACGGGACGGGCCATTGGGGAAACGGGCCATGGCGGTCATGAGCGGGCGTACCCACTCCAGGAAACGGCGCGCTTCCGCATCTTTTTCCACTTTTATGGCGGATAGTGCCGCGACATAGTAAACGCCGGCCTCGGCCTCAAAGAATTGATCATACCGGTTGGTCAAATAGTTATTGTGGCGGTCGGTATTGCGTTTCATCTGATCCTCATTAAACCGGGCCATCGCATCGCCATAGGTGCTGAAAAAACTCTCGGCCACCGGTCCCAATAAACGAAAAGCGTTTGTATAATCATCCACCAGAAAGAAATCGATCCCGGTTTCGTAGAGGGCCATTTTACACTCGAAGTCAGCGGCACAGGATCGTGCGATCAAAGTGGGATCTTCGGCGATGGCTTTTATCCGTTGTTCGTTGTCGAAAGACCGGAAAACATGCAAATACCGTGCCAGGGCATCGGGCTGGCTCTGATCGATCGCGGCGATGGCCCGACTGAACAGGATATGTCGGTTGGTGGATGTGGGTTGAAAACAATGGGCAAGTTTAAGAAGCAGATCGGAGTCGTTATTCGGAATGCAGTCCATCGCACGACTCAGTAATACGGCTCGGTGTTCAGGGTGCTCGAAGTCTTCAATTCCGTGTAGATAATTGCTCCTGGAGTTGTAGCGGGGGAATCTGAAGTCGTAGCGGTATCGATCGGCCAACGCTATGAGTGCGGCGGCATCTCGCGGATTTCCCGCCGCCTGTCGCAATTTGTCGGCAAAATCGTAAATCGCCTGCTGTTGGGCATGATCGGTGGAATTAGTTGCGCCTCCAGCCCACCCGGAAACCGGTGGAATCTGATACTGTGGCGGCGTCTGGAGGTTTTGTTTTAAGGCAACGGTTGCGTTTTGGACCGCGCGCTTTATTGCGTCTTCGCGGTTAAGATCGACTTTCTCCTGCCAGAGGGCGGCCCCGGAGGAGGTATCGAGCAACAGCAGGATGACTTCCTGATCATTCCCGGCCATTCTCACCTGGAGAATCGCGTCAGACATATGCCACCCGAGACCCAGAAGTGGGGAGGAGGGATCCATCCACCCCGAGAGATCCAAATCAGCTTCGGAGGCCAGGGCGGGTATGGCGGAAGGATCGAAAAGTTTTAGGCCGGGAACCTTGCGTAATATGGTTTCCAGTTTCGTAATTAAATTGGTGTCCA
>CAZCDO010000280.1:0-3625 GCA_964497135.1 uncultured Verrucomicrobiota bacterium
ACGCGCTCAGCGAAGTCATCGCCATCTATCCCATCACCCCGTCCTCCCCCATGGGTGAAACCGCCGATGAACTGTCCGCCGCCGGGGTCAAGAACATCTGGGGCACCCTCCCCAGCGTCGTCGAACTCCAGTCGGAAGGCGGAGCCAGCGGCGCCGTCCATGGCGCCCTCACCTCCGGCGCCCTGACCACCACCTTTACCGCCTCCCAAGGGCTCCTCCTCATGATCCCCAACATGTTCAAGATTGCCGGGGAACTCACTCCCACCGTCTTCCATGTCACCGCCCGCTCCCTCGCCTGCCAGGGTCTCTCGATTTTTGGCGATCACTCCGATGTCATGAGCGTCCGATCCACCGGCTGGGCCATGCTCGCCAGTTCCAGCGTTCAGGAAGTCGCCGATTTCGCCCTGATCGCCCATGCCGCGACCCTCGAATCCCGGATCCCCTTCATCCATTTCTTCGATGGCTTCCGCACCTCGCATGAGGTTCAGAATATCGAAATGGTCGACCGCGACCTGATGCGCGCCATGATCAGCGACGACCTGGTGCTCGCCCACCGGGCTCGCGCCCTCACCCCCGACCGCCCCGCCATTCGCGGCACCGCCCAGAACCCCGACGTCTATTTCCAGGGCCGTGAAACGGTCAACAAGTACTACCTTACCGCCGCCCAAATCGTCCAAAACCAGATGGACAAGTTCGCCAAACTGACTGGCCGCCAATACAAACTGTTCGACTATGTCGGCGCTCCGGACGCCGAAAAGGTTCTCATCATCATGGGATCCGGTGCGGATACCGCCCACGAGACCGTCGATCAATTGACCCGCAAGGGCGAAAAAGTGGGCGTCCTCAAGGTCCGTCTCTTCCGCCCCTTCGATATCGGCGCCTTTGTCGCCACCCTGCCCGCAACCGTCAAGAAAATTGCCGTCCTCGACCGCACCAAGGAACCCGGCGCCATCGGCGAACCTCTCTATACCGATATCCGAACCGCCATCGGCGAAGCCCAGGGCGCCAAACTGATGCAAACCGCCTTCTATCCCGGTATCTACGGCGGCCGCTATGGGCTGGGTTCCAAGGAGTTCACTCCGGCCATGATCAAGGCGGTCTTCGACAATCTGTCGGCCCCCACCCCGAAAAATCATTTCACGGTCGGGATCGAGGACGATGTCACCCAAACCAGCCTGAAAGTCGATGCCGGTTACCATATCGATCATGAGGACCGTTTCGAAGCGATGTTCTTCGGCCTCGGTTCCGACGGCACTGTCGGTGCCAACAAGAATTCGATCAAAATCATCGGCACCGATACCGGCAAATATGCCCAGGGTTACTTTGTGTACGACTCGAAGAAAGCCGGATCGATCACCGTATCGCATCTGCGTTTCGGCGCGGGAATCATCCGCAGTCCGTACCTCTGTACCAAGGCCGATTTTGTCGCCTGCCACAACTTCTCGTTCCTCGAGAAATACGACATGCTGGTGAATGCGAAGGTCGGTGCCACGTTCCTGCTGGCCAGCCCCTACAGCGCCGAACAGGTCTGGAATGAAATCCCGGACGAGGTGGCCAAACAGATCATCGCCAAGAAGATCAAGTTCTACGTCATCGACGCCATGAAACTCGCCGAAAGCCTCGGCCTCGGCGCCCGCATCAACACCATCATGCAGACCTGCTTCTTCGCCATTTCCGGAGTTCTGCCCAAGGAACAAGCGATCGACCATCTCAAGCAGGCCATCAAGAAAACCTATGGCCGCAAGGGGGATGATGTCGTCCAGATGAACTTCAAGGCCGTGGAAGCCGCCGTGGCCTCGACGCATGAAGTCAAGGTACCGACCCAGGTTTCCGGCAAAAAGAAAATGCCCCCCGCCGTCCCCGTGGACGCAACCGAGTTCGTCAAAACCGTCACGTCGAAGATCATGAGCATGCAGGGGGATTCCCTCCCCGTCAGCGCCATGCCCGAGGACGGCACCTGGCCGACCGCCACCACCCAATACGAAAAGCGCAACATTGCAACGGAAATCCCCCAATGGGACCCCGCCCTCTGCATTCAGTGCGCCCAGTGCTCGCTGGTCTGCCCGCATGCCGCCATCCGCGTCAAGGTGTATGACCCGAAACTCCTCGCCGGAGCCACGGCCGGATTCAAATCCGCCGATGCCAAGGGCAAGGAATTCGCCGGGATGAAGTTCACCGTCCAGGTCGCTCCCGAGGATTGCACCGGTTGCGGCGCCTGCGTCTATAACTGCCCGGCCCGCGAAAAGAACAAGGAAACCAAACAGGAAACCGGTCACCGCGCCATCGACATGGTTCCGCAAATCCCCCTGCGTCAGCAGGAAGCCGCCAACTTTAAATTCTTCCTCGGATTGCCCGAGGCCGATCTGAAACTGGTCAATCGTGGGACCATCAAGGGCAGTCAGCTCAGCCGGCCGTTGTTCGAGTTCTCCGGCGCCTGCGCCGGTTGCGGTGAAACCCCCTATATCAAGCTCTTGACCCAGCTCGTCGGGGATCACCTCATGATCGCCAACGCCACCGGGTGCTCCTCGATCTATGGCGGAAACCTGCCCACCACCCCCTATTGCCAGAACGCGGATGGACGCGGCCCCTCCTGGGCCAACTCCCTCTTCGAGGATAACGCCGAGTTCGGCTTGGGCATGCGGTTGGCCGTCGAGAAATTCGGCACCTACGCCCTGGAATTGGCCGACCGGATTGTTGCCGGCGCCTGCGATCGCGGGCCCGCCCTCAAAGACCTGGTCGCCGCCATTCACTCAGCCGATCAGGCCACTCCGATCGGCATCGAGGAACAACGGGCCCGGGTTGCCCAACTCAAGGAAAAACTGGCCGGCTGTGACAACGACGTTTGCAAACAACTCCTCTCGGTCGCTGATTATCTCGTCCGCAAATCGGTCTGGGTCGTCGGCGGCGATGGCTGGGCCTATGATATCGGCTACGGCGGACTGGATCATGTTCTGGCCTCGGGCCGCAACGTCAAGGTTCTCGTGGTCGATACCGAAGTCTATTCCAATACCGGTGGGCAGGCCTCCAAGTCCACCCCCATGGGCGCCGTCGCCAAGTTTGCCGCCGGCGGCAAACCGTCGATGAAGAAGGACCTGGCCATGATCGCGATGACCTACGGCAACATCTATGTCGCCACCATCGCCTTGGGCGCCAATCCCGCCCAAACCGTCCGGGCGCTCAGCGAAGCGGAAGCGTATGATGGCCCCGCGCTGGTCATCGCTTATTCGCATTGCATCGCCCACGGCATCGATATGACCTCCGGGATGGGACAACAAAAGGAAGCCGTCGCCTCCGGACACTTCCCGCTCTACCGTTTCAATCCGGACCTGACGAAACAGGGCAAGAATCCCCTGCAACTCGACAGCAAGACGCCGACCATGAAGTTCAGCGAGCACGCCATCAAGGAAAATCGGTTCCGGACCCTGTCGAAGGCCAACCCCGAACAGTTCAAACTCCTGATGGCCGAAGCCGACAAGCTGGTGGCCGCCAAGTACGACCTGTTGACGAAATTGGCCGGACTGGCCCCCTGCGACGGATCAGCCCCGGCCGCGCCCGCCGCCCAATAACTGAACCGACCCGAACCCAAGCCGCCGGAGCCCCGCTCCGGCGGCTTTTTTATTGGGGA
>CAZCDO010000281.1:0-3593 GCA_964497135.1 uncultured Verrucomicrobiota bacterium
GCTCGCCAGAGTCTCGCCCTCCAGGAGAGATCTATCCATCATATATAGATTGATATTTGGAGGGCGAGACTCTGGCGAGCCGTTCGCCTGCGGCCCGAACAAGTGGGGGACCGCCGCTTCGCTGAGCTTAGGCGAGGATTGGGGGTGCGGGTGTGGTATCGCTTTACAGGGACCTTCTTTTTCGGCAATATCCCCGCCTTTTAAACGCTACAGGTGGATATTGTGTCGCAAACGAGTTTATTCCTGATCGCCCTATTGTCCGGGGTTTGCTTCGGCTCCATGAGTTGGTCTTATCAGATGGGGCGCAAGTTGAAAGTTCCGGCCACTCAAATCGCTTTTGTCGCCCTGACCGGCGGTTTCTTCTTTTTCCTGGGTTATTTGTATTACAATCACCGGGTTAATGGGTTGCCTCCCGGCAATCCCTGGATGGCGCCCTGGCCGGTCTGGATTTTTACGATGGTCGGGGGAGTCGGTCAGGTCATGACGGTCGCGCTGATCGATCCCGCCCAGAAGCGCGGGCCGTCCGCTCCGGTCTTTTGCGCCATGAATCTTCTTTTCCTGCCCGCTTCCCTTTATGCCATGGGCGTATTGAAGGAAACCATCACCCCTCTTCAGGGCTTGGGATTGGTGACGGCTATCGGGTGTGTGGCGGTTGCCGGGAAGGCCCAATCGGTTTCAGCTTCCGAGGGTCCGGTTCTTCGGTCCCGGCTGAATGTTCTGATCTATCCCCTTTACCTGTTGGGTTTGATGGTCTCGTCCAGTCTGGCGACCATCGTCATGAAGCAACTTCAAGCGATGCCGTATGAAAACGGGACCCTATTCACCTATTACCAGGGCTTGTATCTGTGCCTGACCTATGCCTGTGGCGTGGGGGGGCTTGCCCTGATTCTCACCCGTTCCGGCTGGTCCACCTTCCAGACGAAACGGGCGATTGGGTTGGGGAGTTTTGCCGCCGTCGGATCCATCAGTGGATTTTTGACCTTCTGCCGGATTTCTGCCCTGCCGGGCGGGGTGGGTTTTGCTCTGGCCAATATCGTCTGCTTTGTGACCATCGCCCTGATTTCCGCTTTTCTCTTCCAGGAAAAGCGAAATTGGGCGTGGTATCTCACCCTCCTGCTGGCGGTCATCGGCGTCAGCCTCTTCGCCTTGGGCATGAACCGGTAAGTCCGGGCCCCTAAGCCGGAACGATTCAGTGGGTGTGTGTTCTGAGGTGGCTCGGCGCGCGTGTCCCGCCGTAGTGCTTGGACGAAGGCGGATCCCTGCGACGGGCTCTGCTCTTTTCTATTCTTCACCAGAGGCCGTGGTACAGAGCCCCCGGCCCACCTTCAGATTCAAGCGTATTCCTCTTGATCTCTCGCCCAGGTGGCCCGACGGCTCCGCACGGCGGGCTTTCTTCGGTTGTTCGTTTCGGAGACCGTGGTCGGCTCGTGCTCCCACCTTCGCGTAGTTTGCTTCAGCGGGCGAGGTGCAAGCCCCCGGCCCTTCCCGGCGATCGCGCTGACCTTATCAGGCGCCGATAAATTCCCGGATGACGGAATTTTGCGGAATGCTGGCGGGCGCCTCGACGGGGGAGAGGGGCGCGAGTAGATCATAAATCCGCTGGGCGCGCCGGAAGGCATCCTGCCGGCGTGGAACATTGCGGAACCGATCGATGGCTTCGGGGAAATAGGGAAAGAGATGTTGTTTCAAAATGGGCAACTCATAGGGCAGGGCGGTATTGAGGATGGCATCGGCGAGATGAATATGGGGGATGATGTCCTGCAATTCACTGCGCCGGACATAGTGCCAGTGGGTCAGCGTCTCAAGCGGCTGAAGATTGCGAAACGCCTTGTCGCGGATCATCCGCCGGAGGAGGCGGAGATCGGCCCACCGCATAAAATTGCCGTCTGCGCCGCGGAATTGGGCGAGCGTTTCGACATAGACCTTGAATTTATGGGGATCCGGGGTCAGATCGGTCATCGGGGCGTAAAGGCCATGGAGGCTATCGATCAGCAGGACGCCGTCGGCCGGGAGGCGGAGGGGATGGACGTTCGGGGTGCTGATGCCAGTGGTAAAGTTATAATGAGGGGTTTTGATTTCCCGGCCGGCGAGCAAATCGGCGATATGGCGATTGATCAGGTCCAGGTTGAGGGCCTGGGGCCGTTCGTAATCGTAATCGCCGAAATCGTCACGGGGATGTTCGACCAGGTTGAAGAAATAATGGTCCAATTCGATGGACAGCAGGTGCATTCCCGCCTGGGTCAGACATTCACGCAGGCGGTGGGTGGTGGTGGTTTTAGCGGAGGAGGAGGGGCCGGCGACGATGACCAGGCGGACCTGATCGCGGCGCGCCAGGATTTGCCGGGAGACGGCCTCCAATTGTTCCGTATACCGGGCTTCGGCGGCGGCGATCAAATCGGGAAAGCGGCCCTGGGCCAGGGTGGTGTTCATCTCCTGGGCGGTGAGACAGCCCTGATCTGAGTTCCAAATGAGGACTTCGTAGATATGCTTGTAGGGGATGTTATCGGAGACTTCGCCGGAGAGCGTGCGGGCGGCGCGGGCGAGGGCCCGTTCATGCCGGTAGATAATGTAGGTCTTGGCCAAACGGGTCAGCCGGTGGGTCATCAGGGTGGATTCCACGACATCCTGGATATCTTCAACCGTGGGTTGGCCATCCGGCCCATAAGCGGCCAGAAGACCGGTTTCGACCGCTTCGGCCATGCGATTGGATAAATCCTGATCGGGTTGGCCAATGGCGGCGGTGGCCTGGTAGATGGCGTTGGCGATCCGATCGCGCCGATACGCCACCAGCGTGCCGTTGCGTTTGACGATGGTTTTGATGGATAAGGGCGTGGGGTCGGTCATGGACGCTCCGAAATCAGTTGCCGTTCATTCTGGCCTTGAAGCCGGAGCCTGTCAATCTCTAGCGTCATCTCTTTTGGGCGGCTTTATTTTTCTTGCCCCGCTTTTGGTGGGGGACAGCCCGGCGCGCGGCTTTCTTGAGTTCGCGGGCGGAAACCCCGGCATATTGCTTGAGCAGGCGGGAGACCTTGGTTCCGTCCGGCAGACCGACGCGTTGGGCGACATAGCGCAGATTGGTATCCGGGACCCCCAGCAGAATGTGTTTGGCGAGCGCGGCTTTCTGGCGCAGCACGTCCTGCATCGGCGTGCGGCCGGTCAACTGCCGGTATTTCCGGCCGAAATGGGGCTTGGCCAAACCCACATGACGCGCGAGGTCGGCCAGTCCGATGTGCCGGTCCATGTTTTCCTCGGTGTAGCGCATGACCTGCGCCACCAGGTCGGTGGAATAGCGGCGGGCTAAATCGATGAATTCGGCCGCCATGGCAGCGAGATAGGCATTGGCCTCATGGTGCCACGTGGTGGTCCGGGTGGAATTATGCGACAGCATGAGCAGCCGCTGGGCGAGCAGGTCCAGCAGATGGTCCGCGTCGTGGACCATGATCGGCAGCCAGGCGGGGCGATGCGGCCATTGCAGGAAGATCTGGATGCAGCGCAGAGGACGCCCCGGTTCGCTTTCGTCGGTTTCACAGGCTCCGGTGGGCCACAGGACGACATCGCCGGCCTGGGCGCGGATGTGAATTTGTTTGCCCCGC
>CAZCDO010000282.1:0-3568 GCA_964497135.1 uncultured Verrucomicrobiota bacterium
GCGGAGCACAAATGCCTATCCCATTCCCCCAAATGTGGGAGGCGCGCTCCGTCGCACCGATCCGGTCCCTGCCCTTGGAATCATCGGCGCGATGGAACGAGCCTCCCACATTCAAGCTGGAGGGGATCAATTTTCTCTGGGTCCCCCCAATAAAGGCGGCAGTGCACTGCCGCACTCCAAAGTCCCGAAATCTCAGCGGTAGTTGTGGGGGCGAATGATGGCCGCCCCGCCTCGGCCGTCTCGGGCCTATTCCGTCCGCCAAGACGTGACTACGAAGGCTGGACGAGACGACCCTACCTCGGAGCACAGATTGCCTGTCCCCTTTACATGTCCCCTTTACACCCGTTCATCGGGATTGACATTCACGGCGGTTTTGAAAAAATGCCGCCTTATGGAAGTCCCTGCCTCGCCGTTCAGCCCCCTGCGCCCGCTCATCCAAATCGTGACCATCGCCCGGTTGACCGCATTGGAAACCCTGCGACACCCGATCTTTCTCATCCTCTCTCTGACCGCCGTCGCCTGTATCCTGGTCGTCCCCATCGCCATCGCTCATGAGTTGGGCGAACAGGGACGACTCGCCCGCGACAGCGCCCTGGCGTTTCAATTCGGCTTCGGGGTCCTCATCGCCGGATATGCCGCCAGCTCCTCCCTGCGCCGCGAAATCGAGACCGGCATCCTCTCCACCCTGCTCAGTAAAAATATCGGGCGCGAATTGTTCTATGTCGGCAAAGTCGTCGGAATCGGGGCGATTCTGGGTCTTTACCTTTTCGTGGCGATCCCCGCCGGTTTGCTGGCTCAGCGCCTGGCCCCCCTGAATTATGAAATCGATACCCTGGCTCTGCTCATCGCCCCAGCCGCCGTGATCCTGGCCCTCGCCGGCGCCGCCCTTGATAACTTTATCAGCCGGCGATCCTTCGCCTCCAGCGCAATGGTCCACCTGGTCGTCACCCTCAGCGCCGCAGTCCTGATCCTCGCCGTTTTCAGCCCCGATGGTACTCCCGTCCGCTACGGCCAGGCCATCGAATGGCGGCTCATCCCGGCCCAACTCCTGATCGCCGAAGCCCTGCTCCTTTTCGGCACCCTCTGCCTCGCCCTTGCGGTCCGCCTCAAAACCGCCGCCGTCCTCGCGGGCGCGGCCGTCTGCTTCCTGCTGGGATTGGCTACCGATTATCTCCTGGGCTCCGTCCCCCTGTTGCGCGGATGGGCGCCCCATTGGCAGGTCTTCTGGCAAAGCGAGGCCTTGGCCGCGGGCGGCCACGTAACCGGCGCGGTGATCGAACAAGTCTCCCTCTATGCCGCTTTTTATCTCGCCGGCCTGATCGCCATCGGGATCGTCTTGTTTCGCCATCAGGAAATGGAGTAGTCTGTCGCCATGTCAAATCCCGAACTGCCCCCGGTTATCACCGTTGACGGCGTCCATAAAGTGTTTCGCGATTTCTGGGGACGCGCCAAGGTCCAGGCCCTCAAGGGAATCCACTTTCAGGTCCGGCAAGGGCAGGTTTTTGGGTTGCTGGGACCCAACGGCTCGGGCAAAAGCACCACGATGAAACTCCTCCTCGGCCTCCTGCGCCCCTCCCGCGGGTCCCTGCGCATTCTCGGCGCGGATCCCCAGGCGGTTCGCGTCAAAAGCCGCATCGGCTACATGCCGGAGGAATCCTACCTATATCCCTATCTGTCACCGGACGAAACCCTGCGTCTGTATGGCCGCCTGCTCGGACTTTCGGAGCATGAGAACAAAGTCCGCGCCGGGGAGTTGCTTGACATGATCGGGCTCACCCATGCCCGCCGCCGTCCCGTCGGCGAATTTTCCAAGGGCATGGCCCGGCGAATCAGTCTCGCCCAGGCGCTTCTGAACGATCCCGAGTTGATCCTGCTCGATGAACCCACCGCGGGTCTCGACCCCCTCGGGTGCCGTCAATTCAAGGACTTGATCCTCCATCTCGCCCGCCGCGGAAAAACCATCGTACTCTGTTCGCATCTGCTGGCCGACGTCGAGGATGTCTGTGATCGCATCGCCATCCTGTACAACGGGCGCATCTGCGCCGAAGGCCGCATGCGCGATCTCCTCCAGGAATCCCGCATCTGCCGACTCTCGATTCCCCAACCGTCGCCCGCCCTGCTCGACTCCCTCCAGCAGACCATCCGGCAAGCCACCGGACAGGAGGCGGCCATCGATCATCCCGCGCGGTCCCTCGAAGATCTCTTCCTTTCGGCCATCCGATCCGCGGAAACCGATCGAACCCCGCCCTCCGGCGCTCAACCCGAGGGTCTGCTCGCGCCCTTTTTGCGCGGTAATCCCGCCGCCCCGACGACCCGGCCGCCCGCATCCTTACCATGAAAAAGATCCTTGCGCTGGCACTGTTGACGCTTCGTTCGGCCCTGAATTCCCGGATCGTTCTGATTCTCGGAATCCTCCTGACCCTGATCCTGTCGCTTTTCCCGCTCCATCTCCAAGGCGACGGCACGGCGCCGGGCCGGATTCGGATTCTCCTGGAATATACCCTGAACGCGCTCGTCGTGATCCTCTCCTTTTCCATCGCCTGGACCGCCTGCTGTGCCGTGGCCCGGGAGGCGGCGGATCGTCAGTTGCAATTGGTCTTGACCAAACCGGTTACCCGCCTGCAAATCTGGCTCGGGAAATGGATCGGACTGGTCGCGCTGCATGCCGCCTTCCTGTTCGTCGGCGGGTTAGTGCTCTACCTCATTCTGCTCGGTTCACTCCCGAGTTCCACCTCCCCGACAACCGACAAAAACTGGGAGTGGGCCCATTACGAGATCCTCCATCCCCAGGCCGAATCCATCGGACCCGCCTTGGACCGTCGCGTGGAGGAGGCCCGTCAAAGCCTCCTCATCCCCCGCCGTAAGGGCCCCCCTTCCCAACGGGAGCTAAAGTATTTCGCGCTTGAAATCCGGCGGTCCCTGGCAACCCTCCCGCCCTCCGCCCATTTCCTTTGGACGTTCCAACTGCCACCCGAAGCCGGAACACCGGCGGCTCCCCTTCGCCTGCGATACCGGTTTTCCGCTTCGCGTTGGGAGAACAATCCCATTCCGCTGGAATGGCGGATCCAACGCGATTCCCAGACTCCGGCCATCGCCATCCAACAAACCGCGGTTGCCGAACAGATTTGGGAACTCCCCCTGCCCCGGGAGGTCCGGGACGGGACCGGCCCCCTCCACATCACCGGTGTCAATCTCGCCACCAATCCCCCCACCACGCTGGTTTTTGAACCGGATCAAAGCGTCCACCTTCTGGTCACTCACCGTGACAACGGGATTAATTATTTACGAGGGCTTTTTGTGCTCCTGGCCCGACTGGCCTTTTTTGCCGCGGTAGGCCTCACCGCCGGATGCCTCTTTTCCACCCCCACCGCACTCTTTTTCACGCTGTTCACCCTCATCCTGTTGTCCTTGGGCACCTCGATCCGCGAGGTGGCCGAAACCGGTGTTCTCGTCAGTTCCCACCATGCCGAAGGAGTTGGCGCAGGTGTCATCGAAACACCCGTTCTGGTCGTCCACCGGGTGGTGAACCGCCTTCTCGCCCCCGTCCGATCCCTCAATGTCATCCCCC
>CAZCDO010000283.1:0-3556 GCA_964497135.1 uncultured Verrucomicrobiota bacterium
GGGTAGCCCGTGAGGGCTTGTTTAGCGGGTTCTGTTTTGTTACCGTTTCAACCTGGAACCGCCATTCTCATCCGGCCTCCGCGGGGCATCCCGACGGCCGATCCAGTCAGAAAGCGGAGGTCTTTTATGTTGCGTCCCAAGAATTACGTGGCCGAGGCAATCTGGCATCGCGCGGATTTTTTCCAGGTATTCCCGCTCGATGGCGGGGGCTATTTTTCATTTATGGAACTGGTCGGTGCCACCGATGACCAAACGGTTGCGGAAGCAACGCTGACGGGCAGAATTTTCGCGCGTTTCAAGGGTCTGGACGGATGACGTGCCCTGCCCGGAAGACTACCCGTCTTATTTCAACACCTTTCGGTCGGGATTCGATGCGGGCCACCGCCGCATCAACGCACGGGCGTGCTCCACATGGTGCGATTTTCAACTGGCTCAACGGATCCTGGTCGCCTATTGGGTGGCGTTCTTTCTTGCTCGTTCCACGGCCTGGACCCGCGACGATTGGCGTCGGCTGCACGAACTCATCCTCCAGCATGCCCGACTGCTCTATCAAGTGGATCGCGACGGCAACTTTGAGCCGGGCAACCATCAGATGTTGCGCGGCTTTGTGCTGATGCATGCGGCGGCCATGCTGGACGAGGAGGCGGAATCGGCGGCCTGGTGGGACCTGGGCGTCCAAATCATGACCTTGCACGCGCAAAACGATTTCACCCCCGGAGGCGTCAGTCGCGAGGGAAGTTTCAGCTACCAGCTCTTCATGTTGAGTCAATTCGCACATGCCATTGCCTTGTCGCGCATGATGGGACGGAATGTCCCGCCGGAATGGAGTACGGTGGCCCCCAAAATGGCGCGTTTCCTTTCCGCCACCGCCACCCCCAACCTGACAACGCCCGTTGTGAACGATGGCTACGAGGCGGCCATCGGACCCGTCCTGGAGATCTGCCGGGCCCAATTCTCCGAATTGAGCGGACACCTCTCACCGACCGCCCAGGAGCCTCTCCGGCTGGAATATTTTTCCGACGCCGGCGTTATCGTGCTCGATGCCCGGACGGGGAACCACCGCATGTGGGTCCTGGTTGAATGCATGCCTCCCTATGGTCACTCCGGCCATTGGCATGCGGGGAAACCCACCCTGCACCTGTGGATCGACAACCGGATGGTGCTCGGCGACGCCGGTTGTCCCAGCTACGATGACCCGCTCTATGGATCCTGGTTCCGGCGCGGACCGGCGCACTTTGCGGTGACGGTGGACGGGCAGGAGGACGCGGAATTCGTCACGGACATCCGGTGGGATAAACCGCCGGCCCTGACGATCAGCCGTTGCGAGAGAACGCCCGATGGCGTGGCGATTGAGATCGAAAGCGATGGATTCACGCGCATTGCCGCTCCCTTATGCTATCGCCGGTCCATTCTCTATTCGCACGAAAAAGGTCTGGTCGTGAAAGACAACCTAAAATCCGGATCGGGAACCGGACCCCACACCTTCGCCCTACACATCCCGTTCATGGTTCCCGACGTGCAACCCGCCGGTCCGAACCGCCTTCAAGTGCCTATGGGCCCCGTCTCCGTTTCTGTGAATTGGGCCGTGTCCGAAGGAACGGTTACGACCGATCTGACAAAAAAGCGCATCTCGATCGGAACGCGGCAAGGCGACTTCCCTCACCTGAAAATCGAAGCCGCCGGGATTCCAGAAACGGAATTTATCACGCATATTTTGCCGGTTATCGTTCTTCCTGCGACCCCTTGACCGCGACGACCAGGAATTGCCGGCCGAATAATCGCCAAAGCCACTTCAGGCGGAGATAGAACCGGAGAAATAAAAGCGGATAGGGGAACCCGTTGGCCATCGTATAGGGTAGAAACCGGTCCCGGCATTGCTCAATTAAGAAACCGCGACAGGTCAACGCCTCGGCCAGCGATCGCTCCGTAAGCGGGATGACGTGATCCCAGAAATCCCAATAGACTCCCGGCAGATGCCGGATATTGGGGCCCAGTGCAATCAGTCGGCCCCCCGGCTTGAGGCAACGGTGGGCTTCCTCCAAGGTGCGCCCCAATGACTCTTTGTCGGGCAAATGCTCGAAGAAGTTGCTGGTGAATACAAGGTTTAACGAGTGGTCCGGAAGGGGCCAGCGCAAGGAACAATCCTGAATCAGGCAGGTGATGCCGGCCCCCACCCGCTCGGGGACTTCCGGATTGAGATCCATGGCATACTTGGTTCCACAACGCACTTGTCCGATGAACTCGCCATACCCGCAACCCAGGTCCAGCACCGCGTCGGTCGGTTGCGCATAGGCCTGAAAGCAGTCCGAAATCAGCACTCTCCAGACCGCGCGTCGATAGGCGAGGTTCCGTTTGAAGCGGGCCTGATAGAGGCGTTGCAGAGGATGGGGATCGGGATTACTCATTTTGGTTTTTGATAGTCGCCACGGCTGAAGTACTTTTCCAGCCATAAATAGAGGCAGATGAACAGATAGCGACTGCCCATCTCCGCAATCTTAAGCTTGGCCGAACCCACCCGGCGGTTCCGCCAGGTAATGGGAATAACGGTCCAGCTATAGCCGCGCACGATGGCCTTCAGCGGGAGTTCCACGGTCAGGTTGAAATGCGGGGCGATCAGGGGACGGCACCCGTCGATGACCGTTCGTCGATACGCCTTGAACGCATTGGTCGTGTCATTGAGCTTGATGTGAAACAGGATCCGAATAAAGAAGTTCGCGGCCCGATTGAGAACCAGCTTGAGCCGCGGATAATCGATCACCCCGCCACCCTTCATGAATCGGCTGCCAAACACACAGTCGTACCCCTCCTGGAGTTTTTGCCAGTAGCGAACCACATCACGGCAGTCATCGGATTCATCCGCCATCAGGATGACGACGGCATCGCCGCGCATGACCTTTAACCCGCACGTGACCGCCCGGCCAAACCCATGGGCCCCTTCGTTGCGAATAAAAATCAGGTCGGGTATTTCGGCCTGGACCGATTGCAACACGTCCCACGTCCGGTCCGAACTGCCATCATCCACCACCACGATTTCATGCGGCACGTGATGTTGGAGAAGTTCCCGATGCAGACTCCGGACCGTGGATCCGATGCAACCCTCCTCATCCCGCGCGGGGATGACAACGGAAAGCAGCTGCAGTTCCTGAAGTGATAGAGGATTCAATCAATAACCCTTATCCCAATCCGGCTCAATGTTTTGGGCGATCACATCCGACACATAGCTGTCGGTTCGCAACAACTGGTGAATCGAAGTCGGCAATAACGGCGTCACCGGCCCATGCAGGCAAAGCCGGGCGATCATCCGCTGCCAGGCGGTGGTTGTTCCATGGACCGTAATGGCGCTGACATCGATTCGATTCCGGGAAGCGATCACCTGCGCCGGACCGATCGTCGCCGCTTTGGGCGGGACGGCAGCCAGGTCGCCGCTCATTCCAAAACTGCCATGCAGGGAGTTCTGGGCCAGCGTGAACGGGCTCAACGTGCAAACCCGGGGACCCATCTTCATCCATTCCTTCAGGTTTTTCGCCTTGAATTCCGGCGCATCGGGTTCAATAAA
>CAZCDO010000284.1:0-3551 GCA_964497135.1 uncultured Verrucomicrobiota bacterium
CCAAGTGATGCAGTTTGAGCATGTAAATCTGACCGACAACCACCCGTTGATCGAAAGGCTCACCGGTCCGACCGTCATACAACTGGGTTTTGCCGTCCGCCGGCATGCCCGCGTCCTTAAGTAACTGGTGAATTCGATCCTCCGAAATACCGTCAAAGACCGGCGTTGCCGCCCAAAGCCCCAGAATACGACAAGCCAACCCCAGATGAGTTTCCAAAACCTGTCCAACATTCATGCGCGACGGCACGCCGAGCGGATTAAGCACAATATCCACCGGTGTTCCATCGGGACGGAAAGGCATGTCCGCTTCCGGCAGGATCCGCGCAACCACACCCTTATTTCCATGCCGGCCCGCCATCTTGTCTCCCACCGACAGCTTCTTCTTGCTGGCAATGTAAACGCGAACTTGCTTGATGATTCCGGCATCGAGATCATCGCCGCTCTCCAAACGGTCCATCGCTCCCTCAAAATCGTG
This sequence comes from uncultured Verrucomicrobiota bacterium, assembly GCA_964497135.1. GTDB lineage: Bacteria > Verrucomicrobiota > Kiritimatiellia > CAIKKV01 > CAIJXV01 > CAIJXV01. Next base: position 476 of record CAZCDO010000284.1, read on the forward strand.
GTCAAGCTCCTGGAATCGCTGTTGATATTCGCTGATGATCTCCTGGATCTTCATCTGAATGGGGCTGCTCTCGATTTCGACGTGATCGCTCTCCGCTGCCAACTTGCGCAAGAGGGTCTTGGTAATCTTGCGATTGGCAGGAATAATGATCTCGCCCGTCTCGATATTCACCACGTCCAATGGTATTTTTTCGCCCAATAGAATGTTGCTCAACTTTTCAGTCAGCTCATCCACCAGATCCTGTCGTTTCTGTTTGAGATCCTCGGAAACCGATTTGCTTTGGCGCCGCCGTTCGGCCGCCGACATCTTCTCGCGCTGGATTTCCTTCTGAGCGGACACTTTGACATCCATGACGATCCCATAGGTTCCGCTGGGAACCGTCAGGGAGGTATCGCGAACATCCGCGGCCTTTTCACCGAAAATCGCCCGCAACAGACGTTCTTCGGGAGCCAGTTCGGTTTCGCTCTTAGGCGTGATTTTCCCCACCAGAATGTCGCCTGGACGGACTTCCGCACCGATCCGAATGACCCCATCCGGTCCCAGATTGCGTAAGGCCTCCTCCCCAACATTGGGGATATCACGGGTAATCTCTTCCGGCCCGAGCTTGGTATCTCGTGCTCCGGCTTCAAATTCCTCAATATGAATCGAGGTGAAAACGTCATCCCGAACCAATCGCTCGCTGATCAGAATGGCATCCTCGAAATTGTAACCGCACCACGGCATGAAAGCCACCAACGCATTCTTGCCCAGCGCCAGTTCGCCCTCCGACGTCCCCGGACCGTCTGCCAGAACCTCCCCGGCATGCACTTTCTGGCCCAGATGGACCACGGGCTTTTGGTTCGTATTGGTGCCGGCATTCGACCGCATAAATTTACGAAGTTCGTAAGCGGTTTCCTTGCGATTGCGTCCGCGACCATCGCCCTCCGTAACGACGATTTTATTCGCCGAAACATAGGTGACCACGCCTTCGCGCTGAGCCAGAACAATCACGCCCGAATCAGCCGCAATTCGCGCCTCAAGCCCAGTCGCCACCAAGGGACGCTCCGTTGTCAACAGGGGCACCGCCTGACGCATCATGTTCGAACCCATCAAGGCCCGGTTGGCGTCGTCATGCTCCAGAAAGGGGATCAAACCGGCGGCCACGCTGACCACCTGTTTGGGCGAAACATCCATGTATTCCACCTTATCGCGCGTCACTTCCTGGAATTCACCCCGCCACCGGACCGAAATTTTTTCGGTCTGAAATTTTCCGGTTTTCGGATCCACCGGCGTATTGGCCTGGGCAATGACGAATTTCTCCTCGCGATCGGCCGAAAGATATTCCACTTTGCGCGTAACGCAACCGGCGTCCACTTTGCGATAGGGCGTTTCGATAAATCCGAATTGATTCACGCGGGCATAAATACCCAACGAGGAGATCAACCCGATATTCGGACCTTCCGGCGTTTCGATCGGACAAATCCGACCGTAATGACTGCCATGCACGTCACGCACTTCAAACCCGGCCCGTTCGCGGCTAAGCCCGCCCGGTCCCAATGCGCTCAATCGGCGCTTATGCGCCAACTCGGAGAGCGGGTTGGTCTGGTCCATAAATTGGCTTAACTGGCTCCGGCCAAAGAAATCTTTAACCACGACCGATAGCGTCTTGGGATTAATCAATCGTTGGGGCGCCATCTTCCCACTGGCGGGATCATAAAGGGTCATCCGCTCCCGCACGAGTCGTTCCGCTCGCGCCAATCCCACCCGGCATTGGTTTTCGAGCAGTTCTCCGACCGTCCGCAACCGGCGACTTCCCAAGTGATCGATGTCGTCAACCATCCCTTCACCCTTGCGAATGCCGATCACATAGCGAATCGCAGCCACGACATCTTCCTTGTCCAAGACCCGCAAATCGGTTCCCACTTTGCTTTCCAAGTCCAGCTTTTGATTGATCTTGTAACGGCCGACGCGACCTAAGTCATATCGGCGGGGATCAAAAAACAACCGTTTCAACAATTGCCGGGCATTCGACGGGGTCGCGGGGTCGCCCGGCCGCAATCGCAGATAGATGTCCTTCAGGGCATCATCCATCGTACGGGTCGGATCATCCTTGATGCTTTTGAGCATCAACCCAGAGTCCCAAGACACATCAATGGTTTCAATGGACTTGACACCGGCTGCCTTCATCTGGGTCAGACTGTTTTCCGTCACCGGTTCGTACCGGCGGGCCAAAACAGTCTGCGATTCCGTATCGGTCACATCCTCCTTGAATACCCGATGCGTGAGAACCCGGCCGGCTTTCCCGCCTTCCAGCGACAAGGTCTCATAGGTATAAAAGAGATCCAACAATTCCGCATCGGAACCGTATCCAATGGCCCGGAGAAAGGTGGTCACCAGGAATTTACGGCGACGATGACGACGATCCAGATAGATCCACAATAAATCATTGGCGTCAAACTGAACCTCAACCCAGGATCCCCGGTCCGGAATAATCCGGAAGGAATAAAGGATGGAACCACTGGAATGAGTGGATTGCTCGAAACAAATACCCGGCGATCGATGCAACTGGCTGACAACAACTCGTTCGGCCCCATTGACCACAAATGACCCTTGGGGCGTCATGAGCGGAATTTCACCCATGTAAACCATTTCTTCGCGGATTTCTTCGCCTTCTTTCAGGCGAAAGGTGACATGGAGCGGAGCCGCAAAAGTTTCTCCCTCACGCAGGCAGGTCAACTCATCCATCTTCGGTTCGCCGAATTCGTATTTCACGAAATCGAGAACATAGCGACCGTCGTAGCTTTCAATCGGAAACACTTCCTTAAAAACCGCCTGCAAACCGGTCGGTTTCCGCTTCGAGGGCGCGATATCCCGTTGGAGAAATTCGCGGTAGGATACCGTCTGAATCTCAATCAGATTCGGCGGGTCCATGACGTCAACTAGTTTGCCGTAATTCGTACGCTCAGCCATTCAGCACCTGTAACCAAGGATTACCCAGACACACAGAGGCGGAGGAGAGGATACCCCCTCCTCCGCTAACCTTCGGCGCCGACAGACCGTGCTTACTTAATCTCGACTTTGGCGCCGGCTTTCTCCA
>CAZCDO010000285.1:0-3501 GCA_964497135.1 uncultured Verrucomicrobiota bacterium
TCCATGCCCTTGTGGCGGCTACGAGAAAGGCCGGATGGAACTGATGCGGGAGATGAAACCGAGCAGCCGATGACAAAACCTACCTGACCGTCACGCCGCCCGGCCCGGTGATGGACCCGGTGGAATTGGATATCCGCTGAACGGTCGAGACGGGCGGCGTTCTGCCTTCCACTCCGGCCGCGGTCGGGGTGGACCCCGCCCCTCCAGAGGCGGGACCGCAAGATCGCCGGTATTCCAAAGGCGGGGCTAAATAGAGAACACACTTTTGTGCGGGCCGTCAGCGTCGTGGGCCAACCGCTGGCGGGGGGGGGCTCGGACCATCACTGTGATTCCGTCATCATCCATGAGATTGGGTGGAATCCAGGCTGGTAGACCCATGGCTTCCAGAACTGGGAGCCGAGTTCGGCCTCGGTCTACACGGCCCGCATCGAGAGGACATTGGCCTTCGCTTGGCACAACATCCGGCACAACATCCGGTTCGAAAATAACGTGTATCCGACAATGAAATGGTATAAAGTGAGTGTTTTAAGGGCTGTTCGGTAACCGCTGGAGGACGACATGTTTAGACCCGAGATCAAGGTGTTGGATTGTTCCATTCGCGATGGCGGATTGATCAATAAATGGCGATTTGACGATGAATTTGTGCGTGCCACCTACCAGGGATTGAATGCGGCCGGGGTGGATTATATGGAGGTGGGGTACAAGGCTTCGCCGGAGCTGTTTGATCCCAAGGATTTCGGTAAGTGGCGTTTTTGCCGGGATGAGGATATCAAGCGCCTGATGGATGGAATCGAGCCGACCACCCGGCTGGCCTGCATGGTGGACATCGGGCGGGTCAGCGAAAAGGACATTTGTCCGCGCGCCGAATCGCCTTTTTCGATGATCCGGGTGGCCTGTTACATCAAGGAAATCGACAAGGCGATCGCCTTGTGCAATATGATCATGGACAAAGGGTACGAGACGACGGTCAATATCATGGCCGTCTCGACCAATCTGGAGCGGGAAATCGACGAGGCCCTCACCGATTTGGCGGCGACCCGGATCCCGACGGTTTATGTGGTCGATTCCTATGGGGCGATGTACTGCGAAGATGTGACCTTCCTGGTTAAAAAATATCTCGCGGCCCTGCCGGGCAAGACAATCGGCGTGCATACGCATAACAATCGCCAGCTCGCTTTTGGAAACACCATCCAGGCCATTGTCGATGGGGCCAACATGCTCGATGCGTCGGTTTTCGGGATCGGGCGCGGTCCGGGCAATTGCTGTCTGGAATTGCTGTTGAGTTTTCTGCAGAACCCCAAGTTCAATTTGCGGCCCCTCCTGAAACTGATTCAGGAGCAATACCTCCCGCTCCGCCAACAAATCGAATGGGGCTATATCATTCCGTATATGATCACGGGCATGCTCAATGAGCATCCCCGGATCGCGATCGCCTTCCGCGATTCGGAGAATCGCGATGATTATGTGAAATTTTACGACACGCTGGTCACGCCGGAGCCGGATGAAGTCATCACCCGGAATTTTCGGAAATGACGCCTGGCGTCAGCATCGGGTGGGTGGCGCGGCAGGAATTGGCGGATTCGATCCGGAGTCGGCGCGTCTGGGTTTTTCTCCTGTTGTATCTGGCCGGATCCGTGGCGGCGACGATTCTGTTCCTCAATATTCTGCAAAAAATGGAGACCCAGTTGGTTTCAACCCTGGGACTCAATCCCTCCACCGAAACCGGCGGGGTGACGGCGACATTGTGGAAATCAGATGCTTTCCGCCGGATGATGACCCAGTTGATCGGGGACCGAAAACTGGCCGAGTCCTTGCTGGCGATTCCTCCCTTGGCCCTGTTTTGGGGATGGTTAGGGCTGACCTTTGGGCCGTTATTGGTGACCTTGACGGCATCGGTCAGGATCGCCGAGGAGGTTTGGACGGGGTCGGTCCGGTTCGTGTTATTCCGGACGACCCGGCTGGCCTGGGTGATGGGCAAGTTTTTAGGGCAGGCGCTTCAGCTCCTATTGGCGTTCCTGCTGAGCGCACTGGGCGCCTGGGTGGTGGGGGCGGTCCAGATGAATTCCTTTGAACCTCTGCCGACGGCACTGGCCCTGTTGGGCTTTGCCCTGAAAGCCTGGGTTTACGGGGTGGCCTATTTGGGGTTGGCAACGGCTGTTTCACAGATGTTCGCCTCGCCCAATGTGGCGTCGGCCCTGAGTTTCGGTGTCCTGATTGCGATCGGCATGCTTCATGGTGCGGCGACCTTTGTGAAAAGTGCCGCCTGGCGTCCGATCCTGGAGGTGCTGGACCTGTTGACCCCGGCCGGGCATCGACTGGATTTATGGCGACCGGACCCAGCCCACCTGGTGCCCGCACTCGTCTACCTGCTGGTTTTGGCTTGCGCGTATCTCTTCGTGGGGCAGCTCGTGTTCCGGCGGAGGGATCTCTGATGATCGCCCTCGAATTTCAGGGAGTGACCAAGCGGTATGGGCGCCGGATGGCGTTGAACGGTCTGGATTTGCGCGTGCCGACCGGCTCGATTTTCGGGTTGGTGGGCAGTAACGGGGCGGGCAAAACGACGGCGATGGCCCTGGCAGTCGGTTTATTGCGTTTGGATTCGGGGACGATTGATGTTATGGGACAAGGCGCGTTTCATCCCGGCCGACAGGGGGGGCGGGTGACGTTGTTGCCGCAGGATTCTCGGCTTCCGCTGCATGCCCGGGTCGGGGAATTGCTCCATTATTATGGCCGCCTGCAGGGGGTGGCGGGGCCGCGGCTGAAACGGGCCGTGGACGAGGTGTTGGACTGGACCCACTTGCACGACCGGCGGGATTCACCTGTGCGGACGTTGTCGCACGGTATGATGCGGCGGGTGACGATTGCCCAGGCTTTTCTGGGCGAACCCGATTTGATCTTGCTGGATGAACCGTTGAGCGGGTTGGATCCGCGCGAGCAGGTGCGAATTCGGGAAATGCTCCGATTACGCCGGGGTCAGCAGACCCTGTTGATCAGTTCCCACAATCTGCACGAGCTGGAAGCGCTGTGCGACCAGGTCGCCTTCGTTGAGTTGGGCCGGCGGATTCGCCAGGACAGTCTCGAAGCCGTGATCCGTCGCCGGCATTCCCTGACCCTGGTTTTGGATGGCCCGATGACCTTGCCGGGAACGGCCTTGACGGAGGCGATTCCCGGTGTTCAATGGACCTTTGATTCCGCGCGGTCGGAATTGAGGGTGGTGTTTCCAGACGAATGGACACCGGCCCGGGTCAATGGGACCCTCCTGCCGCTGTTATGGTCGGCGGGGTGCGGAATTCTGGAGGTTCGATTGGGGTCCGGACTGGAGCGGGAATATTTGAATGCCACCGAGTTATCCGATTCCGGGAGGATTGAATGACACGTCGCGAACGGATTTATAAAACCCTCAGGGGCGAACGGACGGATCGTCCCCCGGTGAATTTTTACGAGATCAACGGTCTGGATGAAAATCCGGCTAATGATAACCCATTTAATATCTATTCGCAT
>CAZCDO010000286.1:0-3479 GCA_964497135.1 uncultured Verrucomicrobiota bacterium
TCCAGCCTTCCAAGCTGGCCGTGACGGTTCAATTCCGTTCACCCGCTCCAATCGCAACCCCTTTATTTCAATAAACTTACGCATTCCATCTGTTTTCCCGCCGTGTGGCAAAACGGCATCCGGGAGGGCCTTTTACAGGATAATATCATCGCACAGATTCCGGCCATACGGGGTGACGAGCGGATGCCCTCGCCGCTAACTATGGAGGCCACGAGAGCCATCCGGAACGCCGCATTCCAGCATTCCGTGTTGTTCAGAAAAGTGATGGCGAACACCGAAATAAAAAATTCTCTATACGACCTCGAATTGGGGTTCATGCGAGAAAGGATGCCCCCCCGCCAAACAGCCCATTCGGACATTGCTTTGGCACGAGCAAAAGAGTATCGTCCTCAATCATGGTGAAGAGAATCCTGATTGCTGACGATCATGCTGTAATGCGCAATGGGCTCCAACTTATCCTGACCGGGGCATTTAAGGGTGCCAAGTTCGGCGACGCCGAAAATTGCCAGCAGGCCCTTGAGACCGCGCTTGCACACCAGTGGGATCTCATCATTCTCGACATCTCCATGCCGGGTCGCGGCGGGTTGGACGTCCTGAAGGAGCTTCGGGCCCAGTGCCCCAAAACACCGGTCTTGGTCTTGAGCATGCATGCGGAACGGCAATTCGCCGTGCGGGCGTTCCGGGCGGGCGCAGCCGGCTACTTGACCAAGGCCAGCGCAACCGTTGAGTTGATCAAAGCGGTCGAACACATTCTTGCGGGCGGTCGCTATGTCAGTGCCGTTCTTGCAGAACAAATGGCGTCCGAATTGGGTCGCACCGGGGGCGGACTGCTACACGAACGACTATCCGACCGCGAGTTTGAGATTTTGCGGCTGATCGCTTCCGGTAAGACCGTAAAAGAGATTGCCGCCGAACTGGTGCTCAGTGGCAACACCATCAGCACTTACCGCACTCGTATTCTGGAAAAGATGAAGATGCGCACCAATGCCGAGTTGACCCACTACGCCATCAGCAACACGCTGGTCGAGTAGGCGTGCGATGAGCCCGCCCCCCAGCGGGCAGGTGCATCGCACGCCTGCTTGCACCTTTCTTATACGTCGCCAATAAACCTGAGAACCGGCCGCGTGATCCCGCCTCGAAGCGGGATTTCGGGAGCGCTCGTCACGCGGCCTTCTTTCCTGCCGCTATCCTCCGCGAACTTAGCGCCTCTGCGTGAAAACAATCCTATTAGCAGCCTGTGGACTTTGGCTTTGCCAACGTCCGACAGGCTGCCCGGTGTAGTTCAAATGATGACGCACAAATCACAAACGATTCGCTGTTTTCCAACACCCCCTTGCCATACCCTAATAACGCAGGACTAATGCATAAGGGAGGGGCACGGAGTGTGCCGCCTTTAGACCGGGGTGGGAAACGAGAAGCCCGCGCTGTGACACAAGGCCACAGCGGATTCGAATGAGTGGAGGAGACATATGCACGGGATAAATGGTGTGATGCCGCGAGGCGTCCTTTTCATGTTGGTCGGACTACTGGTATGCGCCGGATGCCAAAGCTCCCGGCCCGCGCCAGGCAATGCTGCTCCCCCCCCGTCCCAAGAGGAGCCCACCGGAGTCACTGGAGTTTTATTGCGCCCCGGCTTGACGGTGACCGTGCAGGTATTGGTTGCCGGGCACAAGGAGATTGAAGAAAAAAATCGCCGAATTTCAGAATCAGGCACCATCACCCTGCCGCTGGTCGGCGATGTTCATGTGGCGGACTTGTCCATCCCCAACGCACAGGCGCTGCTCAAGACCTCGTACAGCCGGTATTATGTCGCCCCCCAGATTATCGTGGAATGCCTGATGGAGACAGGGGAGTCGGCGGTCTCGCCCTGGGGCTATGTCACGGTACTGGGCCGGGTCAAGAAACCCGGGCAAATCAATGTCCCCCCCACTCGCGAACTTACCGTTAGCCGGGCCATCCAACTGGCCGGGGGCCTCGATACCAGTGCTCGCAGTAACGCCATCCGCATCAGGCGCACGAACGGCTCTGGCGCGGAGCAATTTGAGGTTGACCTGGACCGACTCGGCACGCAGGGTCAAACCCAGGATGATATGCGACTCCTGCCCGGGGATGTTCTGTATGTACCGGAGGCCGTATTTTGAGACCCCACATGATATATCGGGAAATCATCCGATGCGGAGTTGTCGTTGTGATTGTCGCATTTACGGATGGCCGCGTCTCAGGAAAACCCGGCGAGGGGATTCAGCCCGGTAGCGACGTCGTGGTCCGTCCTTTTGCGGAGGTGGCGATCAACTACGATAGCAACCCTCTCCTGCTTCCAAAAGGGCAGGAGTTGGATGATCTCTTTCTGGATGTAAGCCCTGGCGTGAATGTGACCCGAGCCGAGGAAGCCCTGCTTTTGGAAGGCATATTCTGGGCGCGTTTCCGCCAATTCATGGAGTTCACCAGCGAAGATCGGGATGATTGGTCGGAAGAGTTGCGTCTGGCCTGGGGACGCCGGGAAGCCTGGCGGCTGCGTCTCCACGAGCGTTTCGGCAGGGTGTCGGATTATGACCTCGCCGTCCGCACCATGGATGCCGCGGCCGAGGGCGTCGCCGATCGTTACTTGGAACGCCCGGAAGCCCCTCCTTTGAGCGTGATGGAACGATCCGAACGCGTGGATCGCGAATTGCTCGATTGTGGCGTTGGGGTGGGTGGCCCGTTGACGGACAAAACAGCACTGGATGTGATATTCGATTATGGATCCGCCAATTACCTGACCCAGGACTTATTGGATTCCACCGAGGCCAAAGTTGCCATCAAGGCCGCGCGCAAAATCACGGATAAGACCAGCGCCCTTTTGGTTGTTGAGTACATTCAGATGAAAAACGACAGCTTGGATAGCCCGGCCAGCTATTACGCAGCGCGAGCGGGTTTGGGATGGCGGAGCACGTTCAAAAGTCGGTTTGAGGCGACGGTGGGCTATTCCGGCTTTGGGGTATCCGATCCAAATGTGACCGATTCGCTGGATCGGGACGGCTTCTCCTATGACGTGGCGTGGTACTGGCAGGCCCGGCCGAAATTGTCCATGACACTCGGAGGACGCAGCGAAATGCAGTTGGCCCCGGACACCGCCCAAAACGCTAAGTTGGTCAACATGCTGACCAGCAGTATCCAGTACTCAGCCACTCAACGCCTGTCCCTGAGCTTGTTGGTGGGCTATCGTCATGAAGACTTCATCGTGGGGGAAGAATTGGCCAGCAAAGAACTGGGCTCGCGTTTGGTGGAACAGATTCATGGTCGCCTCCACTGCGACTACCAGTTATTCAAATGGCTGAAAGGCTACGGCGAGCTGTGGTTGGAAGATACGACGGACAATGTGCGGGGTGATTACGTCGAAACCCGGGCAACACTGGGAGTGAAAGCGCAGTATTAATACAGAAAGAGGAAACACCATGGAGATCATACAGCGCATCCGGGAATCTCAGGGCCGGATTATC
>CAZCDO010000287.1:0-3479 GCA_964497135.1 uncultured Verrucomicrobiota bacterium
CTACCTTGGGAGTGCGGCAGTAAACTGCCGCCTTTTTCCGGCGCAGAGAACTGCGCAGCTACAAGGCGGAACATTCGAGTTCCGCAGTCCTCGGGGGGAGCCTAAACGGGGGCGCCGTTCGATCTCGCAAGTAGTCGCTTTCAGCCGACTTCCCACGGATTCAGGAACAGGATTCCCGTTGAGTGGTGCGCGTAATCCGGCGCCATCAAGGGGTCACCGTTTCCAGGGTTTTATGGAGGACGGTGAGGGTTTGTCCGGAAGTCTCGGTGCGGGTTTGAATGGCGACGAGGACGGGTTGGGCCCCTTTTGAATGGGGGAAAAGGCCTCCGGCACGCGGGGGGTCGGCACCGGGAAGGGGGGGGGGCAATTCGACCCATCCGGAGTCGCGATAGTGTCTCCGGTAGAATTCGCGGATGGCGCCGGGGTCGGCCTCGATTTCGGCAATGGCGGCGCTGGTTCGGGTGTCGTGATTTTCCCAGGTGGTCAGCAGGGCTTTATAAGGAAACATCGCGACCCCGTTGGGGAGAGTGTCGGGTGAGCGTGCTGAACGGGCGGCATCGGCGCGCGACTGGGTGAAGCAGAAGACCAGCGTTTGGGGCCGTTCAGGCAGGGCGAAGGCGAGAATTCGGGTGAACCCATCGGGATCCAGCGAGGCGGCAGAGGCGAATTGGGGGCCAATGTGATGGAGCCATTGCCCGCCCCCGGCCTCGGGGTTTTGCGCAATGCGCCGCAGGGCTTCCCCGGGGGCGCCATCGAGGAGGCCGACCTCGAAATAGCCCCCGCCGCCATTGAGGACGACGTCGGCCGCATAGACGGAGGTCAGCCCGATTTGTTGCAGACGCCCCCGGACCCCGGCGGGCGTGGGGGACCGCCAGAAGACGCGGGCAAAGACCAAACCGGCGGTGGCGAAAAGGAGGACCGCCACCCCTAGAGCGATGAGCCGGGCAGAACGCATCAGTAGATTCCTTTCGTCCAGGTGGCCCAGGCCTGCCCTTCGACTTCAATCGGGTCGGCCGCATAGATGAGGCGGCGGACGACCGGCAGAGTGGCGTTGGTGGCGGTGACGCGGGCCTGGATGAGGCCGAAGTTCAACTGCGGGAAGGGGTTCCCGGCGAGGGGCGAAATCGGATTGGCGGGGCGGAGTTCCGCGAGAATCTGGGGATGCGCCGGCTGGACAACGCCGGCCTCGAATCCGCCCGCCAGTCCGGAGCGGGAGCGGTCGTCCCGGCTGTAGGCGACGCCATCGGGGCCCGGGGTCCAGTCGGCGATATAATCGGGGCCGGCGTAGGAGGGATCGGGAAGGAGGCTGTCGCCGCCGGCGCGCTCCCGGGCGTCATGGAGGGTTTTGGAATGAAGGATGCCGAGTTGTCCGATCTGGAGGAGGGCGGCGAGGAGGACCAGGACGGCGACGAGGGTCACCACAAATTCGATCATGGCCTGGCCGGCGGAACGGTGACGTTTCAATGTCCCCTCCGAGTTCCGCCGCCGGGCGAACCGGGTCCCCCGGCGACATGGCAGGTGTTGCTGTTACTGGCCAGCCAGCTACGGCCCCGACTGCGGAAGGAGGAATCTTCCCAGGTGATCAGTTGCCGGCAATATCCGCAGCTCCGATCGACGCTGGAGGCGTGAATACCGCTTTGGACGTAACCGGGGAGGTGTTGTTCGATGTGGATGCGCCAGGCGATGTTGAAGGCCCCGGCGGCCGGCGCCGACGAGGCATCCACCGGGATGAGCCGGACTTCGCGAAAGGCGGGGAGCACGAGCCCAGCCGCATCGGGGCGTTGGGGTTCTGACCCGAGCGATCCGAAGGGTTTGGCGGCGGCCGACCACAGGAGCGTTGAACTGGGCGAACCGGGAGAGCGGCGGGGAACGGTGTTTTGGATGCGGATCGCGGCATCCGCGCCGGCGTAATTGTATTGAGGACGGACGGTTCCGGCGACCGGGAAGGCGGGGTCATTGGTGGGACTGATGGCGTGCCAAGCCGTCCAACGGTCGGCGGCATAGGCGTACCAGGCGGCTGAAACGCCGGCGAGATTGGTCGTGATAAGCGTGGAGCCGAGTCCCCGTTCAATCCGGAGGGCGTCCATCACGTCGAAGACGGCCAGATCGTCGGTCACGTCGAGTCGCACGAGATCGAGGCTGAAGAATTCCGAGTTAATGGGCTGGGCCAGGGTATAGGTGGGAGGGAGCGGGGGCCAATCGGTATAACGGGTATAGGAGGCCAGCAGGCCGGGATGGTTCAAGTAAAACCAGCACCAGGATTGGCCGGCGATGGCGTCATAAAAATCGGGGTCGAGTAAAATATGGTCGCCGCCGTAATCGGTGTAGAAACGGGCGTTATCGGGGCCGGCGGCGATACCGTTGGCGGCGATGGCATCGATCATGCCGGCGTATTCGAACCAGGCATTGGGATAGGGTTCGGGGAACAAGGGTTGTCCGGAGGGACCGGTGGCGAGGGGATAAAAGGTCCGGACGGTAAGGGCATGATTGCGGACGAGATCGGTGAAATCGGAGTTGACATAGACTCCATTGTTTTTCGCGGCCTGCTGGGCGGCCATGAGCCCGATCATGGGCCCGACATAGCAGAGCCGGGCCTGGAGATCGGCGATGGTTGCGGCGGTTTCCGGCTCGCCGCGCATGAGGGCGGCGGCTTGCAGAATGTTCAGGTCGCCGATGATGTTAAGCGTCAGGCCCTGCCAACGGGCGGCGGCGAGTGCGGCGGAATCCCCGGCATTCTGGCTGACGGCTTTGACGGCGATGATTTTGTGCAGGTCGAAATTCCAGAGGGCGACAAAAACCAGGATGACCAGCGCCAGGATGGCGAAGATCAGAACCTGGCCGCGACGCGGACGATTACCAGCCCTGGTTTTCGAGATAGAATGAAGCATGGTTTTCAAGATCGCAACGGCCCTCCATCGGAATGGAATCGGCGGCATAAAAAGCGCGGTGCAAAGGGAAGGCGAGGGGGAATTCCTGGTTGACGCGGACCTGGATTTGAGCGCCGTTATTTCCGCTGGTCCGATAGGTCAGGGAATCCCACCGGTCATAATCGAGGATGGCGGATAAATGGCCGTGGAGCGTGGCGCCGAGATAGAGGGGAATCCGGGCGCTTTCGAGGGCTTGTTGAGGCGAGGCTGGGGCGGCGGAGAGGGCGAAACTCCAGCGGGCTCCGCCGCCGGCGACGGACCAGTCGTGCTCGCCGGCGGAGGAGAGCGGCCCGGCATAGTCGGGCGAGGTGAGTTGACCGGCATTCGGGATGGCGCCGACCCGGATGGTTTTTTCAACCATGAAGCGGTTGAAGCCGACCGTTTGCGCGCGGGCTCCGCGGGCGGCGGCATAGTCGAGGATTTCACGGGCGGCGAAGAGACGGGAGACTTGGAGGGCGCCGAAGAGGATCAGGCAGAGGAGAATAAGGACCAGGCAGGTTTCAATCAGGGCCTGCCCTTTTCGGCGCCGGACCTCACCGGCACCGGTGGGGC
>CAZCDO010000288.1:0-3436 GCA_964497135.1 uncultured Verrucomicrobiota bacterium
CGGTCCCGTTTATCTCAGTTTCGGCGAAAGCCGGCCGGAAGCTGAGACGTGGGGTATTCCGACCTCCAACCCCATTCAGACGGTGGAATGGTGCCCCGAGTCAACTGCCCCCGCGAGGCATCTTTGCGCGGCCCGGGGCTTTCGATTTGTCAGGTTCCAGGCGCATGATGTCCGGCAACCGCTCCGCTTGATTCGCCTGGCGGCCCAAGCCGTGTTTACCTTTGGCGAACGGGTGGGCGACTTGCAGTGCGATGAGGTGCGATTCCAGCGGGCCTGGCAAACCTCGGTCTATACGGCGCGTCTGTGTTCCCGGCCCGACACCTACTGGGATGGCATCAAGCGTGACCGGGTCGGTTGGTTCGGGGATGCCCGGGTCATTCAGGAGACAACGGATGCTGTTTTCGCCGATCCCCGGCCGGCGTTGGGAATGTTGAGCCGGTTACCCACCGATCGATGGGTGACCGGGATTCCGGGTTTTTCTTTGGATGCCATCGCGATGTTCCGACAGGTTCTGCTGTTTCACGGGCTCAAGGTTCCCGTCCGTGGTTTGATTTGGAGTCGTATCAAAGATCTGTTTGTCTGGATTGAAAAAAAACAACTCAATCGGGACGGGTTCATCATTCGGGATCCTCACGCCCAATTTTTCGGCGACATCGCCTTTATCGATTGGAGCCGGATGCCGATCGGCGGGCGCTTCGAGGAGTTATCCTGGTTGCAATGCAAACTCCTGGGTGCCTGGCAACAGGCGGCGGAAATTGCCGGCTGGTTGGGCGACGAGCAGGCCCGAGCGCATTACGGACGCCGGGCCGAACAACTCGCGCAGGGCATTCGGCGTCGATTCTGGAATTCGCGGACCGGGTTGACGCATACCTTAAACCAAACCATCCGGACCTGGCGGCATTTGCGGGTTTTGGAGAGCGTGGGCGGAGTGGACTACCGACGTGATTGGTCGAAACCAACGGGGCTGGGCCCCAGCGGTCCATCGCGACATTCCATGGCCTGGGCGGTATGGTCGGGATTGGTGAATTCAGCGGCCGATCGGCGGATGGCCTTGAAGGTCTTCAATTCCCAGCGGCTTCCGCCGCTGGTGACGGCCTATTTTCAATATTACGAACAGTGTGCGCGGGCGGAATGTGGTGAACCGGCGGAGGCGGTGCGGACGTTGCGCGATTTTGTGGGGCGGCAAATTGAAGAGAATGATTCCACGACGGTTTGGGAGTGGTATCTGCCGGGAGAGACCGATCTTCGGAAGTATTGTCTGGGCGATTGGCCGAAAAGTCTCTGCCATGGCTGGTCCTCCGGCCTGGTGCCGATGACCCTGCGTTATGTCGTGGGGTTGCGTCCCGCCGAGCCCGGATTCCGACGCGTGCGATTCGGCCCGATGGGCGGTGGACCGGCCGCGTTCCAATTTCAGCACCCGACTCCCCGTGGAACCATTACGGCATTTCGGGAGGGGGCGACAGAACCGGTGGTGGTTCGCTGTCCGGTTGGGGTCAAATGGGACGGAATTCCTCCGGATGGACTGCGGATCGAGAAGATTCGGGAATAAATGGGCGGGTTGAATCGAAGCCTGCGGTCAATCTCAAGGCGCCCAGATCCACCAGACGAACAGGGACGCGGCCGTAACAGCGGCCAGGGTGAAGGGGATGCCGATTCGCATGAATTCACCAAAGCGGACAACGTGACCGTGTTTTTTGAGCAGGCCCAGGGTTACGATATTGGCTGAGGCGCCGATAGGGGTGATATTGCCGCCCAAACAGGCGCCAATCAACAGGCCGAAAAAAAGCAGGGGGCCGGGGGCGTTGAGGTCGCTGGCGATGGACTGACAAACCGGGATCATGGCCAGCAGGAAGGGCACATTGTCGACAAAGGCGGATACAACCACCGCCAAAACAACGATGAATATATAGGCAATCAGCAGATTGGAACCGAGGTGCCGGGTGATGAAATGGGCCACCTGGTCCAGTAAACCCGACTCAGAGAGGGCTCCCACGACCACGAAAACGCCTATCAGGAAGAACGTGGTGTCCCAGTCGAGGGTCCGGATCAGCGATCTCACTGTGCCCCATCGGGGTTTGAGGCGCAGGCGGTACCAGAGCAGGCTCAGGGCGGCGAGGACCAAGGTGAAAGTGCCCGCCAGCCATTTAAAATCGGGATCGAACAGCGAGGTCAGCGAAAGACCCACCACCAGGATCAAAAGAAAAGTGGTCGGAACCCAGGACTTGACTTTTTCGACGTTGACCAGGGCAATGGGAGATTTGAGCCGACGGAAGAGGAATGCCATATAGGCCAGCGCCGCCAGGGCGCCACATTGCACCGCAAAAAAGATGCCGGCCTTTCCGTGATACACAAAGAAATCGTTGAAAGTCAGCTTGAGATACCCGGCTAAAATCATGCTGGGCGGATCGCCGATGAGGGTGGCCGTTCCCTGCAGATTGGCGGATGCTGAAATACAGATCAGCAGGGGAACGGGGTTGATTTTGAGTTTTTCGGAGAGGCTGAGGGCGATGGGTGCGACGAGCAAGACGACGGCCACATTTTCAACAAACATGGATAGGAATCCTGAGAGCGCGCAGACGGCGAGGATGGCGCCGCGCATGGTTCGGGTATGACGGACGAGCGCTTCGGCCAGTACGGCGGGCATCCGGGATTGAAGAAAGAGTTCGGCCAGGATCAGGGTTCCGAAAAACAGGCCGATGACATTCCATGAAATGAGTTCGAAAAGGGCCTGTTTCCACGGCAGGGTCCCGGACAGAATCAGCAGTGCGGCTCCCGAACAGGCGATGATCGACCGGCCCCGGGGAAAGACCACAAAAAGAATGTAGCAGGCGATAAAAACCAGTGAAGCGATCAGAATCGGTGACATGGCCACACATTAAGGAATGGCAGGGGAGTCGTCAACCAAAACCGGACGTTGATTCCGGGTTGAAAACGCGATACCTTATCAAATCGCAATTATGAATCTAAATTTTGCATTCACCGGTTGGGATTGGCTTTTGCTGGTGGCCGTGTCATTGATGGGGACCACTTTGGCCTACCTGCATCATCCCAAGTGGAAAGCGTTGATTCTCTCCCTGCCGATTCCCTTTACCCTGGCGTCCTTGTCGCTGGGACGGAATGTCGATGCGACGAACATGCTCGGCCTCCTGTTCCTGGTGGTCTATACCAACGGTGTGCGCCTCCTGTACCTCCGGTTGAAACTGCCGATTCTGGTCGCCATCCTCGTGTCGGGCGGCATCTATGCCGGGTTGGCGGTTTTACTGGCGCCGCTCATTCCGAGGACCGAGCTGGTTTTTTGGATCACGTCCGGGGTGGTGTTTATCTCGGCCATCGGGTTATTAAATCTCATGCCGCACCGGGACGAGCCGGGGCATCGGACACCCCTGCCAATTTGGATCAAACTGCCGATCATTGCCGGGGTCATTCTCCTGCTGGT
>CAZCDO010000289.1:0-3434 GCA_964497135.1 uncultured Verrucomicrobiota bacterium
ATGCCCGCCCTCCCCGGAAAGGAATCTTGGGAGGGACGGCGTGTCGCCGTCTGATCGGAGAGAGAGCGGCGGGCAGGAATGCCCGCCCTCCCCGGAAAGGAATCTTGGGAGGGACGGCGTGTCGCCGTCCGATGGGAGAGAGAGCGGCGGGCAGGAATGCCCGCCCTCCCCAATTGTGTTTTAGGCTCTGTTCTGGCATAATGGGATGGGTGCTCGGGATACTGTGCGCCGGGCTTTGGGCGCAGGCCGCCGAGTTCACCTTCCGCAACGGTTTGGACAATTATACCGGAACCGAAGACGTCACGTTGCTAAAAAACTACGTCACCTGAATGGCAACTACGAAGCCGCCATCGGGAATCATCCTATTGGTTTCTGCCGATCAGTTTTGCGATTCGAGCTCGGGGCACTGACCAACCTGACGGTCGTGTCGGCTGAATTACGACTGTACCGCGGCTACACCGACGTCGGAATCTGGTCCAACAAGCCGATCAGGATTTTCGCGGTAGATTCGTCCGGGGCCGCCCTCCGGGACGCCAATCATTGGAGTTATGCCGGGTTGAAGACCGTCACGCTGGGCCTGGTGGCGATTACCGAACAGGCTTTGGGGCTATGAGACCCGTTCGGCATCCCGATCTTGACCCCCCGAGCCAATTCCGGGCGGGCTAATTACGTGCATGTAAGGATTGTCGGAAAAACTTACATTTTTAATCCTGGCCACTAAACGCCGCAGCCGGTTGTCCGATGCCATCATAAACGTAACTCTTTATTATGCAACGCCTTGCGTTAATATAAATTGATCCGGCCCCTGTCTGGCACGCTCTTTGCTAATAAAAAGGCAAGGTTTGCAGGCATCTTAAATCGGGAGTTGTGTGATGAAACAAGTTGTTGTCAGTTTGGTGGCGTGTGGGCTTATGTCGATGGTGAATTCACTACAGGCGGTGCCCTTGTCGTATTCCTATGGCGGGAATCTCTATCAATTAGTGAATGCCGACTCGGGGCAACCCGGGAATGAAGCGGGGCAGACCTTGCGGACGTGGGAGACGGCCCAGGCGAGCGCCGAGGCATTGGGAGCCGGCTGGAATCTGGTCACCATCAACGATGCACAGGAAAACGCCTGGTTGCTTCAGACGTTTATGCCCTACGTTAACATCGCCGCCTTCATCGGCCTGTATCAGGCGCCCGAGGCCGGCGAACCGGATCAAGGATGGGGGTGGATTTCGGGAGAAACCGCTTCGTTCCGGAATTGGAATGATCCGACAGGATCCGGTAGCGAGCCGAATAATGAGGGCGGAAACGAAAGTTGGGGGGCCATGTATTTTTACGGGGTTAACACGGATTGGATGGGGAAATGGAACGATGTTCCGGACAAGAGTAAATCGGATTCGGCCTACAGTTATGGCATTGCGGAATATTCGCCGACTGCGGTTCCCGACGGCGGTTTGACCTTGGGCTTGCTCGGTCTGGCCGTGGCCGGGTTGGGAATCCTGCGGCGTAAGATGATGTGACTGGACGGTTGATCCGATTCGGCGGGCCACCGGCTGGCCGATCACGACAGATCCCCTCCGGGAGGTCTGGCCCAAGGCCGGACATCCCGGAGGTTTTTTTTAGTTCAAAAAAAATTGATCACGACCGATAAATACGAGCAAAAGCGCGCGGAAATGTTACAGGGGCTTTATTTGCCGCCCGCCAACACCCGCCGGGTTTGTTCCAAGGCGGACAATAAGCGAATACCCCAGCCTTCGGAACCATCAAAGCACGCGTGATTTTCGGCGACTGCGGTGGCGATCAGGGCTTCGATGTGCGGGAACAGCGGGCGGGCGGCCGGGAACCGGCACAACCGGCTCCAAAGGGCAACGCCAATTCCAAAATTCGGGTTGTAACCCCGGATAAAATAGCTGGGGACCTCACCGAGCCGATAAATGTTCTGCGCCAGGGTGGTGGCCATTTTCTCCAAGTCCGATTCAGTGAATATAATGCCGTCCTTTGCACATTGGTGGGCGAATTCAACCTGACAACTGCCGTGATCGATATCTTCACCACAGGCCGGATACCGTCCGATTTCATATTCCCAGGCCCATCGGTCATTCGTCCAATCGCTATTGTGTTTGAAGAAAAGCGCATTCATCCAGATTTTGCGCAGGTGTTCCGGATGGCGTTTGAAGCGGTTCAATTCCATCATGGCCAGGGTATAAAAGTATTCGCGGTTCACCGGGTTGATGCGACTGCCCCGGACAGCGGGATGGGTATAAATCCGGCGCGGCCCCTTTTGATAGGGCTCGATATGCATGCCGGATCCATCGGGCAGGGCGATCCATTCGTCGTCATGATAAGCCAGGGCTTCCTCGGCGCGCGGAACCCAGCCCCGGATCCGGTTTTTGAATTCGGCGAGGGCGGGTATTTCATGAATCAGGCCGAGCAGCCGCGTGATCGGCCAGAGAATGGCGCCGGTGACCAACGTGCAAGGAACACCGGATTCGCGATCGTTGATCCAGGTCGGCAATACGGTTCCATCGGGCGCGCGTCCGCGGGCGGACCAGACGCCTTCCATCCGGTTCAAGGCCAGATCGATCCAGCGATGATCCTGGGTGAGTTCCCATAGATTGAGAACGGCATGCAGGAAATGCCCCTCGTTCCAGCAGAGAAAACTTTCATGGGGTTCGAGGGTCCGTTGGGCGCGCACCTCGGCGAGCCGGATCGCCTGATCGAGGCTGGTCAGTTGCGCGAAATCAGGGCGTGTCCGTGTGGCTATGAGGCGCTGATGAATGGCCTCGGCGGCTTTTTGATCAACAGTGTGAGCGGCGGCTTGGGCCTGATGCCGGAAATGGTGGTCGGCATCCATGGCCGGCTCCGGGCCGTCGAGGATCAAAACGGCAAACCGCGCCGGCTCAAGCGGATGGGGGAGGTTGGTCCCCAAGCCCTGCACTTCGTGATTCACGCCGCGATAATAACGGTGCAAGCTGAGGCCCATAACCGGCACCGGCGGCCGGGGAATGGTGAGAGCCATGGACCAGCCGTTGCCATGCCGGGTGGGAATCGTAGACCATTCCAGGGCAGCCGGACTTCCCTTGCGGGACCCGTGGGGATTGATGACCAGCCAGTCGTTAATGGCAACCTGACCGGGCAGAGCGAAAGCGATCTGGATCACATCTTCTTCATACAGATAGGGATCCTGATTGGGTGCCGAGACCGAACTGATCAAGTGAAGCATATCCAAATCCTCCGCTTCGACGCGGATGGATAAGGTTGTGTCGGTGAGCTTGAAAACAACTTCCGTGCGAACGGAGTTGGGGCGACCGGCAATTTCCTTGAGGGATGCCGTTGCCGATCCGGAGCGTAAATCGAGATGTTTCATTTATTTCTCTTTTGCATTTCTTGGATAACGGAAAGCTGCAAGACGGCTTCCTTGTCGCGAGGACGATCCATGGCCTGCTTCG
>CAZCDO010000290.1:0-3426 GCA_964497135.1 uncultured Verrucomicrobiota bacterium
CGGCACAGCGTGGCGGATGTCGTGTCGGCCTGTGCTGAAGTTCGCCGGGCTGGCTTCACGAATTGGGGCTTGGATTTGATGGCCTGCACGCCCGGTGTTTCGCTGGGGCGCTGGGAACGGGTTGTCCAGCGGGCCTTGGCGGAACGTCCCGCCCATCTGTCGGTCTATGCCTTGACGATCGAGGAGGGGAGCCGCCTGCCGGCCATCTGGCAAAAGACCGGGGTGACGGCCATGGATGAACGAATGGAACTGCGCCATTTGCATCGGGCGCGGAGCCTGTTGGAATCGGCGGGTTTTGAGCGTTATGAAATTTCCAATTATGCCCGGACCGGGCGGGCGTGCCGGCATAATCTGGATTGTTGGGAAGGGGCGGACTACCTGGGATTGGGTCCGGCGGCCTCCTCGCGACTGGGCTTGCATCGCTGGACGACCGTAGCTGATCTCGGTTCTTATTGTGACGCCTGGCAGGCGGGTCATCCGGCGCCGGTACAGACGGAGGATCGGACGGCGTCCGAAGCCGCCCAGGATGATCTTATTTTTGGTTTGCGGATGCGGCGGGGCATCCGGCTGGGAAGTCTGGAACGTCGCTATGGGCTTGATCCCACGCGGCGGTCCGCCTGGCGTGCGACGGGTGAGCGCCTGGCCCGTCTGGGCCTGATGGAACGGAGCGGCGCCTATTGGCGCCTGACTCGCCGGGGACAGGATGTGGCCGATGCGGTCGCGATTGAATTTATGGATTGAACATGAAAAAAAGATGCGAATGGTGTGGCAATGATTCCCTCTATGTAGCGTACCACGATGACGAATGGGGCGTGCCGGTTCATGATGACCGGCGCCTTTTTGAATTCCTCATTCTGGAAGGGGCCCAGGCCGGCTTGAGTTGGCTTACAATATTGAAGAAAAGGGAGAACTATCGAACGGCGTTTGACCACTTTGACGTCGAGCGCATCGCCCAATACGGGCGGCAGGACATGACCCGTTTGCTCCAGGATCCCGGTATTGTGCGAAATCGCCTGAAAATTGAGGCCGCAATCAGGAATGCACGAGGCGTGCTGACCATTCGCGAAGAACACGGTTCTTTAGACGCGTTTCTGTGGCGCTTTGTTGATGGCGCTCCCGTTCAAAACGCCTGGAAACGCATGGGGGAAATTCCGCCGGAGTCGAAGGAATCCGACCGGATGAGCAAAGACCTGAAGAAACGAGGGTTTAATTTCGTAGGTCCAACCATCTGCTATGCTTTCATGCAGGCGGTCGGTATGGTGAATGACCACACGGTGGATTGTTTTCGCTATAAGGAAATCGCCAACAATCGCCCGTTGTCGTCTTCCTGACCCTGGCATTTTAACGACGAAATATGCGAAATCTGCAAGACTCAGTGCAAGTGGCCAGATCTTGTTAATTGATAAATTTTCAATGGTGATGATATAGTTTTTCAGCCCATATCGCTGACGTTTGGAACAAAATGAAACACCTTCACTATGATATCATTGTGGCGGGCGGCGGAACAGCCGGTTCGGCGGCTGCCATTGCGGCGGCCCGAAGAGGTCGCCGCGTTCTGCTCGTAGAGGAACAGAATTGCTTGGGCGGCATTTCAACGTCCGGCGGGGTCTGCGAGTGGTTTGCATCCCTCGAAGGGATGGGCGATATCTTCGGCTCGCTGGTCAGTGAAATGCAGCGGTTCGGATCATTCCAGAAAGGACCGCGCTTTTTTAATCCCGAGTACTTGAAAATTGTCTGGCAACAGCTCGCGGAACAGGCCGGAGTTGATATTCTCTTCCATGCTTCCATTTGCGGGGTTACCCAAAACGTCGACGCACTTCTTGAAGTCAAGATACTAGCCTGTTCTCAAACGATGTCGGCAAAGGCCGCATACTTCATTGATGCCACCGGTGAGGCCGATCTGTGTGCGCTGGCTGGTGCCGACTTCATGCAAGGTGATCCGAAAGAACATCGTGTACTGCATATGACGCTCGCGGCCTGGATGTACGAAACCGGAAAACCACAGAAACCGTATCTTCCTGAAGCCCTCAAGCCGATCCGCAGCAAAGCGGAATTACCAGGATTGGGAGCGGGATGGCAGATTGATGACCATCGAGTTTACCTGAACGCCACCAAGGTGATGGGGCACGATCCGACGGACCCCTTTAGTTTGAGCCAAGCCGAACTTGAAGCCCGGAGACAACTGGCCCGGATCGTGCATTACCTGCAGTCCCACGAGTTCCCCACCTATGCGCTGGCATCCAGTGGGGCGAAGATCGGAATCCGGGAGGGTCGCCGGATCATCGGCGAGCATGTGCTCACCCTGGACGAGGTGCTGGATCGAACAACACCCTTGGATTTTCCCGATGGCATTGCCGTTGCCACGGCTCAGATCGATTTTCACAGCCTGACGAAGCAGGGCGATAGCGGTTGGCGACAGAAGCTCGACCCTTACAGTATTCCCCTGCGCTGTCTGCAACCCAAGGGCTTTAGGAATCTTTTGGTTGCCGGGAAATGCATTAGCGCCGATCAAGTGGTTCACAGCAGCTGTCGAATGACGCCGACCTGCTGCGCACTGGGTCAGGCGGCCGGAACGGTGGCCGCTATGGCCGTCGAACGGGGATGCGTAAGCACTCATGATGTTCCCGTCGAAAGAATTCGCAAGACGCTCGCCGCTGATGGCATGATATTGGATCCGAAACTTCACCGGGCATTCGCCCCAGATGACACACGGCTGGATCAAGATGATGTGGGGATGACCGTATTTTGAAAATCAGCTCACGGCCGGATATGATGTGTCTGATTTATCATGCGATTACAACGAAACCCGAAATAGAGATGCCTGTCTTAAGCCCTTGGTTGCACAAAATGAAATTCATTCCACCTCCGACGACGTAAAATCGGAGATGCGTCCTCCTTGAATTCATGGATTGATTCGGACCCTGATTCTGCGTATAACTTGAACGAAATGGCTGGAGAGGTGGAATGATGGAACAATGGAACCCTGGGTGGGGGACCCGCATCCCCTATTTTCCGCATTCAATATTCCAAAGTACGATGAAACGGCTGTGAAATCGATGTCTCAGAAGAAAACATCCTCCCTGCGGGCAGGCCCTTCCTCGTCCCGACGGGGGCGGACCGATCTGCCGTCGGCCCTGGCCGAGAGCTTTTTGGCTCTGATCGGCCGGACTTCCTCTGACTTGCCGGCGGATGTGGAGCGGGGGCTCACTCAGGCCATGAGCCGGGAGGGTCGCGGTTCGCGCGCCCGGGCGACCCTGGAAACTCTGCTGGAAAATGTCCAGTTGGCCCGGACTGGGGTGGCACCCCTTTGCCAGGATACCGGTACCCTCTACTTCTCGGTCCGGTTGTCCCCCGATTTCCCGACGCAAATTCTGGTTACGGCGGCCCGGCAGGCGGTTGCGGAGGCCACCCGGCGCGGCTTGTTGC
>CAZCDO010000291.1:0-3362 GCA_964497135.1 uncultured Verrucomicrobiota bacterium
GGTGAGTCATAACCTGGCGATCGAGTATTCGATCGACAGCGGCGCGAACTGGTTGCCGATCGCCGCCGGCGTCAGCAATCTCGGCAGTTATGTCTGGACTCCGCCCGGTTCGGCATCGGCCGATGAGCAATATCATGCCCGGATCCGGATCAGCGACTTAAACGATACGACGATCTGGGATGCCTCCGACAACGACTTTGAAATCAGATGGCGCTTCAACGTGACGGCGCCGAACGGCGGGGAAAAGTGGTACATCGGACGGACCAACCTCATTCGCTGGGAAGCGGCGCGCAATCTGAATACCGTGGTCATCGATCTCTCCCAGGACGGCAGTAATTTCAACCGTAACATCATTTACGGATATGCGGGATTCGGTGGAACGAACAATACATTAAATTGGGCATCGACGAACCGCACCCCGGGGTATTACGCCAACTGGGTTTCCGAGACGGCCCGGATCAGAGTGCAATCCCTGGCCGCGTTCGGGGCCGACGCTTCCGACAGTCCATTCACGCTGGCGGGAATCGTGATTACCGATCCGACCTCGGCCTCCGCCTGGAAGAAGGGCGACAGCTTCAATATCCGTTGGGTCGCGGCGGGTGCGGGATCGACCGTAAAGATTGAATTTTCAGCCACCGGACCGGCCGGGCCGTTTGTTGAGATCACCAATGCGGCGCCCAATGGGGTCGGGGCAAACAGTTATCTCTGGCAGGTCAATGTGAACCCCACCCCATTGGGAGTTCTGCGGATCACGTCCAATTCCGATCCGGCGCTGGTGGGTCTATCCGAGGAGTTCACCGTCGCCGATATCACCTTGCTGGATCCCGCCAGCGGAGTGGATTGGCTGATGAACACGCCTTATTCGATCCGATGGCTGGCGGCGGGAGCCGGGTCGGAGGTCAATATCTATTATTCCACCAACAGCGGGGTGGGCTGGATTCCGATCACCCTGTTGCCCGTGGCCAGTCAGGATACCCCTTTCACCAATCAATATATCTGGACCGTTCCCCCCTTGCCGACCCGCTATGCCCGGATTCGGGTGGAGTCGGTTCTCGACCCCGAAAACCTGTTCGGCCAGTCGGCTGACTTCAAAATTGCCGGGGTCAAGATCCTGGTGCCCAGAGTCGGTGAAAAATGGGACAAGGGATCGCTGACGAACTCCATCGTGTGGTCCCATCAGTCGGCGGGGTCCACCGCGCGCCTGAAATTCTCGTATGATGGCGGCAACACCTACTCCAATGTGGCGGCCTTCAGCGTCAATCTATCGGATTTGGCGTTTCCCTACTCGCCACTCATTCCCACCGTTCGCGGGGTGGCGCGGATCGATGCGGACGATCCTTCGCCGTTTACCAATGTGTGGAGTACGTCCGATACCAATTTATACATGACCGTGGCTGGCATATTAATGCAGACGCCAACCAATGGCGCCAGTTACACCCTGGGCACGGTCAACGACGTCAAATGGATTTCCGCCGGTTCCGAGGATCCCCTGGGTCTGGCCTATATTTATTATGCCAGCGATGGCGTCAATTTCACCAATCTCGTGGCGACCGTGGGCAACAATCAGGCGTTCCCCGGGGGCAACACCTATAACTGGCCGGTTTCAACCCTTATCCAGCCTTCCGCCAACGCCCGGATTCGGGTGGAATCGGGCGGGTATTCCCATCAAACTCCGATTTTCACCACGCGCGGAATTCGCATCAACCTGCCGTCCGCCGGATCGCCCCAGACCATCGGGGGCAACGCGGCGATCGCCTGGAAACAGGCGGGGTTATCGTCGGATTCGATGATGAACATGTATTTGTCGACCGACGGCGGCGCAACCTGGGATCCGACGCCCCTGAACGATCTGCCCTGGCCCGTCAACGCCGAAGTGTATGCCTGGTCGCCGGTCTCCCCCTTCGCGGATCCGACGACCAACGCGATGATCCGGATGGTGATTATCTCCTCGTCCACCACGAACGATGTGGGCTACGAAGCCCGGTCGCGCGTCTTCACTTTACAGGGCATGAAAATCAGCGCGCCCGTCGCCGATGAAATCTGGGTGCTGAACAGTTCCAATGCCATCCGCTGGCTGGCGGCGGGGGCCGGCTCGCCGGTGACCATTCATTATTCCCAAAACGGGACAACCTACGACCTGACCCGCCCCATTGTCGCCAATCTATTGAACAATGACGGACTGAATACCTACAATTGGACCATCGAATCCTCCCGGAATCCAACCACCAATGCCCGGATCCGGATTCAATCCTCGTTGGCAACGGCGTTTTCCCCGTTGTTCCAAGTTCACGGAATCCGGGTGACCGCGCCGGTCGGCACCGATATCTGGGCGATGGACGAGACCAATCGCATCACCTGGCGGGCCGTCGGCACCGTCGGCAATTATCAGGTTGAACTGATCAAGGATGGCGGCGCACCGGAACTGCTGGGGGGCGGGATCACGAACGCCTATTTCGATTGGGTGGTTCCCAGCAACGCCATATCCAGTAACGCGGTCATTCGGGTGACCGATGTCGGCGGCTATGTGGGCGATTCCGCCCGGTTCCAGGTGGTCGGGGAGCCGACCATCAGCCTGGTTGCCCCGGCGCCGGGCGAATACTGGCGGGTCAGCGATGCGGTCACGATTTCGTGGAGTCGCGGCGGAAAGATGGTCAATAATTTCAGCGTCAAATATTCCATCCCCCCGTACCTCGTCACCAATGACATCATCGGGACGGTCACCTACCAGGAGGAGGATAACACCTTCAATATGCCCTGGAGTGTGCCGGATCGGATCGGCCCCGTCCGGATTTCGGTTAAGCATAACGATGAGGCTGCAATCTTCGACGAGTCGGAAATCTTTTACATTGTCGGCTATTTCCAGGTGCTTTACCCGAACGGCGGGGAAAACAACCTTTACGCCAACAAGCCGGCGAATGTCAACTGGTACACCCGCGGATCGGTCAATGCGGTCAACCTGTACTATTCCGCCGATCCCCAGCACTTGGTTTGGTCGTTGATCGCCGCTAATGTCCCCAATAACGGGTTGGGCGTCAACGACGTGTTGTCCTCCTACGAATGGACCGCGCCGAATCTCTGGTCGGACGATGTGGGATCGGTTCGCTTCCGAGTGGAGCAGGCCGGCCGACCGGGGGCGTCGGACGATTCCGATTCCGATTTCTGGATCCGGTATTACACGATCACCTGGCAGGTTTATGAGCAGGCTACGTCCAATGCGCTCAACCAATTGAGTGTGTCCGACAGCAGTGGCTGGTCGGCCGCCGGGCTGGCTTCGCCGGTGATTCGGAAGTATCCCTTCGGCACTTTCGACACCGTCTGGTCGCGGGCGCTCTTTATCGATAAGGTTATTTTCAACTGGGCCT
>CAZCDO010000292.1:0-3342 GCA_964497135.1 uncultured Verrucomicrobiota bacterium
TTCGTGCGGTCCCCGCACAGAAGTCGGCGATTCGACGGCAATAATCCAGCCGTCCATCCGGCGGTATTTGATCCGCCACCCCGACGACAAACGGACGGCCCGCCCAGGCTTTCAACAGGCGGGCCAGATGTTTCTCCATATCGGCCCAAGTGTACGGCGGAGCAAAAAGCACGCCCGGTAATCCGCCCCAGAGAATCGTGGGGGACGAAGCGGCTAGACGGGCAATCTCCTCCACTTCCAAATCCCCGGCCGGAAGCGGCGTCAAAGCCTCCACGGCATCGAACCCGATCGCTGTCAACTTGGGCAATAGCCCGCGTACCGTTCCATCCAGATGCACCGCCGCCCGGATGCCGGACTCGTGCAGTCGCACCAGCCGCCGCCGGTGGGTTTTTCCCTGGCCAACAGTTTTAAAAAGTCGTCAAGCATCAGGCGAATGTTTTTCCATCGATCACGGTGAATTTCATCGAGCCGTATCCCTTCCGCAGCGCGTCACCAGGGTTTGGCATTGAATGCCGTAAAACTTCATCAGGGTCCGGATCTGCTCGACGGATTCAGCCGCCGGACGTCCGCCGGTTTTTCGGACCGCCAGGATCATCTTGTTCCGGGCCGTGTGCTCCAAAGCCACGAATTCAAAAATCCGGACCGCAAACCCGTGCGACTCCAACACCAGCGCCCGCAGGGTATCGGTGATCATTTCCGCCTCCTGGGCGGCTTGAATGCCGTGGCGCAACAGGGGCCGAAGCGGTTCCGGGGCGACCAATTGCGGGCGGATTTCCTTGTGACAACAGGGCGCACAGATCAGGATCTGGGCCCCTCGTTCCAATCCCAGGGCGAGCGCCTCATCCGTTGCCGTATCACAGGCATGCAAGGCAATCAGAATATCCGCCGCCATCACCCCATGCCGGCTCAAGTCCCCGCACTCGAACGTCAGCCCGGCCAGATGAGCCCCCCCCGCCGCCCGCCGGCAAAAATCAACCAGGTCGGGCCGAATTTCGATCCCCCTCACTTCCGCCCGCCGCCCCAGGGTGTGGGTCAGATAATCATGCACGGCAAAAGTCAGATACCCCTTGCCACACCCGAAATCGACGACCGTCAATTCAGCCCGATCCGCCAGGGGAGACTCCTTCAGAGCGCCGGCAAAAATTTCCACGAAGTGATTGATCTGCCGCCATTTGGCGTTCATGGACGGAAACACCCGATGCGCGGCATCCGTGATTCCCAACCGTTGAAGGAAGGGCCGGGCGGGGTCAATCCACCGCCGTTTAGAATGATCATGCTCGGAAGAGTCAGGCGCACCCCGGGTGGGCGCACTCTGACGCATCCGGCTTTTTCCCTTGCGGCTGAACTCCAATTGGATATCCGCCCGCAGGGTATAGAGGTGCGCACTGAAATAGGGATCGCCCAATTGGCGCCGGATCATTTCCAAACCCTCCGCAATCGGAAGGTTGTCGGTGCTATCCCGGGTCGGCTGGCGGGTGACAAAGGATAGGCAGGGGATGGCTTTGAGCGTGATGGGCCGGATCAGGATCCGCCGCCCGTCGGCCTCCGTTCCCCGGAATTTCCCCAAAACCAATTCGATGAATTCGCCGAGATCCAGAGAGTTCCGAACCGCGTCCATGAAGGAGTCCAAAGGAGTGGAATCAGAGGACATCAGATTGCTCCGATCCGTCTTGGCATCAGGGTTCACCGATCACAACCCCCGGAGCACGGCTGTGCCCGCCGTCACCCTGCCCCTTGCCTGCCGTACCCCCTTTACGGCTCACGGTATATTCCCGCAAGAGGGCAAACCCGACCGCCAACAGAACCGGCCCCAGGAAGAGCCCGATGAATCCAAAAGAGAGCACACCCCCGATCGCACCCAGTAGCACCACAATGAAGGGAAGATTCGATTCCCGGCTGATCAGGTAGGGCCGAACGAGATTGTCGATCCCGCTGATGCCCACCCCCCCCCAAATCGCCAGGAATACACCCCACCCCGGATGACCATCATGAAACAACCAGAGCGTTGCCGGCACCCACACAAACGGCGGGCCGGCTGGAATCAGGGCTAAAATGAACGTCAACAATCCCAGCAGGAAGGGCGAGGGCACCCCCGCTATCCAGAATCCAAGGGCGGCGACAATCGCCTGTGCCAGGGCCGTACCGATGATACCATAGACCACGCCCCGGATCGTTTTACCCGCCACCGCCAGAAGATGGTGGGACACATCGCCCGCAATGCGCTGGGCCCCGGTCGCCAACCGGGCCGCCACTCGCTCACCATCCCGATAAAAAACAAAAACAATCACCACGCTAAGCGCGAGTTGCAAAACGCCTTTCCCGAAATCGATGCTGTGCGTCAGCAACCACTTTCCGGCTCCCAACCCGGCGGTTTTCAGCCCATCGGACACCCATCCGGTGTTCTGCGCGAACTGGGGCCAGGTGCGTTCGGCCACCGGGCCGATCCAGGGCAACTGGCGAATCCAGTCGGGAACCTCTGCCGGCACCCCGCCTTGGAGTAGGTGGAACAACTCCTCCAGCCGCGACACGTTTTCCGCCAGGGTAATCCCGGCAATGACGAACGGCAACACCATGACGGATGCGATGAGCGTGGTCATCAGGAGGGCTGCCAGGAACCGCCGGCCTCTCAACCAACCCTCCAGGCGCAGCAATAAGGGCCAGGTCGTATAGGACAGCACGATGGCCCAGAGAATCGCGGAAACAAAGGGCCGCAACACCACCAGACAACCGGCCGTCAACAGCGCCACCGCAACGATGGCCGCAACCGCCTCAATCCGATTCATATTCTTGATCATGGGGTCCTTCTTCTCCAGCGCCTCAATCGCAACCGGGCCGTTAACAGCGCGAGCCATCGCTTGACTGCCTTTGCCTTGAATGAGAACTCAGATAATAATCATAAATCCCCCCCGGCACAAACAACTTTTGAAACATGAAACTCGAATTAAGTCTCAGCCGGAACCATTCAGTTGGCGTGCGTTTGCGTTTGGCAGAAACTTTTGGACAGGCTCATCCGGTGGCGGAAGACTTGCTGTCCCTAAGTTTTCCGCAGGGTAATTCTCGTTGACCGCGCTTGACTCCGCCCCCGCTTTTGTTCATATAAGTTCGATGGACGGCTCAACGGACCGGACAACGACACAACGGAACTCTTTATGGCTCAGCAATTGAAGTGGGGTAATCATTCCGACTTGGCCATTGTTCGCAAGCCTTCTGTGGGGCGCGAAGAGTTTTTGGACTACATGACTTTCAAACGGAATGACCGGCCCCTTTTCACCGAACTCTTTGGCCCGATCATCGGATTAAAAGAAGAATGGGAAGCGCAGGGGGCGACCCCCGCCGAACTCG
>CAZCDO010000293.1:0-3286 GCA_964497135.1 uncultured Verrucomicrobiota bacterium
ATGAGAACACGGGACGGGTGATTCCGCCGCCGCGGCGGGATCGCACGGCCCTGCTGCACTCTCGTCTTAACTCTATCTGAACCCAGCGTAACTCTGCGTGCAAGGTCTCCCGCTTTCATCTTCCCGGTGGCGGAAAGAGCCGCAACAAATAACTATTTGCGCGCCGCTCCTGCACGCATCTCCATCACAAACCGACTCCCGCCCCCCTCCGGACTCTCCACCCAAATCCGGCCGCCATGCGCCCGCATAATCTCCCGGCATAAGGCCAACCCCAGCCCACTCCCTGCCACCCGCCCCACCCGCGGATCCACTCCCCGCTGAAATCGTGAAAAAATTCGTCGCCCCTCGCCTACTCCGATTCCAATCCCGTAATCCCGAATCGAAACCGCTACCCACCCCCGCCGCCCAGCCGGCACCACCCCCACCTCTATCCGTTTTCGATCCGGCGAAAATTTAAAGGCATTATCACAGAGATTGAAAAAGAGTTGGCGCAAGGCATTCGGATCGGCCCAGACCGGGCCCACCGCCGGATCCACCGTCACCTGAATTTCCACGGTGCCCTCCGGATGGTATCGCCGAAACGTCTCGATGGTCTCCTGTAAGAGGGCTCCCAAATCGCATTCGCTCCGATGAATCCGCAAGGCCTCTTGTCCACATCGCATAAAAAACAGGGCCCGTTCAGTCAGTTCCCCCAACCGGTCGCACTCCTTTAAGATCGTGGCCAAAAACCGCTCCCGCTTCTCGCTTTCGCGCACGTTGCCCAGCGCCAGGGTTTCGGTCAACATCCGGATCGCCGCCAAAGGCGTGCGCAAATCGTGCGATACGCCCGCCAATAATTCCGCCCGGGCCGCCTCGCGCCGGATCCAGCGCATGCCCAGCGTCCAGGCCAGCCAACCGCCCGCCAGGATCGAACTCACCAACAGCGCCAGGCTGAACACCGTCATTTTTTTGGATAATCCGCCCGCGCGCGGATGTGGAGCGCCCTCCGCCCAACACACCGCAAAAATCAAACCCCTCAGCGGCAACAAACCCTCCCCTTGCGCCAAGCGCCGGGCCTCATCGCCCGCCGGGAACCGGGCCTCCGGAAAGCCCGGGGCCGCCACGATTTCGGGGGTCAGCCGCTCTGACCGTAACCCGGCCAGTTGCTGTTTCAGGTACGCTTCAAAAGCCAGGGGAATCGGCCGAATGGCCACCTGAAAACCCGTCCGCCCCCGACGCAACCAAAGCGGTCCTGTCGAAGTCTGAATCACCCGCCAACTTCCAGGCTCCGTCTGTTCCAAAGCCTTCCATCCGGCCCGAACGGAGGGATCCTGATCGAGTCGGGCCGTCTGGAGTCGTTTTTTTTCGAGCAGGACGCGGCCCTGTGCCTTCAAGGAGGGATCGTCGGCCCACAGGTCCCGCTGAGTTTCCAAAAAATCCAGAAGGCCTTCCCGTTGCAGGGGATGAATCCGTTCGAATCGAACCTCCAATCGGGACATTAACGCGGCGATATCATCCCGGGCGCGCGCGGTTTGCCCCAGCTCCCGGCGCAACCCGAACGACTCTTTCAGGCGGATCAACGCATAGTCGTACCCCTCCATGTCCCGAAGGTCGGGCGCCCACCCGCGCAGGTTGACCGCCAGTTCGTCCAGGAGATCGAGCGCGGCTTGGGGCTGTCGGTTCTTCCGGCAGGCCCGCGCCCAACCGAGGGTCGCCTCGGCGCGCAGGGAAGGGTTGGGTTTGGAGCGGCTGAGCAATTCGCGATAGCCTTCCATCGCGGCGGTGGGCGATTGCAGTTCCAACCGGCGCAGGCGCTGAAGCGTTTCGATATCAGCGACCGGATTCGGACTCGTCATTTCGGCCGGGGCCCGTTCCGCGGGCGGGGGAAACCGCCGCTCGCCCGCAGGATCCCAAATGGCGACATCGCCCGCCCAGGGGGTTGCGGCACGCCAATCGGCGACGGCCGCCAGCCATTCGGACTCCGGCCGCGTGGCGACGGCTTGTTCCAGCCGTTCGACCTCCGCATCGAGCCGCCCGACCAGGTCGCTCCGGACCCGGTGTAAGAGTTCTTCGGCGGCCGAGCGCCATTGGCGGTCGATCAGGGTATTCCAATTACTCAAAGTCCGCGCGGCCAGGAGACCGAGAATCGCGGTCGGCAGGGCGATCAAAAGGATCGCGGCCAGCAGGATAATCCATTCACGTCGCATTGTTTTTTCTGTTCATTCTGAATAAGTGTGGGTGATTGGCCCATGGCTGGCCGGCAGGGGAGTTTCTCGCAGAGTGCCGCAAGGTTAAGATCCTTGTTCACAGAGTGAGAACGGCCGTGTCATTCCACTCAAAGCTGTGGAATGTCCCGTCCGGCTTTCTTTCAAGAGAAAAGGGCTTCTTCTCCACTTGGCTTCATGAGAACACGGGACGGGTGATTCCGCCGCCGCGGCGGGATCGCACGGCCCTGCTGCACTCTCGTCTTAACTCTATCTGAACCCAGCGTAACTCTGCGTGCAAATTCTCCCGTTTCATCTTTTCTCAAAAGCGGGAAGGGCTCATTTTGCCGTCTTGGTTGATAATTCGCACTACTCCGTTTTTTAGGCTCATTTCATTGAAATTTAGTAATAGTCCCAATGGTTTACAGCCCAACCTCAAATATGTCAGTAGTTGTTTTTTATGAATATCTTTAAGTTCGTCCTGCGCCTTGAGTTCTACGACAATCACGTCTTCAACCACCAAATCATACCGGTAGGCCACATCCGGCAATTTGACTCCGTCATACTCCACATAGGCGGGTTTTTCGCATTCATATCTGATGCCTTGTTGTGCCAACTCAATCGCCAGGCATTTTCGATAGAAAGACTCCAAAAGCCCCGGTCCCAATTTTGTGTGAACCCGATAGGCGGATTTCAGTATCGTCGCAGAAAGACTATTGATCCGATTCCATTCTCCAGTCGTTATCATTACGCATCTCCCTATTCCCCTTGATGTCTTGCCTGAAAAAGTACGCGGGACGGGTGATTCCGCCGCCGCGGCGGGATCGCACGGCCCTGCTGCACTCTCGTCTTAACTCTATCTGAACCCAGCGTAACTCTGCGTGCAACATCTCCCGCTTCATTTTCCAAGAGGCGGGGAGGCTCTCGTAGATTATTTGCGTGTGGCGGCCACATGCTAATAACCGGAATGCCCCATCCGCCGCTTGTGTTAGAGTCAACAAACCCTCGTCAACTTGGCTTCAGGAGAACACGGGACGGGTGATTCCGCTTGACTCCGTCATACTCCACATAGGCGGGTTTTTCGCATTCATATCTGATGCCTT
>CAZCDO010000294.1:0-3196 GCA_964497135.1 uncultured Verrucomicrobiota bacterium
TCTCGACGATATATCAAATCCCTCCTAACCTGCGCCCCATACATCACCACCCCCCGCCGCCCCCACCCCCGCCACCGCCCCCGGAAGATCCGCCGCCGCCTCCCCCGCCGCCACTCCCTCCCGAACTGGAACCCGGTGCTGTTGACGCCGCAGCAATCGCTGTCGACATTGAACTGCCCAAGGCCTGCGTAAATCCCGCCGCGCCCAATGTGGTCCAGGCGGCTCCGGCATACCAGGCCGGCGAATAGCCCGTTTCTTCGCCCGCTTTTGCCAGGACGTCCGCAAACTGTTCCGCCCATTCCTGCTCCACATCCAACGCCAGGGCGTAAGGCAAAAACTGCTCGAATAATTCCGGCGTCCGCTGGGGCGGATTTTCCAGATTGAGCCGATCTTTTTCACCCACTTTCAAATACCAGCGAAACCCCTCGATCTGGTCCAGAATTTTGCGTCCCGCCAGCGTGGGGGCCTTCAGGAGATGATAAAAAATGCCGTTCAGCACCGCGCCCGCCAGAAATAAGACCGGCACCCAAACCGAGGAGGTCTTTGTCAGAATGAAAAGCCCCAGTACTTCTCCGCCCAAAAACGGCAGGGAAAACAAGGTTGCCGGCAAGGCCTTTAACCAGGCTCCGGAGCGCCACAAGGTTACACACATCGACACCAAGCCGGTTACCGCCAGGGTCCAGATCGACAGCCATATCAAGGCAAAAACCGCGCCGCCGATTTCCCGGCTGCCCATCAGCGAAATCACCAGCGGGACCAATGAAAACAACAGGCCGACCACCCAAAAAGACAAGTTCTTCACGAAATATCGCGTCTCCAGGAACTTGGTCAGAATGGATTCCATCTCTTTTTTGGCCGCGCCGACCGACACATGGCTGGATTGTACCAGACGCACGACCGCCTTGTTTTTCAGCAGTTTGGTCAGAATCGCTTGTTCCTCGGCCGCCAGGCCCGGGGCTTGGGCGTTTTTCAACCGAATACTGTATTCCCGATCTTTCTCTTCCAAAGAGACGGCGCCTTTGACGGCCAGGTCGATCAGCCCGGCCGCGAAGGCTTTATCATCAAACCCCATCCGAACCAATCCGCGCACAGCCGCCGGTGAAAAGCCTTTCGGCGGTGCATATAACGGGATGATGACTCCGCGCGCGGGATCCTTGCCGACCGCCAGCCAGACCAGCACGTAATAGACGCAAACCAGCAACAGACCGGTCAGCGCCAGAAAGATTCCTGGATTTTCACTGATCCGGCGCAGCCATACATCCCTCGGTGTGGGCGCAACAATAGACCCCTTCGGCCAGGACACCACGATCGTCATCCCCTCCCGGGAGTCCAGTCCGCGGGTTGAAACAAAAGCCACCTCATTCGAGGCCAGCTTGTCGCCTTGATAATCCCGGCCACGAGCCCCTTGCGGCCCGGTGTAGGCTTCGGTCGCCGTAATACTCGCACCGCCGGGTAACCGGACGTTCGCGGTAACCCGGTCAATGGGAAAGTCCCAACCGTTACCGGTGACATTCCAATACAGTTCATCGTGGTCCTCGAAAAAACCCAACTGCCGATCCGTTCGATAGGTCAGTTCATAGGTGTAAGGGCCGGGGGGCAGGATCACACTTCCCTGGCCGATATAAACCCGAATGCCATTTTCACGGTTTTCGGTGTGGTACGGCTCGGGATTTCCATCTCGAAGTACCGTGACCACCGTGAACCCGGTTTTGGAGACCAGCCCCCAGGAGCTCCGATAGATTTGGGGAAAATCGCGATAGATTCCCCGCTTGATATTCTGCCCTTCCGCCCGAACCCGGATCGTTTCAGTCACCGTCATCGTCGCATCCGAATGCACCTCGATACGGCTGTCGAATGCCAGAATGCGCTCGTCCGCCCGGGCCCCTAGCGCGCCCGCCAATAGCCATACGCAGACGACCCAACGAACGAGCAGGAGCCTGTCTTTCATAAACGCACCTCGGGGGTTTTCCGCTCAACGGCAGATTCAATTTCAAAGAAGTCGGCCGGCGCAAATCCACACAACCCCGCCACGATCCGGCTGGGAAAGGATTCCACCAGGTTGTTGAAATCCCGCACACTGCCATTGTAAAAACGCCGTGCATACTGAAGCTGATCTTCGATCTCCACCAGGTTCCGGCTGAGTTCGGAAAAGTTCTGACCGGCCTTGAGTTCCGGATAGGCTTCCGCCAACGCCACGAGGGCGCGCAACCGGCCACCCAATTCCTGTTCGACCGGCGACGCCGAAGCCGCTCCCCGGGCGTCCAGCGCCCGCGCCCGGGTCTGCGCTAAATCGTCAAACAAACCTTTTTCATGCACCTGGTAACCCCGGACACAGTCGACCAGCATCGGCACGAGATCATGCCGCCGTTTCAATTGGACATCGACTCCGCTCCACGCCTCGCGCACCTGATTCTTTAGCCGGATCAGCCGGTTAAAGACCGCCAGAAAGCCAATTCCCAGCGCGACCGCCCCCGCTATCAACCCTGACATCGGTTTCATTGAAGGATCCTTTTCATTCATGACCTGATGACGGCAGCCGGCTCAGGGGTATTCCAAGGTGTTCCGTGGCACGGCGCATAACGCGGTCATTCGTCACCAAAGGATAATCGTGCGACACCCAACAGGAGGCGATATGGATGGCATCCAGAGCCCGAATTGGGACGGACAGGGAACACCGGTCTATGACATCGCCCGCTTGCCGCAAAACAGACCGGGTTACCGGAAGGAGCAACAGCCCTCCGCTGTCGGCCCAATAGGCCTGAAGACGAGTCCAAGCCCGTGCACAGGTTTGAGCATCAATATCACCTATTTCGCGTTTACGAATCAGAGCCGAACGACATTCGGTTATAGCCAATTCTGACGTATGAACCGATGGTTGCCCGTCGAGAAGATTAACGTAAAATTCACTGTCAGGTTCGCGAACCACGAGTTTGACCAGGATGGCGCTATCAAGATACATGCCTTATCCTCGACCCTCGCGATCAGCCCGCACCAAGTCCTCCGATCGGCTGGATTGCCGTCGATCGGGCATGGACCGCAACCAGGCCCGGTCAACATGGAAGATTTTATCGTCCAAGGGGAGAGGCGCCAGGCGAGCGCGGGGCACACCATGCCACGCAATCGTAATCTCCTCGCCCGCAGCCGCACGCGCAACCATCGCCGAAAACCGCGCCTTGGCCTCGCGAACCGACACCAC
>CAZCDO010000295.1:0-3191 GCA_964497135.1 uncultured Verrucomicrobiota bacterium
TACCTCAACCCAACCCCAAACGACCGGAATTTAGAATTCGATCCCGCACGG
Organism: uncultured Verrucomicrobiota bacterium; assembly: GCA_964497135.1. GTDB lineage: Bacteria > Verrucomicrobiota > Kiritimatiellia > CAIKKV01 > CAIJXV01 > CAIJXV01. Next base: position 52 of record CAZCDO010000295.1, read on the forward strand.
AATCTGTTTGGGCCTGATGTCAAGCCACGAGTCTATCAGCCCTGACGCGACTTCTGTGCAAAAAAGCACAGCTTTATCCCGAGCGAACTGACAGATCAGAATTCCGGCTCGACGGTTGGTCATCGGCCCCAAAATTATTTCTATAATTCAAGCAACAAACCTTGCCAATGCTACGGACGATGCGGTAAAATTATCCACGAACAGAACGAAACTGGGAGATTGGACATGAAAGCCACCATCGATGCCGATACCTGTACCGGATGCGGATTATGCTGTGATACCTGCCCCTCGGTTTTCCATATGGGAGATGCGGTCGCCGAAGTGATTGCTGATCCCGTTCCTGAAGCCGCGGAAAAATCCTGCCGGGAAGCGGCTGATAATTGCCCGGTCGAAGCCATCAAAATCAGCGAATAATCCGTCAGGGACGACTCACCATCTCATCCGAACCCAGATCAGGTTGATCACGATCGCTGTCGCGACGCCGACCAGAAATCCGACGAAGACTTCCAACCGGGTATGCCCCAACAATTCACGTAATTTGCCTTGGGGAACACGGTGGGTTTTTGAAATTTCATCCACGATCTCATTCAAGATGCGCGCCTGTTGACCCGCCGCCCGCCGAACAGTCGACGCATCGAACATCACCATAAACGCCACCCCGATCGCCAGGACAAAAATACCGCTGTCATACCCCTCATTGATTCCAATGGAGGTGGCCAGCGCCACAAACAGCGCCGTATGGGCGCTGGGCATCCCGCCCGTACTCACTAAATAGGCAAAATCCACCCGCCTCGTGCGAGCCAGGTTGATCGTTAATTTGGCCGATTGTGCCACCAACCACCCGGCAAACGCAGCCCACCAACTTACATTCGTAAACAAAACATGGACGTCTGTTCTCATGGGGTTTGATATTCCGTTATTCCGCCCACCGAATCAATCGCAAACGACAAAGGGGGGTAAGGGGGGCAGTGCCGGGGGATGACTGGTAGGGCGGTTTCGCCGAAACCGCCGTGGACGGCTCGGACCTTCGACGCTGCTCAGGACAAGCGAGCCGTCCCTACCCATGTTCGCCCCACCTCGTCACTGACCCAATACAAAGGGGGCGCAAGGAAATTCCGTGGGTACGGGTCTGGGACTATCAAAAAGGGAAGGACCGTCTTTTAACGCAAAGGGAGAAGAAGACCTTTACTCTTGAAAGACAGCCGGACGGGTCATTCCACGGCCTTGAGTGGAATGGCACGGCCGTTCTTCACTCTGAGAACAAGAATCCGAACCCTGTGGCACTCTGCGAGAAACTCCCCTGCTGGCCGCCATGGACCAATCATGCACAATTATTCAGAATGATCCTTCCGGTCGGGAGAGCAAACTCATCCTTCGATCACGCACAGGCCATACACCAGCCAGGATGGCGCCGTGAATTGCAGACGATTGCCACTGGATTTAAACCGCAGTTTTTGTCGACTGGCTTCCGGTGTGTAAAACAGGACCCTCCGGACTTTGAATCCGTCCGGAAGGCTTAGATTTATCCCGGCGGGCGCTGCCGCCAGAGGCGATTCGAATCCTTCACGAGATTCGTCGCGGTTGAAATTGACGAGGTGGATCAGCAATCGCTTTTCGGCTATCTGCCGGTCGGCATAGACTTGAACGGTCCAGGGAACATCGAACGTCGAAAATCCCTCCCCCGTGAGGTTGGTCAGCGCCGATCGCACCATTTTTCCATCTTTCAAGTCCCCACGATAGATAGGCCAACCATTGGTTCCTCCGCCCGGATCCGCATTGGGAACCTCTAAAATTCGCCCCCCACCCCCTTTATATTCCTGCAAAAGCGCAATCTGCGACACGGTCAAATGGGTCGCATCGGGAATCAGGATAACGCGATGCCGTGCCAACTCATCCCGTGTCATTTTCTGATCGATGATCAGATCAAACAGTATCTGCCCTTCGATCAGAGCTCGGCCCATCCGCCGCAGGGGTTCAAAAAAGGCGGCATCGCCCTGCTTCAACGACTCACGGGGATACAATAATCCCACCTCGGCATGACTCTGCCGGGGATACAGAAAACGGTCATTATCCCGGATGAATTTAAAATAGGTCTTCAGATGGGGCGTCTCGCGGTCTTGCCCGCCGGACCATCCCCCTTTCCAGGTTCCAAAGGCGATCCCCCCCTGGGCAATCGCTTCGCCAACCGTCAGGCGCCACCGGAAATAGTCGTATTTCAGAACTTCAAACGGAGTGTCGCCACACATCGCCCGTAAATACCGGCCATCCAACGCCGAATCGCCCACAATGCCCGCCTTTAAATTGCTCCGATACATCGGGCTTGAATACCAGACATAATCCTCTCCGGTGCACCATCGATTCGCCGGCATCATCGCCCGCTCATCCATATAAGCTGCAAAATTGATATTGGTGCTGTCTTGGGTGATAAACTGCCGAAAGTGAAACCACTTCGAAACGATCAAATCGGGCTTCAAGGACCGTCCGTAACCCAGGAACACGTCGGCGAAAACCTCCGCGACGCATTCTTCCGTAAATTCCCGTGCGGCCAGATCGATCGGCTCCGTCCGGCCCGGGCGGGGTGCCGTAAAGGTGAACACGGTATTCGACAAATCGGCAATCCCCAAACGGCCCAACTCGGCCCCGTGGCGCATGGCAATGAAATCACGGAATTTTCGCTGACAATGGGCGCACACACAGGAACCCCGGGCATGACTGAATTGAACCATGAATCCATCAAAACCGGCATCGATTCCTGTTCGCACAAACGCCTTGAGCGTCTCTCGCCAGGCGGGATTATTGATGCATCCCCGATACCGATACCAGCCCGCCTGGCCGTCATTCCGGCCTAGCTGCCCCACTGGCTCAATCTCCAGCAGGGATTCCGCCCGGTCCGACGGCCGGACTCCGAGCAAATCGGTCTCCCAGTGGCGGTTATAGTAGTCAAACCAACCCGTTTGTTGGTCGGCGTCGCCCCAGACGTTGACCAGTGAAATCGTGGCCTGCACCTTGATGCCGCGTCGGTGGATTTGGGCAACATAGGCTTTCCACCAATCGATGGCCTCTCGCATTGTTGCCGCATTCGAGGGACAAATGGGTGTGATGGCTTTGCGAATGCCGGGTAGGTCAAGACAACTGGCCAA
>CAZCDO010000296.1:0-3159 GCA_964497135.1 uncultured Verrucomicrobiota bacterium
CCAGCGATCTGGACCCCACCAAGCCGATCAATTGGAAACGGATGATCGAGTTCAATGGGGCGTATGGCTGTATGGGCGACCTGGGGATGCACGTCTGCCATGTGCCGTTCCGGGCCGGCTGGTTGCCGCGGAATGTGCGGGCCATCCTCTCCGATGTCGTTAAGGAACGGCCCGATGGCCAGGGCGGACGCGTGCCCTGCAAAACGTGGGATAATGCCACCCTGTTGTGCGAGGGCGTCGATGCTGGAACGGGCGACGCTTTTCCGCTGACTTTTAAGACCCAACGGATTGCGCCGGGGGAGAAGGACACCTGGTCGCTGGAAATTCTCGGGACCCAGACCTCCGCGCGGTTTTCGACGAAGAACCCCAAACTCCTCCAAGTCCTCGACTATCGGGGAGGGGAACAGATCTGGCAACATATCGACACGGGGTACGAGACCGCCTTTAAGTCGATTACCGGGGGTATTTTTGAATTCGGGTTTTCGGATGCGATTCTGCAGATGTGGGCGGCGTTTCTGCATGAACTCGATACCGGCAAGCCGCTTTCGCGCTTTGCCGGATGCGCCACACCGGAGGAAGCCCGGTGGAGTCACCGGCTGTTCACCGCGGCGCTGGAGTCGCAGGCCTTGTCCAAGGTGGTTGGAGTTTGATCTGAAATTATGAAAGGATGAGTTATGGAAAACGTGAGATGGCAACGGTTGTTTAATCGGAACGAACGGGCGGTAATTGTCGCGATGGATCACTGTGAGTTCGATGGGCCCATCCCGGGGATGATCGACCTGGCGAAGACGGCGGCCAAAATCGATGCCTGCGTGGACGGGGTTTTGTTATCGCCGGCGATGTTGCCCCATTGCCGGGCCGCCTTCAATTATAAGGGCGCGCCGATGGCGGTGGTGCGGCTGAATTGGAGCACGGTATATTGCTACCAGTGGGATTACCGGCAGGCGGTCACCGTTCCGGCGTTTCGTCCGGCGGAAGCGCTCCGTTATGGCGCCGATGTGGCCTTGATTTCGCTGACCCTCGAAACGGGCAGTGAAGCGAATGATGCGGCCAATGTGCGGGTTTTTCGCGAACTGTGCGACGAAGCCCACCAACTCGGCATGCCGGTGATCGGTGAATATTACCCGGCCGTTCCCGAAACCCTGACACCCGAGGAGTTGCACGCCAAGGTCTATGCCTGTTCCCGGATTATCGCGGAACTCGGCGCCGATTTGATCAAGACGTTCTATACGTGTAATTTCAAAGCGGTCACCCAGAGTTGTCCGGTCCCGGTCCTGGGACTTGGCGCGGCGCGAACCCCGACCCAGTTGGAAGCCCTGCAATTGGCCGCGGATGAGGTCAAAGGCGGCGCCGGGGGCGTGGTTTTCGGCCGAAACGCCATCCAGGTGGCCGATCCGCCGGCGTTCCAGCGGGCGTTGTGCGACGTGGTCAAGCGCGGTCTGGCTCCGGTGGCCGCCGTGCGCAAATATAAACTCAGCGATCTACCGGCGAAATAATACCCATGTCCTGTCAGGCTTTCATGGGAGTGGATATGGGCGGGACCGGCGCCAAGGCCGGCCTGTTTGATGTTCACGGGCGGCTCCTCGGTTTTGGGCAGAAGACGTATGCCCCCGAGGTGTCGCCGGACGGGCATGCGGAGATCCCGATCGAAACGATCTACGCGGCGGTCTTGGAATCCACCCGGGTGGCGCTGGCCGCAGCCCCGGGGGTGGAACCCGTCGCGCTCTCGATCTCCTCCCAGGGCCAGACCTATGTGGCCCTGGATGAGGACGACCAGCCTTTGCACCGGGCGGTGATGTGGTATGACAGTCGCGCGGCGGATCAGTCCGCGCGATTGGCGGATCGGTTTGAGCGCTTACCTTCACGGGTCCGTCCGTCGATCAATACCCTGGCGACGGTGTCGAAGGTCGTCTGGTGGCGCGAGCGGGATCCAGCCCTGATGGCCCGGGCGCGTCGTTTTCTTTTATTGCCCGAATATCTGGTCTACCGTTTGTCCGGAGAGGCGGTGACCGATTACAACACGGCCCAGTCGACCGGGGTCTTTCTCGAATCGACCGGCGATTTATCGGGAGAAGCGCTGGAGTTGGCCGGATTGCGTCGGGATCAATTCGCGCGGGTGGCGCCGTCGGGACAGAAAATCGGTACGATCCGGAAGACGGCGGCCCGCGAGTGGGGGTTGCCTTCTCGGTGTCTGTTGGTCAGCGGGACGAACGATCAATATGCGGGGGCTTTGGGCGCAGGAAATTGTCGACCGGGCATTTTATCGGAAACCACCGGGACCTGCCTGGCGGGCGTGACGCTGGTGGAGCGGCTGCCGCAGCCGATGCCCGCCGGACTGTTTGGCGGGTGTTTTCCGATCCCCGGACTGTCGTTTGTGATGGCCTACTCCAAAACCGCGGGGTTGGTGTTGAACTGGTTCCGGGATCATTTCGGGGGGGGATTGAGCTTACAGGAATTGGATGCTGAAGCCTGTGCGGTGCCTCCGGGTTCACGGGGATTGACGATGATTCCCCATTTCGATGGCGCCGTTTCTCCCCGGCCGGATCCGGCGGTGAGGGGTGTTTTTGCGGGATTGACTCTCCGTCACGGGCGAGCCGATTTGTACCGTTCGATTTTGGAGGCCCTGGCCTTTTCCCTGCGGGAAAACATCGAGTTTATGCGGGCGCAGGGAATCGTCCCCGCCAGTGTGCGCTCGATTGGCGGCGGGGCGAAAAGCACTCTCTGGTTGCAAATCAAAGCGGATGTGACCGGGTTGAGCATTGAACAACCGGAGGTGACCGAATCGGCTGTTTTGGGCGCCGCGATGTTGGCCGCGGTGGGGTGCGGTTCCTTTGGCGGGCTGGCCGAGGCGAGCGAACGACTCTATCGGAAGCGGGCGGCATTCCAGCCCGATCTGTCCCGACAGGGGGCCTACGATGCCGCCTATGGGCGGTATCAGACGCTGTGCGGAAAGAATGAGCATTGATTTCCTGATGGGCCGCCGGGGATCATGGCCTTGTGGATTTAATCCAATGCGCCCCCTCCTCGCGATGTATTACCCGCGACGCCCGGCGGAGCGGGGGGCGTATCTGCGTTTTGGTGCCGTGATCGCGTGAATCCAAGTAAGTCGGGCATTCCTGCCCGACCGAGTCAGGCAAGAATGCCTGACCTACAGGGGCA
>CAZCDO010000297.1:0-3150 GCA_964497135.1 uncultured Verrucomicrobiota bacterium
GGGAAATCGGTGAAGCCACGTATGCGGACGGTGAGTATAACCACCCCATGAATCCCCGGGACCGGATGTCCATTGCGCCGGGGGTCAACCATTGGCGGAATTGGCTTCCCTCGACGTATTACTGCACGCATGCGCTGGCCCCCTTGATGTATATCACCGATACCATGCCCACCAAGATCAATGGGCTCTCGATCCTCTGTCCCGGGATCGACGACCAAACGGCGCGGCGGGCCGATCCGGGTTCGGTGATTTTGTGCCGGATGGATAACGGCGCCGTGTTCCGGTTGTTCGGGCTGATCCTGCCGGGGCACAGCAACTGGTATCGGATTCATGGGAGCAAAGGCGCCATGGAACTCGCCCGCGGTCCGGGCTATTTCGGACCCGGCCAAGTCCGGGTCTGGCATGAGGACTGGGATGTCAAGCCGGGTACCCTGTTGGAGCGGACCTATCTTCCCGACTGGCCGGAATATGGCGATCTGGCCCGCCAGGCGGGACATGGGGGCGGCGATTTCTGGACCAATTTCGAGTTTTCACGGGCGATCAAGACCGGCCGTCCACCTTTTCTGGATGTCTATCGCGGGGTGGCGATGTCGTCGGTCGGGATCCTGGCCTGGAAGAGCGCCCTGGAAGAGGGCCGGCCGTTCGACATGCCGGACTTCCGGAAAGAGTCCAGTCGTAAAAACGTCGATCAGGACCACTGGTCCCCGTGGCCCAAGGATGCGGCACCGGGCCAGCCGCCACCGGGTCTTCGCGGGAATGTGGCTCCCTCGTCTACCGGGATGGCGGCCGCCCAAAAGGTTTGGAAGCATATCGGCTACCGGGGCAAGTAAGATGACGCACCGGGAACGGATATTGGCCGCGTATCGACGGCAAACACCGGACCGGCTTCCGTGGAACTTGGGGATGACCCCGCCTATCCTGGAACTTTTTCGCCAGAAAACCGGGGCGCAGGATCCGGCCGCCTATTACGACTTCGATGTGTCCTGGGTGGGGCCGAAGGCCCCGTCGCGACGGACCGATTGGGCGCCTTATTATGCCGGACGGATCTTCGAGGGGCGCGTGGAATTCGAGTCCGAATGGGGTTACGCGATGGTGCAAAAGGAACCGGGGAGCCACTTTCGTCATTACGAAAGTCCCTTTGAGTTCAAGGATTTCACCCCCGAGGATGCCCATCGCTATCCTTTGCCGAATTATCGCGACCCGGCGCGCTATACGGGGTTGGCCCAGGCGAATCGTCAAGTCCAGGCCCGGGGTTATGCCACCCAGTACATCAGCGGATTCTCGACCTTCGATTTTTCCTGGTTGATCCGCGGGTTTGAGCCATTTTTGGCCGATCTCGCGACCGAGGAGGAATCGGCCCGGATTTTGATGGACCGGGTATCGGACACGGTTGCGGATGCGCTGGAAAATGTGGCAGCCTGCGGGGCAGACATCGTGGGCTGCGGTGAGGATGTCGGGATGCAGACCGCTTTGATCATGGGGCCGGACATTTGGCGGCGTGAGATCAAACCCCGGTTTCGGAAAATAATCCGTAGGGCCAAGCAAGCCAAGCCGGATGTACTCTTCTTCTACCACAGTGACGGGAATATTGCGGAAATCATTCCGGATTTGATCGAGATCGGAGTGGACATTCTGAATCCGATTCAGCCTGAATGCATGGATGCGGCGGCGATCAAGGCGCAATATGGCGATCGGTTGTCCTTCAATGGGGCGATTGGAACCCAGACCGTGATGCCGCGGGGGACGCCGGCCGAGGTGCGGGCGGCGGTGCATGCGGTGTTTGAGACGATGGGGCGGGGGGGGGGCTATTGTTGCGCCCCCAGTCACACCCTGGAGCCTGAAGTTCCCTGGGATAACATCGTGGCTTTTGTCAAGGCCTGCCGGGAATGCATTTATTAATCCAAGAAAAACCTTGCGCCCAGAGGGCGACTTCACTAGAATGCGCGCTCTTTTTGGTCTAGGAATGCGCCCATCGTCTATCGGTCAGGACACTAGGTTTTCATCCTAGTAAGCCGGGTTCGACTCCCGGTGGGCGCGCCAGTTTGATTTCGGGCTTGGTGACATCTGTTTGGGATGGAGGAATTGCATGGCTAAGGCAGGAAAAATTAAGAAAACCGGCAAAGTTGCCAAACCCGCGGCTCGCGTCGCGCCCAAGTCCTCTAAAAAGGCCGCCCCCAAGAAGCCGGTACGAAAAGTTGCTCCGGCTCCCAAGGTCTCCCCCAAGGCCCACCCGGTCATGGCTCCGAAGAAACCCGTTCCCGTCGAGGAAGTCAAAAGTCTGTATTCGCCCTCGGAGTTGGCGTATTTTCAAACGCCGTTGATCAAATTACGCGATCAAATCAATCGGCGGATTCACACCATGGCCAACGATTCGTTGAAAAACGTGGACGACACCCCCTCGGAAGACCGGACTGACGATTTTGACCGCGAATTCGCCCTCAACCTGGTCAGTTCCGAACATGATGTTCTCTTCGAAATCGACGATGCCCTGCGCCGGATCCAATTGAAATCCTATGGGAAATGCGACGGGTGCACCAAGAAAATCGAGAAGATTCGCCTGCGCGCTCTGCCTTTTGCCCGCATGTGCGTGAAGTGTCAATCTGAATCGGAACGCGGTCGTTCCCGGTTCCGGCCTTTCGGTGAAACCCTGGCGCAGGGAACCGAGGCTGCGGTTGAGACCGCTGAGGTTGAAGAAGCGGAGTAAGGGGCCGGCCCTGTCGCAATCCGGGCCGACGGGGAGGGTGAGATGATGTGGGCGCTGGCTGTATCGATTGTCGTTTTGGACCAGATCACCAAATCGTTGGTCATATTAAGTTTTGCGCTCAATGAGAGCCGGCCTGTCATTCCCGGTTTATTTCATTTTACCTATATCCGCAACACGGGCGCCGCCTGGGGCATGTTCGGGGGGTTTAATACCTGGTTGGCGTTCTTTTCCGCAGTGGTCCTCGGTTTTCTGATTCTTTTTCGCCGTTCGCTGTTGGGTGATAATGCCCTGGCCCGGTGGGCTTTTGCCTTGCTGGCTGGCGGGATTCTCGGCAACTGCCTGGATCGCGTCCGATGGTTTTACGTGGTTGATTTTCTCGATTTTTTTTGGAAAGAGTCCCATTTCCCGGCATTTAATGTCGCCGATTCCGCCATTTTTTGCGGCGT
>CAZCDO010000298.1:0-3128 GCA_964497135.1 uncultured Verrucomicrobiota bacterium
ATTCGTAATCATCGGCCGGCCAGTTGGTGGCCACGGCCGGCGGCGGCTGGAACATGAATTCGGAGATCCCGATGGATTGGCCGTTGGCCGGGACACCCAGTAAAAGCATGGCCAGGCCCACGAGGATTCGGGCCCACTGTTTATGAAGAAGGCTTTGATTTCGCATAAGACCTTTTATTATCCCATTTTTCGCACTCTACAGCAAGGCGATTAGGCGGCGGGCCCCGACGTGTTCGGGCCGCGGGCAGACGGCTCGCGGGGGCCTACTCCGCCGAAGTAATGCCTCTGGCTACGAAGGCTGGAACGCTCGCCCTCCAAACGTCGATCGATACCGATGGATAGCTTTCCCCTGGAGGGCGAGGCTCTGGCGAGCCGCGGGGGTAAGGGGTGACATCGGCGGGCGCCATTCGTCGCTGCAGTAGCCGGAACGATTCCGACTCAGCCGAAGGCCACATCCAGCGTCATCATGAGGGCAAAGCCGAGCATGCCCCCGGCGGTGGCGAAATCGGTGTTGCCATGGCGCTGGGATTCGGGGATCAATTCCTCAATGACGACAAAGATCATGGCCCCGGCGGCGAAAGACAAGGCATAGGGCAGGAGCGGGCGCATGATCAGCACCAACCCGGCGCCCAGGCACCCGGCGATCGGCTCCACGAATCCCGAGGCCTGACCATACATAAAGGCCCGGGGCCGGCTCATCCCTTCGCGCCGCAACGGCATGGCCACCGCCAGACCTTCGGGAAAATTCTGGAGTCCGATCCCGATGGCCAGCGCCACGGCGCCGCCGAGCGTGGCGGAATCGAGGCCCTGGGCCACCGCGCCAAAGGCGACGCCCACGGCCAGTCCTTCCGGAATATTGTGCAGGGTGATGGCCAGCACCAGGAGCACGCTCCGGCGCCAGGTGGTGTGGATTCCTTCCGCTTCGGAGAGATTGAATCCGATATGCAGGTGGGGCAGGATTTTATCGGCGATATAAAGGAAAGCTCCGCCGGCGAGGAACCCGATCAACGCCGGCCTCCAATCCCCATCCGACAACTCAATGGCCGGTGCCAGCAGGGACCAGAAACTGGCGGCGATCATCACGCCCGCCGCCAACCCCAGCATGCCGTCCATTATTTTTTGATTGAAGCTCCGGGTAAAAAAAACGAGACCCGCCCCCAGAGCCGTCACACCCCAGGTGAACAGGGTGGCCAATAAAGCCTGCACGATCGGATGCAAGTGTGACAGGAACTCAAGGATGGGCTGCATGCCGGGGGATTGTGGCGGGGGGGGTGTTTTTTGTCAAGAAGGCGATTTTCCATTGACAGGGGGGGGCGGGGCCTTGTATTCTAATTTACTTTATCAATTGGAGCACGGGAGGGCTTTAGCTCTTGGATCTCAATACTTTGCGACACAGCACGGCGCATGTGATGGCGGCCGCGGTGTGCCGGCTTTATCAGAATGTCCTGTTGGACATCGGTCCGGCAACCGATACCGGGTTTTATTACGATTTCGATCTTCCCCCGCGTCTTTCCCCGACGGATTTCGAGGCGATTGAGAAAGAAATGGCCCGGATCGTCGCCGCCGATCTGCCGTTTGAACGATTTGAGACCGACCGGGCGGGGGCGGAGCAGTTGTTGGCGGGCCAGCGCTTTAAGCTGGAGCGGCTGGCGGACATTCCGGAAGGGGAGCCGATTTCATTCTACCGGACGGGGGATTTTGTCGATTTGTGCCGGGGCCCGCATCTGGATCGGACCGGGCAGATACCGGCTTTTAAATTGATGAGCGTGGCGGGGTCCTATTATCGGGGGGTGGAAACCAACCCGATGTTACAGCGGATTTACGGCATCGCCTGTTCGACGAAGGCGGAATTGGACGCCCTGGTCACTCAACTGGAAGAGGCGCAAAAGCGGGATCATCGCCGGCTGGGCCGGGATCTGGACCTGTTCAGCATCCAGGAGGATGTGGGGCCGGGGTTGATTCACTGGCATCCCAAAGGGGCGCGGCTCCGGTCGATCATCGAGGATTTTTGGCGGACGGAACATTTTCGCGGGGGGTACGAACTCCTTTACACGCCGCACATCGGGCGCGCCCACCTGTGGGAAACCTCCGGGCATCTGGGGTTTTACAAAGACAATATGTATGCGCCGATGGAGATCGACGAGACCTCCTATTATGTCAAGCCGATGAATTGCCCGTTCCACATCCAGGTGTACCGGAATCAACGCCGGTCCTATCGGGATCTGCCGTTGCGTTGGGCGGAATTGGGGACGGTGTACCGGTATGAAAAGACCGGGGTTTTGCACGGGTTGTTACGGGTCCGGGGCTTTACCCAGGATGACGCGCATATTTTTTGTACCCCGGAGCAGATTGAAGCCGAGGTGCGGCGGACCGTGCGGTTTGCCCTGCAAATCTGGCGGACCCTTGGTTTTACGGAGATCAGCGCCTACCTGGCGACGCGTCCGGCGAAAGCGGTGGGCGAGGCATCCCGGTGGGAGCAGGCGACAATTTCGTTGACCCGGGCCCTGGAGAGCGAAGGGATTGCGTACCAGACCGATGAGGGGGGGGGCGCGTTTTACGGGCCGAAGATCGATTTGAAGGTCAAGGATGCGATCGGCCGGGAATGGCAGATGAGCACCATTCAATTCGATTTCAACATGCCGGAACGATTTGATCTGACCTATACGGGGGCGGACGGGCAGGAGCATCGTCCGTACATGGTCCACCGGGCCTTGCTGGGGAGTCTGGAGCGATTTTTCGGAGTGTTGATCGAGCATTATGCGGGAGCGTTCCCCTTGTGGATGGCGCCGGAACAAGTCCGGGTTCTGCCGTTGACCGAGAAGCAGATGGAGGCCGCCGAAGGGGTGGTCGAGGAATTGCGCAAGCGGGATTACCGGGTGACGCTGGACCGGCGATCGGAAAAGGTCGGGGCGAAGATCCGGGATGCCCAGGTGCAGAAAGTGCCCTACATGGTGGTTTTGGGCGGGCGGGAAGTGGAGGCGGGGACGGTGTCGATCCGGCATCGGACCCGGGGAGATTTGGGGGTCAAGCCCCTCGCCGAATTGATGGATTTGCTTCGCCGCGAAGTGGACACGCGGGGGACGGAGCAAATTTAAAGCGGAGCCTGAGCGGCTGGTGAAAAAGGAGGT
>CAZCDO010000299.1:0-3053 GCA_964497135.1 uncultured Verrucomicrobiota bacterium
ATATCTCCGCCAATGCGTCATCGCCAATCCCCATCTCCAACTCCATTACCGGATTGTCCTGAAATCCTCCGCCACCGCCGGGGCGGAAGCCGCCCCCGGGGAAACCCTTCCCGCCGATGCGACTCAGCCAGCCGCCGAAACCGCCTGGATCTCCTTCGCCCGGATGACCCGGACACCGCCCCCGCCCCCCTTGGAAATCAAACCCCACCCCCACGGCGTCGAATTGGGCATGCTGATGCAGATGCTCAAGGATACCGAGTCCCGCTCCTTAAAAGCCATGCTCAGTCAGGATTTTTCCCGGGTCAGTTCCGCCGTCGCCCTCTCCATCTGCGCCCAGGCCGGCCTCGATCCCAAATCCAATCCCACCCGGATCGCCGCGCGGGACAGTGAAGCCCTCTACAAGGCGATCAACAACACCAAACTCATGCGCCCGCCCACGGATGTCCTCTCGCCGATCGGCGAAGACCTGATCATGGCCGGCTTGCAAAAGGAAATCCGGGCCGATTTTTGCACCGCTTTCAGCCGCCCCCCCACCGTCTATCGCGGGAATCCCTTCCAAATCGAAGCCGGTCTGGCCTACTCCAGACCGGGTGAAAATGAGGAATTGGCGGCCGACGATCCGGTGCGACTTCTCCGGTTTGCCAACCGCGTTCCCCTCCTCTATCAGACCGGCGCCTGTGCCATCTCCAAGTCAATCATCGGGGTCAATTGGAAAAATTACGGGCTGGCCCAGCCCCGCGGCGCCCTGCCGCTGGGCCCCATGATCATCGTCGTCCATATCGCCAGCGTCTGGGTCCCCTTCACCAGCGAAAGCAAGGAAGCCATCGCCCATTATCCCGAAATCATCCGCGAAATCACCGCCGCCCTCCAGGAATGCGGCCGACGCCTGTCCGTCTTCCTCAGTCGCCGGCGGCGTCAGGCGGAAATGGATCGTAAACGCAATTATATCGAACTCTACATCCCCCATCTGGCGACCGGGCTCAAGGACATCCTCGATTTGTCCGCCAAGGAGGAACAGTCCGTCGTCACCCGGCTCCGCGGCCTGCTCGAACGCACCCATTTGGAAACCTAACCCAGGATCCCGTCATGGCCTCCCCCCACAAATCTAAGTCCGCCACCGTACCCCCCCGAACCCCGGCCGATGCCACCCGACGCATCGTCACGAAGGAAGAAGCCTCCGTGCAAATCCGCGAGGTCGGTCAGAAAATTTTCACCGATATCATTCGCAAAAACCGCAAGCCGGAGATGAAATTCCCCATCCGCTCTCTGGCCAACGTCAAATACAACCCCAAGAAGGGCTATTTCGAGATCCTCGGCAAGCAATCGACCCGCACGCTGACCTACAATACCGTCAAATCCTTTGCCCAATCCATGCGGTTACTGGCGACCACCAAAAAAGATCTCCTCGACAAAAACGACATCGCGGGCAAGCGCGAAGTGTATTACAACAGCAAAAGCTGGGGCGAATGCCGGTTCGACGAGCAACCCGAAAGCGACACCCTGCTCGATGACATCGAAGGCATGCTCGGCATCAACCGCGAACAACTCGGCTACATCCCCGAGGAACGCGGCGGCGATGTCACGGGGCCTTTGATCGTCATCGACCGCAATCCCACCTCCGGCGAAGTCGTCAAAATCAATTGCGCCAAACTCGGTTCCGGCGCCTGGAGCATTCCCTCCCGCGTCGAACATCTCCAGTTCGAATCCAAGGCCAAATTTATTTTGGTCATCGAAACCGCATCGCTCTTTCAGCGCCTGGTCCACCACCGCTATTACGAAACCGCCGATTGCATTCTCATCTCCATGAGCGGCGTCCCCACCCGCGCCTGCCGCCGGTTCATCCGCCGCCTGGCTGATGACCGCCGTCTGCCCGTCCTGGTTTTTACCGATGGCGACCCCTACGGGTACTGCAATATCTACCGCACCCTCAAGGTCGGCTCCGGTCAGGCCGCCCACATCAACAGCTTCTTCTGCGTCCCCCAGGCCCAATACCTCGGGGTCACCCCCGATGATATCAAAACCTACCATCTCGAAGATGCCACCCATCCGCTGGAGGAGGTCGATATCAAGCGGGCCAAGGATGCCCTCAAAAACGATCCCTTCATCCGCCATCACAAGCCCTGGCAGGATGCCCTCAATCAAATGCTCGCCCTCGGCGTCCGTATCGAACAACAGGCCTTCGCCAAACACGGCCTCAATTACGTGCTCGATACGTATCTGCCGGATAAACTCAAACGGCGGGACTTCCTGCCGTGATCCGAACGGGGCGATCCAAACCCCTGCGGGTGGTCTGCGCCGTGATCCTGAACCGGGGTCGTATGCTGGCTGCCCGCCGTCTTCCCAGCGGGAATCATCCCGCGTTGTTCGAATTCCCCGGCGGAAAAATAATCGCCGGGGAAACCCCCTTTGAAGCCGTTCGCCGGGAAATCGGGGAGGAATTGGGCCTCGAAATTCGGCCGCTCGCACAGAAACCCAGCCTGCGCCATCAGTATCCGGGACGGTGCATCGAACTCATCCCCGTCCTCTGCGACCGTCCGCGCGGCATACCCAAGCTCACCGCGCATAGCGAAATTCGGTGGATCAGACCCGATCGGTGGCGCGTGTTGGACTGGCTGGAGGCCGACCGGTTATTAATTCAAAATCTTATTTCAGCCAAAGGGACTCCGGCCCTTTGTAAAAAGATATCTCCGACCCCTGCAAAACCAACAGCGTCACAAAAACGGCAACCGCCAAAAAACCCACGACGGCAAAAATAATGCCGAAAATATTGATGCCCTTACGCCGACCGACGACACCATCTCCGGCCTCAAGAGGAACCTGAGCCATCCCTTCGCCAGTCACTTCTGCAGATGTATCAACGGGCGTGTCTTCGGACGACTCTGCGGGCGGGGCCGTCGGATCCGCCGGTATTCCCGCTGTGGCCCCAACCGATCCCTTTTTGAGGGTAATTTTCATGCTCGCCTCTCACGCTGATTCAAAAACAACAGCCGTCTCTAGCACCGTTTGTCATGAATCATAAGCTGATCCCCCGTGCCAATCAAGACGGAAATAGC
>CAZCDO010000300.1:0-3042 GCA_964497135.1 uncultured Verrucomicrobiota bacterium
GCCTCTCGGTCGGTGAAAAACAGCGCGTCGCCATCGCCCGCGCCTTGCTCAAGAATCCCTCCATTTTCATCCTCGATGAGGCCACCGCCGCTCTCGATAGCGAATCCGAGGCCCTCATTCAGAAAGCCCTCCAGCGCCTTTTCGCCGGACGCACTAGCCTGGTCATCGCCCATCGCTTGTCCACCATCACCCATGCCGACCGGATCATCGTCATGGATCACGGCCGCATTCTCGAAAGCGGAACCCATGCCGACCTCCTGTCACGCCCGGGAGGCCATTATGCGGCGCTCTATGAGGAAATCCGCCGCGTCGGCCGTAAGGAGGGTTTGCTATGACCCTTCCCCACGATCGCGTGGAATTGATCATCCGCCGGGTGCTGGACGATTCCCAGGAGCCCAGCAGCCATTCGCCCGGCTCCTGGCGGCGTTTATGGCTGACCTATCTCAAGCCCCACCTCGGAGTCTTGACGTTGCTGTTGGCCATCATGGCCGCCTGGGGCCCCCTGCCCCTGGCCATTCCTCTGGTCCATAAATTTGTGATTGATGATGTTCTGCGCGGCGGCGCGGCGTTGACCGATCCCGCCCAATGGGCCGAACGCCTGCCCCTGCTCGGTTGGGCGGTCCTCTGGAACCTCCTGATCTACGGCCTCTTTTTCTTTTTCCATTGGGCCCAACAGTCGGCAGCTCTCGCGGTCAGTCAGCGGATCACCTACGCCCTGCGCAAAGATTTGTATGAAAAACTCCAGCGGCTCCATATCGGCTTTTTCGACCGGACCCAAACCGGGCGGCTGATGAGCCGCTTATTGGACGACGTCAATGTCCTGCAAGGCGCCGCCTCCAACCATCTGGCCCAACTCGTCGGCCAGTTCTCCAAATTTCTCGGCGCCGCCATCGTCATGTATTGGCTGAATTGGCAACTCTCCCTGGCGCTCACCCTCGTTCTGCCGTTTTACATCGGTTTGTTCCTCTACCTGCGACCCCGCATCCGCCGCACCAATATCGCCATTAGCCGCATGAACTCGCGAACCATTGGCCATACCGAGGAACGGATTGCCGCCATCCGCGTTCTCCAGGCCTTCAATGCCGAACGCCGCGAGTTTTCCCGGTTCGCCACCCTGATCCACGATGCCGTCCGCCTGCAGGTCCGCAGCGCCGTTTATAAACTGTCGCTCGATCTGTTCGTCGCCACCCTGACCGCCGTCCTCACCGGGGTGGTCATCTATGTCGGAGCCCAACAGATTCAGGCTGGCCACATGTCCTTGGGCGCCGTTCTGGCTTATCTCGGCGCCATGTCCCGATTCTTCGGCCCCATCGGTCAGGTCGCCAACCTGGCGACCTTCTTTCAATATGTCGGCGTCGTCCTGCGCCGCGTGCTGGCGTTGATGGACGAACCCGAGGATGTGCTCTCCGGCCAGGTTCGTCTCCGCGGCATCAAAGGCAAAATTGAGTTCGACGCCGTCTCCTTTGCCTATCCCCGTCAGATCGATCCCGCCCTCAAGCAAATCTCCTTTAAAATCAAACCGGGCGAGCGCATCGCCCTCATGGGCCCCTCCGGCGCCGGCAAAACCACCTTGTTTCAACTCTTGTTGCGCTTTTATGATCCCGATGCGGGCGTTATCCGCGTTGGCGGCGTCGATCTGGCCGAGGCCAACATCGCCTCCCTTCGCCGCCATGTCCGCATGGTTCAGCAGGAACCTTTTATCTTTTCGGGGACGCTGACCGAAAACCTGATGTACGGCCAGCCCGATGCCACCCCCGAAGAAATCCGCACCGCCGCCCAGCAGGCCGAACTACACGACTTCATCCTGAGCCTGCCCGAAAAATATGAAACCTCCGTCGGCGAACATGGCATGAGCCTCTCCGGCGGACAGAAACAACGCCTAGCCCTGGCCACCGCCCTGCTCACCAATCCCGAGATCCTGCTCCTCGACGATACCACCAGCGCCCTCGATGCCGAAACGGAGGCGAAAATCCGCGCCACTCTAGAAAAAGTGCTGCCCGGTCACACCACCTTGATCATCACCCAGCGCATCGCCACCGCCCGCCATTGCGATCGCATTCTGGTTTTAGAAAATGGACTCCTGACCCAAAACGGCCATCACGACACCCTCCTGGCCCATCCCGGTTTTTACCAACGGGTTTATCACCAACAGGAATCGATCTAAAGGGCATCATAATTTTCAGACATCCCGCTCTGGGCACACAAACGGCAGAATCGCAGGGCAATATCACGGGCGAGTTGTTTCTGTCCGCATCGCATCAATCCCTCGTAGAGAATGTGAGTGGAAGGCGCCCAGATCGGACCCCGCCAATAGCCATCCGACTCATACAAGGGACTGTTGGGGCTTTCAGTGGCCGGCCCCCATTCAGTGATAAAGCGCCCGGGCGTCCACCTTTTGCTGTCTGGCAAATATTGATCGAACGTACGGCATCGTCAACGGGCGAAAGCTGAATCGCTACTTCGCCATCGTCGAGGCCGAAAAGCCCCAGGCCATCCCGTCATTCGTTTTGATCGCGACGATAATATCGTTCTTCCCCTTCTTCCACAGCGTGTCGAGGGTGATCACCTGGTTAGGAATGGGATTGGTCGCCTTGGGGTTCACGCCGACTTCCTTCCGATTGACGAACACCTTGAAGGGACCATCCGCCGCCACGCTGAGTTTGCCGGACCCGGCCTTTTTCGCGGAGAAAGATCCCCGTCCATAGACCAGCCCATCCTTATTCTTGAGACCCTCATAGCAACCGCGAATATCGTTGAATTTCCATTCCGGGTGGTACGGCACCGCGCTAAACTTCACCGACCGATCGGGATACCCCACCTTGACAATCAACGATTTCGTCGGCAACAGCTCCGAGGCCTCACACCGATCCAGTTCGGACCGGTTATCGGAAAACTTTTTGCGGAGCGCGGCCACCTCTTTTTTCAAGGCCTTCAGGAATGCCGGGGCGAGGACTTTCGTCTCTTCACCCAACTCGAGCATTTCGCGCAGCACCTGGGCGCCGTCGGTTTGGGGATAGTCGTTGACGATCGTACGGGCATCCC
>CAZCDO010000301.1:0-3034 GCA_964497135.1 uncultured Verrucomicrobiota bacterium
TGGTGGTCGGATTGCCGCTGGCCTGGGCGGAATGGGCGCTCGGCCGGTATGGCGGGAACTTGGGGCACAACTCCTCGCCCGGAATTTTTCGGGCCATCCTCGGATCCCGCAAGGGCGCCTATGTGGGACTGTTGGGCACGCTCATGCCTGTCATGATCTACATGTACTATATTTTCGTTGAAGCCTGGTGTCTGGCGTACGCCTGGGATTATCTCACCGGCCATTTTTCCGCCTTGGGTTCAGACAGTGCAGCGATCGAGAAATACTTCATGACTTTCGTGGGCGCCGGTGAAAATGGAGCCCTGTTCAAATCCGCAGGGGGACGGATGCTGATTTTCCTCGGGATCTGTCTGCTGGCGAACATCGCCTTGATCTATCATGGGGTCCACAAGGGGATCGAGCGGTTTTGCAATATTGCCATGCCGTTGCTGGTGGTGTGCGCGGGGATTGTTCTGATTCGGGTTCTGACCCTGCCGGCTAACCCCGCCCATCCGGACCAGACCGTGCTCAACGGTTTGGGCTACATGTGGAATCCGACCAAACCCGGCGAAACCCTTTTGCATGCGCTCTCCAATCCGGAGATCTGGCTGGCCGCCACCGGCCAGATCTTTTTCAGTCTATCGGTCGGGTTTGGCTTGATCCTGACCTACGCCAGCTATTTGAAACCCAAGGATGATGTCGCCTTGAGTTCGGTGACCGCCTGTGCCGGCAATGAGTTTTGTGAAGTGGTCTTGGGCGGCATGATCGCCATTCCGGCGGCCTTTGTATTTCTGGGTCCCGTCGTCGTTCAAAACCCGCCGGGGACTTTCGGCATGGGCTTCATCACCCTGCCGAATGTCTTCAACCAGATGCCGTTGGGTTCCCTGTTCGGGTTTCTCTTTTTCTTCCTGCTCTTCCTGGCCGCCATCACCAGTTCGCTCTCCATGCTCCAGCCTTCGATTGCCCTTCTGGAGGAGGGGTTGGCTATCGGCCGCAAGGCCTCGGTGACCATCCTGGGCTTGGTCACGCTGATCGGCTGCCTGTTCGTCGTCTATTTTTCCAAGGATTTTACGGCATTGGACACGCTCGATTTTTGGATGGCCAATTTCTTTATTTTTATCTTCGCCACCATTCAATCCATCATCTTTGCCTGGGTGCTGGGCATCAATAAAGGGATGGAGGAATTAAATCGCGGCGCTGAAATAAAGTTGCCGCGGATCCTGCCGTTCATGCTCAAATACGTGTCACCCCTCTACCTGCTGATCATCTTCGGCCTGTGGGCCTATTATAACCTGCCCGGCCGATGGAAGGCCCTCGCCACCCTGCCCAAGGATGGACCCCCGGTCGTTTTGTATTCCGTTCTATTGATTCTGGGGGTCGCTCTTTTCTTGGCTCTGATCGTTGCCATCGCCAACCGGACCTGGGATAAAAAGGAGGAACGGACATGACGCTCGCCGGCTGGATCATCATGCTATTGGCTTGCGGCAGTATCACTGGGCTATTGATTGGGTGTATTCGCAAGGTGATTTCGACCCCGGAATCCTACGACCACCTCCACGCCCAGACGGATATCGATCCCCACGATCCGGATTAGTCTATGGGCTTTTTTTGAGGGGGGCTCTATTCGGGCGCCGTTATCGCTATGAATATTTCGGACCAGCGCCAGTTATTTGTCGACCGGGTGAGTTTTAAACGGGAAGAGCCATGATTAAATTAAATTTTGAAGTGGAAACGCAGATTATCCATAGCGGGTATGATCGCAAAACCTGCTGGGTGCAGACTCGGGGCGGGGTGCTTCCTCCGAATCAGGCGGTGATCACGACCCAGAAGCTTCGCATCTCGGGGAGCGACATATTTTACGGCATCAATACCCTCCACAGCGAGGATTTCGGCCGGACTTGGACGGTGCCCCAGCCGCAGCCCGGTTTGATGCGGCGCCGCAATCCGGATGGCACCGAGGATTGCCCCTGTGATGGCACCCCCACCTGGCACGCCCAAAGTGGAAAACTGTTGCTGACCGGGCACCTGGCCCAATACCGGGACGATAACCTGGTGCATGGACTCCGGTCCCGTTCGACCTATTTCAGTGTCTATGACGAAAAGACCCGCCTGTTTTCCGATTGGCGGACGTTGTCGCTCCCGCCGGATGATCCTGCTTGTTTTAATTCGGGTGCGGGCTGTGTTCAGCGGTTCGATCTCCCGGACGGTGACATTCTGCTGCCGACCTATTTTCGTCCGAAGGACGATACGACCGGGTGTTACAAGGGGTCGGTCATGCGATGTGGTTTTGACGGAACGATGCTGGTGTTCAAGGAGCGGGGGCCGGACGTAACCTGCCCGGAACCGCGCGGGTTCTGCGAGCCGTCCCTGACCTGGTTTGGCGGGCGGTATTTCCTGACCTTGCGCAACGATGTGCGGGGGTATGTGGCGGCGGGTGAGAACGGACTGCGGTTTGGCCCGCCGAAGCCCTGGATGTTTGACGATGGAGTGGAGATCGGTAATTACAATACCCAGCAACACTGGGTGACGCACAGTGAAGGGCTGTTCCTGGTGTATACGCGGCGCGGCGCCAACAACGACCATGTATTCCGGCACCGGGCGCCCTTGTTCATGGCGCGGGTCGATCCGGAGCGGCTGTGTCTGATCCGTTCCTCGGAACGGGTCGTAGTGCCCGAGCGGGGCGCGCGGTTGGGTAATTTTGGGATCTGCACGGCTTCGCCGGAAGAGACCTGGGTGGTGGTGAGCGAGTGGATGCAGACCACAGGGCCGGATAACCACGACTGCACGAAGTGCGAACGGTATGGCAGTGACAATGCGCTTTTCGTTTCGCGGCTACGATGGAACCCTCCGAACGGGTCGACGAGACGGAGCGAACCGTAATCCTCCGAAACCGCGATATTAAATCGGAAAAGGAGCCGTTGAGGTCACTCCGAAAAACGCGGAAAGCGCGAAATATATTGGGAATTAATCGGTTAAACTGGGTGAGTGCGCGGATGTTATGGCCTACGCAGCAGGTCCAGGAATTCTCGGGGGCTCACGACCTGGACCGCACCTA
>CAZCDO010000302.1:0-2957 GCA_964497135.1 uncultured Verrucomicrobiota bacterium
TATACATCCGCCGACGGGTCACGCTATTCCAGAGCCTGCGGCAGGCCGCCAACAGAGCCCGATCGCCCCGGGCAGCGGCCACATCCACCGCGCCGCTGTAGAGGTACAGCGCCCGCACGGAATGCCCCGCCGCTTCTGTTTGCTCTTTTAAGGGCTGATGGGCCTGACAGGGAACATAGTTGCCCGGCTGATACCACTTGAAAAAAGGAAGGCCGGCTGCCAGGTTTTTTTCGCGTTCAGCATCGAAGTAATAGGGTTGCCGTCCGCGCTCATCCACAAAATACTCAGCCAAGTCCAGGTACGCCCGGTTTCCGGTTACAGCGTGGAGCTTCATCAGGGCCAGTTCAATCTCCGGATGCCCGCAATAGCCGCGGATCTGGCTCGGACCCCGCCCAAAGGTTTTCACCAGCAGGTCGGCATACCGGCACATCGCGTCCAAAAAATGACGCCGTCCGGTGGTCTCATAGTGCGCCACCGCCGCCTCGATCGTATGGCCGCCATCATAGAGTTCGTGATATTCCTGCAGGTTGGCCCACTTCTGTTCACGCCGGATCGGGTTGGCAAATAAATAGCCGTCCTCTTTCTGCCCCTTCACAATTTCGGCGATGACCTCTTCCATCCGCGCTTCCAAAACGGGATCCGGATCGGTGGCCAGCGAATAGGATGCGGCTTCAATCCATTTCCCGAGATCGCCCACCACGATCTTCCACGGTGCCAGTTCCCGGGCCGGATCACACCATTCCCATTGATAGGTCTTGAGCACCCCGCGTTGTTTATTGATATCGTATTCCAGGGGCAGGGTTACGGTCCGATTAACGGTCCGGCGAGATCCCCAAAAAGATCCTGAAATTTGCGCCGCATGGAGGGGAAGTGGATTCAATTTCATTCGCGGGTTTTATCGTATTTCCACCCAACATACACGTTTATTTTCATATTGCCGAAACCGGAAGATAATTGGATATGATTGGATACGGCGGTCCTCCGCAGCTCTCTCCTTCTCACCAGCACAACGGCCGGGGACGGCCGTCTCCATCAACTCCCGCGACCCGGCCGCCTAAACCGCTGCCAACTGGTTATTCCTTCGTCAATGCCTCGCAGCGGAAGAAAAAGCGTACGCCCGACACACAGATCATCATCACGAGACACAATGCCCCGTAAAAGAGATGGAAATGGGTCAGGGTCAGACTCCCGACCGTCACATGCAGTCCCTGCATGGCTTCGAGGATCGGCACTGCCAACAGGGCGCCAGCCCCCATCAGCCCAATGCCCACCACACTATTGACGGCAAAGCACATGGTTCGCATCGTCCCCGCGGGCAGGCTCCGGTAGAGGAGAATGCCGGCGGCCACATTCAGGGCGGAATCCGATAACCCAGCCACGGCCCACCCCAGAAACAACGGCCAGGTCCGGTCCGGCCGGGCAAAGGGAAACATCGCAAAAAAGAACACATACCCCAAAACCGAAATCCAAAGCGCACGCCGGATCCAACCCCGATCCATGATCCGCCCGAATAATTGGTAACTGATGAGTTGCACCACGGTGTAGCCCCCAATCATGAAGGCGATATGCGTCTCGCGCATCCCCAGGATCTTGAGATTGAAGACCTGGTAGTAGGGACAGGCAAAATAAAACGGGACGTTGATCGCGGTCAATCCCAACAGGTAATACCGAAAGGGGGCATGCGCTAAAACCTGGCCCAGGCTCGCCCACGGCAGGGATGTGACCACCTCCGACGGCGGCAGGCTGACCCGCTTCAGCATGCGCACCGACAACACCCCCACCGCGGCGCCGAACGCCAGCAGGAGCGACATTCCCACCGTATTGTCACGCCCGATCCCCTCCACAATATAACCGGCCGCAATCATGACCAGCACCGAGGTTGCCGATCGGATTTGGAACCGCAGGCCCAGATACTTGCCCCGAATTCCAGCGGGCAAAGTCAAAGACAGCCAATCCGCCACAACCGGCGCGGTCAGATTATTGAAGGCGGCACACATGAAAGCGGCCACCAGCAACAGGGGCAGGCGTCCGGTCATACCCAGATGTGGCACGAGGAGGACCGCTCCGGCCAGCACCAGCGGTTCGATCAGCGCCAGTTTGATCACATAACTCTTACGATCGCTCACATAATTCGCCAGAAACACACCCAGCATTTGGAGCAGGCAGGCGAAACTGATCGCGGTGGCGAAAAAACCCATGTGTTCCTTGGGCACCCCCAACGCCAGCGCGAATCCCACGAAAACAAACGAGCCCGACCCGCAAATCCCGTCGAACACGGCGCGGAGCCCGAAGTTCCAATTATATGAAGTAAGGGAAAGACGAACCTCGTCGGTGGTCAATCCCGTCGTTGGTTGTAATGACCCGGCCATTGTGCTTGCCTCGTGAGCCTTCCGACCCGGCAGAAAGGGCGTATCCTTTCAAAAGCCGACAGGGAAAACAAGATATATGCCGATGTCACAAAACCGAGACATCCGGGAACAAGAACTGAAATGTCCGCCCTGGAAAAAGACGCGCCTCACACGGCGCTACTACGAACGGGAGCATCACTCAGTTGGTAGTAGGCGCGCGTGAGCGCCGTTCTTTTGCCGCTCTGTGGCCTCTTTTTACCGGCGAAGTCTGGGGATCGGTCTTTCCGTATTCTGCGCGTTTTTCCGCGACAAAAGCGTGTTGGGTCAAGCTCGTCAGTGAATCCTCCGGCAATTCCAGGCGAATTTCGTGGTTTCGAATCTTGACCGGATCGAGGCGGTGACAGATCCCCTGCCCCTGGGTCTCCCAGCGTTCAACCGTCCGGCCCTGGACAACCTGAGCCCGGTCCAACAGGGTCACCTGGCGGGCAGGGCCCTCATTGAAAAGATGCAAAACGAATTCAGGTTTTTGGGCGGGCGAATCCGATCGGATAAACCCGGTCATCAGCACCTTTGAATGATCGCTGGTCGTTACCAGATAAATCGAGTTGG
>CAZCDO010000303.1:0-2946 GCA_964497135.1 uncultured Verrucomicrobiota bacterium
TTTGGGCGGATCCCCCTCTCCCCAGCCCTCCCCCTCGCCGGGGGGAGGGAGGTGCCCAAAGCCACCGACAATGTCCGGAAATAAATACAAATCGCCCCCGTAACTGTCTCGAGTTTCTCGTCAGTTTGATCCGCCGGCCACCGGCGGTGGAGTCGCTGCGAAGCCATCCGGGCGTAGAAGGGCTGCTTTGCGTGAGACGTCTCATTCCCACCTTACCCCCCACCCAGCGCGGATTTAATTCACCCGCATCGGCATGATCACATAAATAAAGGCGCTATCGCATTTGACCACGCCCGGGCTAAGCTCGTCGATGATCTCGAAAAAGACCTCGTCGTTGGCCAGGTTGCGGAGAGGATCCATCAGGAAATCGCCGTTGAAGGAAACCGTGATCTCTTTGCCGGTGTATTTGATCGGCAGGGATTCGTGGGCTTCCCCAACATCCGGGGAAGAGACCGCCACGGTGAGTTTGTTTTTGCCAAAGGTCAATTTGACCGCGGTTGCCTTGTCGCTGGCTAAAATCGATACCCGGCGGATGGCGTTCAACAGGATTTCCCGATCGATCGCCACGCGGTGTTCGCATTGTCCGGGAATCACCTGCCGATAATTGGGGTATTGACCTTCGATCAATTTCGAGACCAATAAAATATCGCCGAATTCAAAGGCCACCTGCTTGTCCACCACATGGATCTTCATCGGTCCTTCGCCCTGGAGCGCGCGCAGGAGTTCCAAGACCGTCTTGGTCGGCACCACCACATCGGCTTCCGCTTCCTTGGGAAATTCCACTTCCTGCTCGGCCAGGGCCAAACGCCGCCCATCGGTGGTCACCACGACCAGTTTATCGCCCTTGAAACTGAGCAGGTTGCCATTCAAGATATAGCGCATTTCGTCGGCCGATGCCGCATAGGCCGTTTTTTGCAACATATCTTTGAACACCTGGCGATCGATCGTGTAACTATAGCCGCCGGTCAATTGCGGCAATACCGGAAATTCATCCGCCGCCAATCCCAAAATCTTGAAATAGGCCGATCCGCTGGAAATCGCCGCATTATTTTTTTCGTCAATTTCGAGGGTGAAGGTGTCCGACGGTAATTCGCGGATGACATTCAACAAACGCCGCGCGGGAAGCGTCGTTATTCCCGGTTCCTGAACTTCCGCTTCGACACTGGCGCGAATACTGACTTCCAAATCGGTGGCGGTCAGCCAAATTTTATTTTGGTCACCTTTTAACAGTAGGTTGGATAGGATGGGCAGGGTGGTTCGCGATCCGACCACACCGTTGACCAACTGTAAACCGTTTAAAAACTTTTCTTTCGTCAAACTGATTTTCATAAATCGCTTCCCTTCTCTAATAGAATATCCTTCAAAACAGTATTATTATTATTACTGTGCATAACGTCAATAAGTTACCGATGGTGTACTGAACCGGCCCCATCCTCCCTTTTCCCTTGTGGACAACCCGGAAGACTTGTTTTTCCAATGATGATAAGAAACGCCGGTCCCGGAATAATGAACAGGGGCAGGCCACTTGTAATCACTTATTGACAGGGTTATTGTAAAATACATAAGTCGTTTGCCTTGAACGAGTTCAATCACGTCGATCCAAGGCATGGGAAATGCGGGATACATCCTGCTTGAGCGTGGGATCGGCCGCCATTCTCTTTTCGATGGCGTGATAGGCGTGCAGGATGGTGGCATGGGTTTTGCCGAAGGCGGAGGCTATTTCCGGCAGGGATGAAGACGTCAGGGTTCGGCATAAATACATGGCGACCTGGCGGGGCCCGGACACGGCTTGGGGGCGCCGTTTGCTGGTCATATCGGTCAGCCGCACATCGAAATGGTCCGCCACCGTCCGCATGATCAGGTCGAAGGTGAGATCTTTTTCATGCTCTTTTTCCAAAATATCCCGCAATAAATTTTCCAGTTCGGGAATGGACAGGTCTCTCCCTTTCAGGGACGCATAGGAGGCGACCCGCGTCAGGGCGCCTTCGAGGGACCGGATATTGGAGCGAACCGACTGGGCGATGAATTCAATCACCTGATCGTTGACCTGAATTTTGGCTTGTTCCTTTTTATAGCGCAAAATGGCCAGGCGGGTTTCGAATTCGGGCGGCTGGACTTCGGTCACCAAGCCCCAGTTAAAACGGGTTACCAGCCGGTCATCCACCCCTTTCAAGTCCGACGGCGGGCGGTCACTGCTCAACACAATCTGTTTATGCGCGTCGGAGAGGGCGTTGAAGGTATGGAAAAACTCTTCCTGAATGCCTTGTTTGCCGGCCAGAAAATGAATGTCGTCAATCAACAGGAGATCGATATTGCGATATTTATTGCGGAACGCATGATGGGATTTGTTCTGGATGGCGTCGATATACTCGTTGAGGAAGGTTTCGCAGGAAAGATACGCGACCTTGAGCCGGTTCATTTTCAGCACGGAGTGACCGATGGCCTGAATCAGGTGGGTTTTGCCCAAGCCGGAGCCGCCATAGATAAACAGCGGATTGTAGGCCCGGCCGGGCGATTGCGACACCGCCAGGGCGGCCGCATGCGAAAAATGATTGGAGGGACCGACGATGAATTCCTCAAAGGTGTAGCGCCGGTTGAGATTGGTTTCAAAACCGGCGGTCGGCCGGCGTCCCCCGGCGCGCGGAACCGCGGCGCGACGGCGGTTAATGGTTTCCGGCGATTCGACGGAGCCGGTTTCCGGGGCGAGTTCCGGCGACGAAACGGGTGACACCTTGAAGGTAATTTGAAAGGTTTTACCGGAAACGGCCGCCAGCGCGTCGCGGATGATGGGGAGATAATTATCCTCCAGCCAGGACTGGTAAAAATTATTGTCCACCCGCAAACCCAGATCGTCGCCGACCCACGAGTCGGGCTTTATCACGGCAATCCAGCGGGAATAAACGTCCGGATGGAGCTTTTCCTGCAGATGGGCCGCCGCCTTGGCCC
>CAZCDO010000304.1:0-2941 GCA_964497135.1 uncultured Verrucomicrobiota bacterium
CGGGCAAGCCGCACCGGGTCGATCCCTATCAGCCGGCGGGGGATTTGTATCTGGAATTCGGGCACGATTTTTTCTGGGATTACCAGCGATCCCTGGATTTGACCACGGCGCAGGTGACGGTGGATTACCACGCCAACTGGCGTCTCTATAAGCGCGAGATCGTGGCGCACCTGGTCGAGGATTTGATCCTGATCCGGTTGACCTCGGCCGGCTTGCCGTTCAATCTGACGGTGAGCTTGGACCGCACGATGGATCCGGATTGCCGGCTGGTATTTGCCGGGACGCCCGATTCGCTCGCGATGGATGGGCATATCGACCAGGGAATCGATTTCCGGGTTCAGGTGGCGACCCGGCACGACGGGGGAACCGTCGCCGTGCGGGATCGGCGCTTTCTGGACTGCGTGCAAGTCAAGGAATTGATCCTGGCGGTCAATATCGGCACTTCGGCCAAGAAGAAGTCGGCGGTCGAAGAATGCGGACCGGTCCGGGTGCCGGATGCGGCGTGGGACGATTTGATGGAGGCGCATCGACGGGAGCACCGCCGGCATTACGGGGGAATGTCGTTGAAGGTTCCCGTCCCGGTTCCGACGGAACCGACCGACCGGCGCATCGAGGCGTTTCGCCGGGGGGATTCGGATCCGGCCCTGCCGCTGTTGTATTTCCATTACGGGCGCTACTTGCTGTGTGCCTCTACGGCGAAGGCTGATTTGCCGCCGAATTTACAGGGCAAATGGAATGAGGATTTGAATCCGGCCTGGGAGGCGGATCTGCATCAGGATGTGAACCTGCAGATGAACTATTGGCCGGCGGAGGCGGGCGCACTGCAAGCCTATACGAATGCCCTGTTCACCCATATGGAGAATTTCGTGGCGCACGGGCGCAAGGCCGCCAGGGATTTATATGGGTGTGACGGCATCTGGTTCCCGATCCAAACCGATCCGTGGGGCCGTTCGACGCCCGAAGCGTTCGGCTGGGCGGTTTGGATCGGCGCGGCACCCTGGTTGGCCCAGCATATGTGGTGGCATTACGAGTATGGGCAGGACGTCGAATTTCTACGGAATCGCGCCTATCCCTTCTTCAAAGAAGTGGCCGCCTTTTATGAGAGCTATCTGGTCAAGGACGCGGCCGGAACCTGGCAGATCGTGCCCTCGCAATCGCCGGAGAACCGCTTCAAGGGGACGGGTGACAAGTATCCGGTCTCGATCGGGGTCTCCGCCACGATGGATGTTCTGCTGGCAATGGATCTGCTCAGCCATGCCGTTCGGGCGGCGGAAATCCTCGGGGTGGATGCCGACCGACAGTCGCGCTGGCGCGAGATCCTGGCGCACCTTCCGCCATTGAAGATTGGGAAACACGGTCAGTTGCAGGAATGGAACGAAGATTTCGAGGAGATTGAGCCCGGACATCGGCATATTTCGCATCTCTTTGGACTGTATCCCGGGGATCAGCTCACGCCGGATCGCACGCCGGATTTATTCCAGGCGGCGCGAGTATCGTTGGAACGGCGGCTGGCGAATTTTGGGGGACACACCGGCTGGAGCCGGTCCTGGGTGGCCTGCTGTTATGCGCGGCTGGGGGATGCCCCCAAAGCCTATGAACAACTGTGCGGGTTGATCGCCGATTTCGCCTGCGGGTCCCTGATGGATTTGCATCCGCCGCGAATTTTCCAGATCGACGGTAATTTTGGCGGGACCGCGGCCGTGCTGGAAATGCTCTTGCAGAGTTATCATGAAGAACTGGATTTCCTGCCCGCCCTGCCGCTCTGTTGGCCGGAGGGCGAGGTGGCGGGAATTCGCGGCCGGGGCGGCTACACGATTCGGATGAAGTGGTCGGGCGGCCAACTTCGTGAGGCTGAGGTGGCGGCGGTGACCGATCGGGAGTGCCGGGTGGTGGAACGGGGACGGGTGTTTCGGGTGATGACACCGGAGGGGAAGGAAATCGCCGCCACCTCCGACGGACGTTGCTGGAGCTTCAAGGTAGGGGCCGGGAAAGCCTATCGTTTGGTCTTTCAATCCTGATTCAACGGGGCGGGAGTAGCGCAAGCTTCCAGCTTGCAGTTGGAGCGTGACAGGCTGGAAGCCTATGCTACGGCGGAATAATCGGCGCGGCGGAGCGCGCCTCCCACATTGTCCTGCAGGGGCATCCGCTGTCCGTTGGAGTGCGGCAGTGCACTGCCGCTTTCTCTGGGGGGCGATGTTCATTGCGCCACGGGGGCAAGGCGGGACAGAAGTCCCGCACTCGTGTGCCCAGCATGGGCATGAACTCGCCATCTGAAAGGCGATATGGCCGGAAGCAGTGACAGCAAACGTAGCGAAAGACAAGGCGGGCTCCGCGAGGGGCTCAGCGTGAAAGAAGTCCGTAGCAAAGACCCGACCGTAGGAACACAAACAGGCAGAGAGGCTCGAGGCGGGCGATGAGTGTGCTGGGAAACACAAAATTTAACCGTCACCGAAAGACGCAGCGGGTAGAGCCTGACGGCGCGAGTCGAAAGTTCATGCACCTTACCTGGGGAGCCCTCCGGCGTGAGCACGCGGGAGGAGTCAGCTCGACCCCTGTAATGCTTGGATTATACGGATAAATCTTGTGGGACCATGGGGTTATATATAAATTGAATCGGGTAAGGAATCCCGAATGACTTTTCAATTTTTCCGTTTCCGCGTGGGACTCTTGATCCTGTGCGGCGTGATGTCGATTCAGACCGCCTCGGCGGTGGTTGCCGTGTCGAATAGTTTCGGCTCGTCATGGACGGTGACCGGCTCGCAGTTTGTCGATACCAATCGAGCGGGGTGGGTCGGCAGTTCCGTCCGGATCGGCGTGGGATCGACCGATCCGTATTTTCCAGCCCCCAAAATCGGGCTCAGAACCTGCTGGTTAAATTCCATGTTGGCCACCACCAATAGCTGGATTCAGCCGCCCTTCATGACCAATGGCGTCGGCACCA
>CAZCDO010000305.1:0-2909 GCA_964497135.1 uncultured Verrucomicrobiota bacterium
AACTGGCATCCCACAAACCAGGGATGATCGCGCAATTCGACAATCTCAACCAGGTTCCCATCCGGGGAAAGTCCCGAAAAAACGAGTCCCTGATCGGCCAAAACCGGGCGGAAGGCATTGTTAAATTCATATCGGTGGCGATGGCGTTCGGTGATCTGTTCCTCGCCATACGCCGCGCGCGCGCGGGTATCGGCCGCAACCCGGCAGGGATAGGCGCCCAACCGCATGGTCCCGCCTTTTTGGGTCACCGTCTTCTGGGTTTCCATCAGATCGATGACGGGATATTTCGTCTGGGGCGCGAATTCGGTGCTATTCGCACCGGCCATCCCACAAACCGTTCGCGCAAATTCCGTCACGGCACACTGCATGCCCAGACAAATCCCGAAAAAGGGAATCCGGTTTTCCCGGGCATGGCCGATCGCGGCGATCTTGCCTTCGATACCCCGATCCCCAAAGCCCCCGGGCACCAGGATCCCGTCCACCCCGTCCAGCAAAGCCGGCGCGCCTTTGTGCTCGATATCCTCGGATTCGACCATTCGGATTTTAACCCGAACCCCATTGGCGATTCCCCCGTGGGTCAGCGATTCGTAGATACTCTTGTAGGCGTCGCGCAGGGTGATGTATTTTCCCACCACGGCGATTTCCACTTCGCCGTTCGGCGGCCGGATCAGGGTATCCACCATCGTCTGCCAATCGCCCATATTCAGGGGATTCACATGTAACTGGAGCTGCTCCAGGATATACACGTCCACATCCTGCTTCGCCAATTCCAGCGGCACCTCGTAGATCGAATGCTTGACGTCCTGTTCCTCGATCACCAGATTGCGCTCCACGCCGCAAAACAACGCCAGCTTATCCTTGTGATCCTGAGTCATCGCCCGCTCACAGCGGCAGACCAGGATATCCGGAATAATTCCGATCGTCCGTAAAATGCCCACCGACTGCTGGGACGGCTTGGTCTTCATCTCGCCCGCCGCCTTCAGGTAGGGCACCAGCGTCAAATGAATGAACAACCCCTGCGCGCGCCCGATCTCGTGCCGGTATTGGCGGATCGCCTCCAAAAAGGGCAGGGATTCGATGTCCCCCGCCGTCCCGCCGATCTCCGTCAACGCGATATCCACGTCCGGCCCCTCGATCGACCGGATCGCCTCCTTGATCTCGTCGGTGATATGGGGGATGACCTGCACCGTCTTCCCCAGGTAAGTGCCCGCGCGCTCCTTGGATATCACCGACCCGTAAATCCGGCCGGAGGTGTAATTGCTGGCCCGGGAACACACGGTCGACGTAAACCGCTCATAATGGCCCAGATCCAGATCCGTCTCGGCCCCGTCCGCCGTCACATACACCTCCCCATGCTGGTAGGGCGACATGGTGCCGGGATCGACATTCAAATAGGGATCCAATTTCTGCATCCGGATGCGGTAGCCGCGACGCGCCAAGAGCAGGGCCAGGGAGGCCGAGGTCAGTCCTTTTCCAAGGGAGGACACAACTCCGCCGGTAATGAAGATGTGACGAGTCATGTGCGAAGCTTTTACAGGCCCCCAAAGCGCCCGTCAAGCCAATTCTGCACAGCAGAACAGGACCGCCGACAGGGTCTCCCCGGCACGTTCCAGCCAGTGGCCGAGACACTCGACGAACCCAACGAGCCAGGCGGGGATGTCCGGATCGCCTGTCTGCGAATTTTACAGCACTTCGCAGTAAAATCCCGGGGTCTGTCATTCAGCACCACGACGCTCCGTTGGACGATTTTCCGATGAGACCGGGCCCGGGTGGATACGAAGGTGTGAGGGATAGCGGCATCAAACAGCCCACGACCCGCCGTCAACATCACTTTAACGCTGCGTCAGTGGACGGCGCAGCAGGATCAGACCGTTGCCCACGGGCCGCAAACTGACACCCGAAGGCGAGTTCACCACCCGGCCGTTCAACCAAAAGGTCGAGGAGCCCCCGCCATCCAGGTTCAGCGCATCGGTGCAACCCAGGCCTTGCATGAATTCAGCCAGCTCACGATGATCCATGCCCATCGAAAGGTTCGCCTGCCGGCCATCCACCACAACCCAGTAAATATTCGTGGCATTGAATCCGACCGCTGTGCGCGGCGCCCGCTGAGCCGGAGTCACGGGTTTTTCAGAAGGTTTCGCCAACATCCGACCGGCTTCGAGCAAGGGCGGGTCGCCCGACACCACCGTGACGACGTCGGAAACATCCTCGTTTAAAAATGTACTGAGACGTAAAATCTCACCCGTCTGCACCGTTGGCATCGCCGGCTCCGCCTTTTTCGAAATGCTGAGGATCAATCCGTTTGTCGGAATCGCGGTATCGCCCGTGCTGCTAATCGCACTGACACGAGCCGTGTAACTTTGTCCGGCTCTCAACGGCAACCAGGGCCCTTTCCCGGCCGGGGCCAGCACCAGTTCCCGCACATCGGCCGTTCCCGTCGATCGTCCAAATCGGGGGGTGAAGAGCACGACCTCCGCGGTCTTCACTTCGCTCTGATAATCGGCCGTTGAACAATTTAATCCGAAAGGGGTCGTCTTGCCATCCGGCCAGGTGACCTTGAAGCGGGAACTAAATGACTGGATCCGCGGCTGCCCGTCCCGATCGATGCAGAAGGCACGGCCTGCCGGACCGGAGACGAGTTCTCCTTCGATGATGCAAAGCCCCTGTAAGGTTCCGAAAAAACGGGGTTCGGTCTTGTGCTCGAAGTAATCGCCGTTGATGGCGGCCAGGGGAACCCCTTGTTCAGAAGGAATCAGGGCTACCATTTCGGGAATGGTTTCCTTGCCCTTCAATCCGATCCCCACCGAAGCACTCAGGTGCAGGTCGGGT
Source organism: uncultured Verrucomicrobiota bacterium (assembly GCA_964497135.1). Taxonomy (GTDB): domain Bacteria; phylum Verrucomicrobiota; class Kiritimatiellia; order CAIKKV01; family CAIJXV01; genus CAIJXV01. Next base: position 2,830 of record CAZCDO010000305.1, read on the forward strand.
TGCCCTAGGCGAATCTCCAAAACATGGATGGACAGCGGGATTTCGGGCTTGGCGATCAACTCATACCGGACCCCCTCGCC
>CAZCDO010000306.1:0-2883 GCA_964497135.1 uncultured Verrucomicrobiota bacterium
ATCCCTTGGCTTGCCATGAGCGAGGGGTGCGCCAGCACCCCGAGTCGAATGGCTCCGCGAGCAGGACTCGAACCTGCGACCCGGTGGTTAACAGCCACCTGCTCTACCAACTGAGCTATCGCGGAATCTGGCGAACAAAAACCGGATAAATATACTTAAATTCTGCTTAAAGTCAACCCGCCAAATTAAGAAAAACAGGGCAACGGGTTGGCACACAGGAACGAAATCACCATTTCTCATCGGATTCAGTGCCCACCGCGGGGGCCAGTGCGGCCGGAGGAGTTTCCGACTCACCCGGTTCCACTGCGGGTGGGGAGGAGGGATTGGGGGGGGGCGGGGGGGATCTCTGATCGGAGGACGGTTGGGGGGGAGGTGGGGTTTTGGGAAGGGGAGGAGACGGGGTGAGTTTACTGCGGTCAAATTGCCGTGCATTGAGGAGATCAATGGCACCGACGCGGACGACAAACGGATCATCGCCGGCAGGAAGAAGCGGGCCGGACCCGGTATCGGACTCGGGCGCATATTCGCGCGTGGCGAGGGCGACCAGGGCGGCGGCTTGTTGCGGCGATACCGCATCCCCCGCCGGTTGGGCCCTGGGCTCAATTTTGAGGAGTAGTCCGGTGAGCTGGCCTTCGGTCCCGTAGAGGCCGGCGATCCGATCCGGGCTGACGGTCTGCTGGTTCTTGACAAATGGGGAAGTGGCGGGGAGTTTGCCAATCCTGGAGCCGGGAACCAAAGCGGTCCATTGGGCGGCGAAGTCGGCGGTATTACCGGCTGGTTGGCCGAAGACCAGAAAACCGGCACCGGAGACATAGCGTTTGATGACTTCGAGCGCGATGGGATCAAGAGGGGCATTCCCCGACTGGACATAGAGTACGGGTATTCGGTTGATGATGGCCGCGGGCGTTTTGAGAACAATGGTGATCCCGGTCGCCGGATTGCCCGGGCGGTTGCGATTAAAGAGTTGGAGCGCTTGGGCGGGAATGAGGCCGGAGGCATCCGCCGTGCCGATGGCGAGCGATCCGAGAACGGGTTCTCGGAGGCCGTTCAATAGGAAGATCAGGGACGAAGCGGTACTGTAGGCGCGGCCTTCCATCTGGTTGAGAGGATGCCGGAGAAAATTCCGACGAAAGGTAGCCGGGTTGAATTCTTTATCTTTTTTCCGGACGTTCCGCTCGTTGTGAATGGATCGATTTTCCTCGGCGCAAGCGGCTCGAAATTCAAGGATAGACGAGGAGGGGGTCGCGACATCGGGTGAATTCCAGCCCCCATCGTCCTTTTGCAGATTCAAAATCTGGCAGGCGATTTGCGTCCACAGATCGCGCCGTTCCTCCTCCAACCCCCCGGGCAACCGATGAATGGAAGCCAACTGTTGAAACAGGTCGTAGGGATGCCCGTGCCCGGTGGGGCCGAATAACGCCGGTTGGGTTGCCACATAGGATTCAGCGATTTTTTGCCGGGATTCCTGGGCGCGGTCGAGTTGGGTTTTAAATTTGCCGGTCAATTTCTGCATGCCGACGATCTGGCCGGCTGACACGAGGGCATTGTATCCCTGGAGGGCCGAGAGCGGGGTGCCGGGGGAGGGTAAATTAAAAACTTCAGCGGCGGCTAAAGGGGGGAAACCCAGGGGGGCAAAGGCGGTAATCGTTTGGTGGACATTGCATTGATTCCACGAGCCATCGGGATGCTGTCGGGCGGCGATCGCGTTGGCGGCCCGGGCGAGAATGATATCGGGGGTTTCCGGTTGGAGAACGGGTGACTGGGTGGCTCCGAGCGGCCGCCAGACGGCCTTGGGCAAGCAATTGTTTTCGGAGGCCTCTCGCAGGGCAAAAAGCGCCAAGGCGGTGTTTTCAATGTCACCCAGGTTCTGGGTATAAAAATAAAACGGGAGGCCGGGCAGCGTGATGGTGTCTTCCTGAGACAGCCCGATGATCAGGTGTTCCGTGCAATTTTCGAAGCGTAAGCCCTGCTGGGTAATGGAAGGATACTGGGTTTGAAAGCTTTTCAGGGCGACCTCGGCGTCCTGGACGCTTTTCAACCGGGATTTATTGTCGGGCAATTCCTTGAGTTTGGCTTTGGCCTTGTCCCACCGATCCGCCAGATTGCGTTCCTGGGAGATCATGGCGGCCAGGAGGTCGGTTCGAATGGAAACGGGGCCCCAGAGTCCACGTCCCGGATTTTCGACAATCTGGCCATCCAGTAATTTGCTAATCAGGCGGTCGCGAGAGGCGTGGAATTCCTTGTCCTTAACGAGGCTGAATGCGGCGACGAGCCAGGCGAGGTCAAAGGTGGTATCGGGAATCCCGCGGAGGGTGAGATCGCTGTTGAGGGTCCGAATGGCGGTTTTTACCGTTCCGGCCTGCTCCACGGCTCCTCCTTTGAGAATGGCATAGAGCGCCATGGCATTCAGGCCGAGGAAATGATTGGGCCAGGTGATTTTATTTTCGTAGATCGGGTTTTTATAATCGAATCTTTTTTCGACGATGGGGCCGTTGGGGTCGAGAACCAGGCGTTCCTCGGTTTTACCGGTATCTTCCCAGCCGATGATGCGTTGTTTGACGATTTTTTTAATTTTCCGGGTGGCGTCAGTGGATTGGCCCTCTTTGACGGTCCCCATGGTTTCGTATTTTTCATAGACGGGTTTTTTGATAGGGACAACGACTTTTTTGAATCGGACCTCAATGGGGATCTTTTCCTGGTATTCCTTGACCTTGCGGATGATCAGGGGAGGGACCAGGTAGCCGGTTTCATTGGTTTCGATGTTCGAGAGGAGGAACTGGGTCCCACAGACGATGGCGGCTCGCGCGGCGAGGTTGAGGGTGTCGGCGTCGATTTGGGCGGACGGGGGGATGGGGGGAAGGGGGGTGACCGGGGCTGCGGAGA
>CAZCDO010000307.1:0-2350 GCA_964497135.1 uncultured Verrucomicrobiota bacterium
TCTGCTCCTGGTCCGTCTTGACGAGTTCCAGCAAGGCCGCCGCGGCGTCCGCGTTGACCCATTCGCCGAGCACGCGGCTGGCGGCGTCCTTCAACGTCGCGTCATCCGACTTCGCGGAAGCGACGTCGGACAAGAGCGAAGGCCCTACGATAGCGCGAATCAGGGGCATGCAAGAACCTAAGGGTGCACCGAACTGCAGATGCGCCCATCGGCATCCCGAACAAACAATAAAAGTGTGAATTTTTTCCAAAAACGGATATGGTTACCTCGTTTCACATGGGAGACGACCCCCTGAATCTCAAAATGACATCCCGGATAGATGCGCTGAAATTGACCGCGGAATCGGCCCGTCGAATTCTGGCCGAATCGTTAAAATCGTTTGCCCGGGATAACCATATCGCTTTCGCCGCCAGTCTCGCTCTGTACGGTTTTTTCGCCCTCATGCCGTTGCTCCTGCTCCTGATGATCGTCCTCAGCCACATTTTTTCATCATCCCAGGCGGCCATCGAGCTTCTGGGCGAATTGACCCATGATCTTTTTCCGCATTTTACCGATGCCATCCTGAATGACATTACCAAACTCTCCCGACAGAGCCTCGGCGGCATGGTGAGCGTTTTCCTCCTGGCCTGGTCCGTCACACCGCTCGCCGCCGGACTCCGTCAAGCGCTCCTACGCATGTTCAAAATCGAATCCCGCCGTCATTTTATCACCACCAAGCTCCTCGATGTCACGGCCGTTCTCGCCCTCCTGGTTATTCTGATCTCCGGAGTGCTGGTGCGGCTGGCCGTGGGATACTGGGCCAATGACCTTCCCGGTGGAGGGTTATTGCAGTCGATCATCGGCGGCGGGTTGCCTTTTCTTTTAACGGTCGTGGCCATCGCCTTCATTTACCGGGTCTTTGCCCCGGTTCGTCCCCGCCGCGATGCGCTCTGGATCGGCGCCTTTTCGGCTACCCTCCTGCTGTTCATCCTCCGCCCGATGTTCCTGATGATTCTCCGATTCAATCCCCAATACGGCTTCGCCTTCGGCTCGCTGAAAACCATTTTCCTCATTATCGTTTGGGTCTACTATTCGTTCGCAGTCCTCATTCTGGGCGCTGAAATCATGGCCCATGCCCACCGCCGTGAAGTCCTCCTCCTCCGGTCCCTCTTTGCCCCGGGAGCCTCCATCGCCTTTGCCAACCATCCCCTGTTGGACCCGTTCCTCTCCATCCACCCCCCCCAAGAAACCCTCTTTGCGGAAAACGATCCCGGTGATTCCATGTTTTATGTTTTGGCCGGTGAAATCCGCCTCACCCTGCACGGGGCGCCCCTCAAAACCCTTGGCCCCGGCGACTATTTCGGCGAAATGTCGCTCCTGCTCAACACCCCCCGCTCCGCCACCGCCAGCACCGGCCCCGGAGGCGCCCGTCTGGTCCGGATAACCCCACAGAATTTGGATGCGATTCTCCGCGAAAACCCCGCCATCGTCCGTTCCCTCCTCGTCGAAATGGCTCACCGCCTGAAACAATCAAACGATGCTCGGCCTTTCCCGCCGGCGGTATCCAACTAAAGTCAGCTTCGGCCCGATCCTCATTCCCTGTTCACAGGGGCACCTGGCACTCTCTCAATTCTCCCAAAAATGTTTTCCCTTTCCTTGAAATAACAATTTTGTAATACTGAAAAGGTGATCCACAACGTGCGAGGCCTAGCATGGAAAAACGCGCCAACGCAGAACTCAATGTGCTCTACAAAATCTCCCAGGCCGTCGCCCATCAGCATGATGTCTCCGCCTTGCTTCGCGAAGTGCTCGATATCCTCGAAACGGAAATCGGGTTCACCATGGGAACCCTCGCCTTGCGTCGGCCTGACTCCGATGTCCTGGTCATCGAGGCATCCCGCGGCCTGACCCGCGAAGAAATTCGCCGCGGCCAATACCGCATCGGGGAAGGCATCACCGGCCGCGTCGCCCAAACCGGCAAAGCCATCGTCGTCCCCGACATCAGCCAGGACCCCGCTTTTCTCAATCGGACCAAGGCCCGCCGCGCCCAAGGCACCGCCTTCCTCTGTGTTCCCATCCTCCATAGCGGCATGGTCATCGGCACCATGAGCATCGATCTGCCCGCCGCCGACAAGGCGACCCTTGATCGCGATCTCTCGTTCCTCCGACTCGTCGCCAACCTGCTTGCCGAAGCCGTCGCCGCCATTCGCCACCAATTGGAAGAACGGGACAGCCTCCTGGCCGAAAACCAGCGTTTACGCAGTGAACTGGGCGATCGTTACCGACCCGGGAATATCATCGGCAACTGCTCCAGCATGAAGACCATCTACGACCAGATCGCCCAGGTTGCCGACAGTTCCGCCACGGTCCT
>CAZCDO010000307.1:2360-2840 GCA_964497135.1 uncultured Verrucomicrobiota bacterium
CTGATCCGCGGTGAATCCGGCACCGGCAAGGAACTGGTGGCCCGGGCCATCCATTTTGCCAGTTCTCGAAACCGACAGCCCTTCATCGCCGTCAACTGTGCCGCCCTACCCGAAAATCTGATTGAAAGCGAACTTTTCGGCCACGAAAAAGGAGCCTTTACCTGTGCCGCGCAGCAACGCAAAGGCCGATTTGAACTCTCCCATGGCGGCACCCTCTTCCTCGACGAAATCGGCGACATCGCCCTCTCCGTCCAAATCCGCCTCCTCCGCGTTCTCCAGGAACGCGCGTTCGAACGGGTCGGCGGCGACAAGACCCTCACGGTCAATGTCCGGATCATCGCCGCGACCAGCCGCAACCTGGAAGATAATATGCGGACCGGAAAATTTCGCGAGGATCTCTATTACCGCCTCAATGTCTTTCCGATTCACATCCCGCCCCTGCGGGAACGGCGCACCGATATCATTCTGCTGGCGGATCAT
>CAZCDO010000308.1:0-2834 GCA_964497135.1 uncultured Verrucomicrobiota bacterium
GCCGTCCCTCCCAAGATTCCTTTCCGGGGAGGGCGGGCATTCCTGCCCGCCGGTCCCGGCTTAGGTTAACGCCCGGTCGATCTCCTCTGCCGCCGCCATGCCTTCCGCAATCCCGCGCACCGCCGTGGTTCCGCCATTAACCAAATCCCCGCCGGCATACACCCCGGGAACCGAAGTCGCCGTCGAATCCGGGCGCATTTTGAGCGCGCCACTCGAAGTCAAAGCGACCGAACCCATGGCCGCCTTCAGTTCATCCGGCACTTTCTGGCCGGTGGCTTCAATCACCAGGTCCACCGCCAATACGCTGATACTGTCCGGGACCGGTTCCGGGCGACGACGCCCGGAGGCATCCGGTTCGCCCAATACGGTGCGCTGGATTTTCAGTCCCGTCAATCGTCCGGCGGCATCGGTGACATAGCCCGCCGGTTGCATCAACATCATCAAATGGCAACCCGCGGCCAGGAGATGTTCGCGCTCCGTTGGCCAGGCGGGCATCTCGGCATAAGAGCGGCGATACACCAGATAGACATCCTGTGCCCCCTGCCGTTTGGCGCTCACGGCCGCATCGATCGCCGTGTTCCCCCCGCCGATCACCGCCACCCGCGCGCCAATCGTTTTACAGGTTCCATCTTTGACTTCGCGCAAGAAAGTTAACGCATCGGTCACCCCGGGCACCGGTGCGGCCGTACGCACCGATTCGCCCAATCCCACCGCGAGAAAAACCGCCGCATATTTGTTCCGCAAGGCATCGAGCGTCAGGTCACGCCCTAACGCCTGTCCTAATTTCAGGGTCAACCGGCCGGCCTTGATCGCCGACTCCAGCCGGGCGCTGATTTCCGCGGCGGAACTATCCAACCGCTCGCCGGGAATGATGGTTTGCGGCACGCCCCCCCATTGAGTGGACTTATCGAACAGGGCGACCCGGTGTCCTTTTTCGAGCAGACGGATGGCACAGCCCAACCCCGCGGGGCCTGCCCCCACCACGGCGACGGTTTTCCCCGACTCGGTCTCCGGTAATTGGACCCCGGTCCAGCCTTCCCGTCGGGCGATGCGCGAAATGACGAGTTGAATGTCTCGGATCGGCAACGGTCGTTTGCAGAAAATCTCTTCCACACAAGCGCCTTCGCATTGGACTTCCGCCGGACAGACATAGCCGCACATTTCGGGCAGGGCGTTGTTGCGCTGCAGAATCGTATAGGCCAGGCAAAAATTCCCGTCCGCAAAAGCTTTCAAAAAGGCCGGGATTTCAATCCGGGCCGGACAGCCCCGCGTGCAGGTGGGCATTTCGCAATCCCGGCACCGGCGCGCCTCCTCCTGAAGCCGATCCACGGCAAACCGGCGCGCCTCGCGGTATTGGGGTCCATATATTTCACTATCCCGCACGACGCAGCCGGTCTTGCCGCCATCGCGCATGATCTGGGTGCAGGCGGAACAGGTGACGCAACACTTTTCCGGATCCATCTGTCCATCACGAAGCAGTTCGATGACCGATTCGGGATAGGCGAACGCACCCCGTCCCTGCCCGATCAACGTCGCCCATTTTTCACGAACCACGCCGGACGCCAGATACGGCATCAACTGCCGCAACCAGGTATACCCGGAGGCCACCACGGGAATTTCCGGGATGGCTGCCTGGATCTGGCGCGTAATATCGACGAATCGGGCAATCGCCTCCAGCGGATGTTCGCCCGGCACGGTCAAACCCGCGATGGGGAAATCGAACGGGCGCCCGTAATGGGGATTGAAATAGGGATTGCCGATCGAGATATTCAACACGGCGATGCCGATCGTCTGGAGTTCTTTCGCCAGCCGTTTGGGCTCGTCGAGATCCGGAATCCCGCCGTCGTTGCGGTTGACCCCGAATCCATAGGGATAGGCGATCGCATCGAACGCGCTCATGCGGGTGCAGATGAAAACCCCTGGCACCTCGGCCTTGATCCGCGTCAGACTTTCCCGCAACAAGCGGGTGCGATTTTCAAAGGATCCCCCATAGCGCCCCTCCCGGGTATGCGAAGCCAATAGTTCCGACGTCAGATAGCGATGACAACTTTTGACGTCGATTCCGTCAAATCCGGCCCGGGCCGCCAACTGCGCGGCTTCGACAAAACGATCCTGTAACCGATCCAGATAGTCATCGGTGACCAAGGGATAGTCCGGCGGCAGGTTGTGCTTAGGATCCAGAATCGGGCTGTGATGCGCGATCATCGGTTTGGGAATACCGGTCGGCTTACAATACCGACCGGAATGGGTGAGCTGCAAGATCAGGACCGGTTCGGTTCCTGATTTTTCCCGGGCCTCCCGACGGGTGGCCTCGACGAGCCGGGCATAGGCATCGACATTGCCGGCGTGGAGATACAACTGGCCGGGATTCGACCGGGATTCCGGCAAAACGGCCGTGGCTTCGAACCAGATCAGACCGGACCCACCGGCCGCATAACGGGTATACCGTCGAAAACTCAATTCACCCGGCCCGCCATCGACCTCGGCATCGAAACCCTCCATCGGCTGAACGATGAACCGGTTGGGCGTCCGCCATCGCCCGATAGGGACCGGCTCTCCCAGCGCGGTCCAGTCGTCGGCTAACGGCAGGGACAGGTGAAATTCGGCCAGTTTTTGTTCGAGTTGGGCCTTATCCTTCAAATGAAAGCGCTGATGGGGTTGGGTCATGGGATTGGTTTCCTTTAAACAATTCCGGTTGGGCATGATACGACTTATGCCCTGTAAATCAACCCTGTTATTTGCGCGTGGACTTACCCCATATCAAAGGGCGCATCTGCGATTCGGTGTATCGTCGGATCCTCTTGGCGATCCGTAGGGCCTTCGCTCGTCGAAGG
>CAZCDO010000309.1:0-2827 GCA_964497135.1 uncultured Verrucomicrobiota bacterium
CCAATGCGGGATAATCTACAAGGTCAAACTTCGGCGATCAATGCGAATCCTGCCACCCGAAGAAAGTCCAGCTTTTCGGCGCACGACTCATCGAGACGATCCTCTTGAGACGGTGAAATATGGAGTTTAGAGACGCCCGACCTGTCATCCCCCGTCACTAACCCCTGACATTGGGCGTGAAATTTGACTTGCGGTGGATGCCTTTTTTATGCATACGCATATGCATGAGAACAACCTTGAATAGAGACGACCCAGTGTTTGTTGATACGTCGGTATGGGTTGACCCCCTTCGGCGAGGAGACCCCTTGCTCCAGGATTTTCTTTCAGCGGGCCAGGTCGCAACCCACCCATTCGTCAAATGAATTTAAGCGAGTTGGGTTTTGACCCGTGGTTTGAAGCGCATGCCGGGAGCCTGTTGCTACCGGGACACCCTATTGCTCGGGTCACGACCGTGGACCGGGGCGGCTATCTCATCCGAACGGCGCGGGGGGAAATCCCTGCCGAACTCGCCGGGAGATTCCGATTCGATGTTCAGTCCGCAGGGGACCTGCCGTGTGTCGGAGATTGGGTCACGGCGCAGTACCACAACTCGGAAACGGTGGCAATCATTCATAGCGTATTCCCACGAAAGACCGTCTTGCGTCGCAAATGTGTCGGCCGGAATGTGGATTTTCAAATGATAGCCGCCAACATCGATACCGCCTTCATTGTTCAAGCCTGCCATTTCGACTTCAACTTGCGCCGACTGGACCGGTATATGGTGGCGGTTCATGACGGACGCATTGAACCGATCCTGCTTCTGACCAAAACCGACTTGATCGCTCCCGATGAACTGGAAAGGATGATTGCTTCCATCCGAAACAATGGAATGACCTCCCGCATCCTCGCACTCAGCAACCTCACCGGGGCCGGCTTTGACGATTTTAAACAGGTGTTGGCGCCTGGGCAGACCTACTGTTTGCTGGGATCTTCGGGAGTCGGCAAGACGTCGCTCATCAATCGGCTGCTGGGGCGCGACGCATTGAGCGTGAAGACCGTCAGCGGAACGGGTGAAGGCACACATGCAACGTCACGCCGACAACTCATTGTTCTGGACCAAGGCTCCATGCTGGTTGATTCGCCGGGAATGCGGGAGTTGGGCCTGCTCGGTGCTGGCGAGGGGGTGGACCAGAACTTTGAAGACGTTCTCCGTCTTTCACCGAACTGTCGATATGCCGACTGCAGCCATACCCGCGAGCCCGGTTGTGCAATCCAGATGGCTGTTGCCCAGGGCGAGTTGAGCGAGGAGCGCTATCGCAACTACTTAAAGCTCAAAAAGGAATCGGACTACTCCGCCCTCTCCTACGTCGATAAACGAAAGAAGGACAAGGCCTTCGGGCGCTTCGTCAAGTCGGTCACGAAGCAGATGGATCCTCAACGATAACTGCCGGATCTGTTCGTCGGTCCCCGGGGGATCAGCGGCCATTCACTGGTGCAGAATAAGCCGAAAAAGCTTGAGCGCATTCCCCCGGGTATGCTAAGAGATTTGCATGAAATCAATTGTAATTCTTTGTCTGGCGGTTTTGTTGAGCGTTTGGGGTGCAGGCTGCGCATCGCTGTCGGGGCCGACCCCGGAAGAGGCCCGCCGGGAAGCGGACGTTCAGATGATGGCCCAGCGCCTGAACGAATTACAGGAACAGGTACATGCCGTCCAACTGGAGAATCAGACGCTGGTGCGGGAAATGGAACAGGTCCGGGCGGTTAGTCGGGGATCCGGCGCCACGACTCAGAGCCGGGTGGATGCCCTTGAAAAGCAGGTCCAGTCCCTGCAAAAGGCCCGCGTTGAGGATCGCCAGGCGATCATCGATGATATCTCCCGCAAGATCCAGGGCATGCTGGCCGGGTCGGCGAGCCGGTCGTCGTCTTCCTCTTCCGGGGGGGGATCGAGTTCCGACTCCGGGTACGAACATGTGGTCAAATCCGGCGAAACCCTTTCAGAAATCGCGCGCGCTTATGGGGTGAGCCTGTCCTCCATTCGCCAGGCGAACCGGATGAAGGGTGACACGGTCCGGGTGGGTCAGAAATTGTTCATCCCTGAAAAACGATGAACGCGATCCGGCGGTACGTGATTCTGGACCGCGACGGGACCCTCATCGAAGAACGCAATTATTTATCCGATCCGGCGGGTGTCGTTTTATTGCCCCGGTTGCTGGAAGGCTTACGCGCCTTTTGCGCGCTGGGTTTCGGCCTGGTGGTAGTGACCAATCAGGCCGGCATCGGCCGGGGTTATTTCACAGAGGCGGATTTGCAACGGGTCAATGACCGGTTGCGGGCCCTTTTGCGCGGGGGGGGGGTGGATTGGGACGGCATTTATTATTGTCCGCATGCGCCCGATGCGGGGTGTGAGTGTCGCAAGCCCAAACCCGGATTAGCCCTGCAGGCGGCCCGGGAACTGGGGTTTGATCCCCGTCAGGCGATAGTCATTGGCGATAAAGCCTGCGACCTGGAACTCGGCCACGCCATCGGCGCCCGAACGATCCTGGTCCGTACTGGATATGGTGCCGAATTAGCCGCGGATTCAGCCGAACTGGCCCGATTGCACCCGGATGCCGTGGTGTCGGATCTGGCCGAGGCGGCCGAATGGGTAACGCATGAGAATATGATAGGGAATGGGTTGCGATGAACTTGTGAATCCCTCCTCTTTGGACGGGTGCCCTCACCCGATCTTTCTCTCCCTATAGGCAGCGCGGGGTGGGGGGCACCCCCTTAGGTGTTAAGCTAAGACCATGAAAGCGCCCCCGTTGGTCGCGCTTTCCGTGGCGGTGTCTTTGGGTTCCTCCCTCCCCCC
>CAZCDO010000310.1:0-2789 GCA_964497135.1 uncultured Verrucomicrobiota bacterium
CTGTTTTACAAAGATCCCCCTCACCCTACCCTCCCCCTCGCCGGGGGGAGGGAAAAAACTACCCCTCTTGCGAAAGCGGATAAAGTTGCGGGGAGAGTAGCGCACCCCGGCCCCATTCGGAGAAGACGATTCTTTCTGGGGCTGATGTTTTGGGGTGCGGGAGAATCACGTATTATGGAATAGGTGAAGTTCCACCGAATCGGAGATGCGCCCCCAACACCCAAAACCAGAAAGATTGTCAAACGCTGGGAAACCCGATACTATAATGACTTTGTTAACGGCGACCGAACGGAACTCTCGATCGCCAGAAGCGAGGTCTTTGTGTTCAGATTAGCGGATGTACAACTGGTGGATGGCACTCTCTGGCAATGTTATGCGCCGGGCGAGCTGGCGATTCACGTCAACGATTTGTGTGTGGTGGACGATCGCCATGTACTGGAATACGGCCGGATTATGAAACTGACCGAAGTGCGTCAGGATCATACGCCTAAAGGGACGATGCCGGCGATTATGCGAAGGGCGACTTTGCAGGACCAATCCCGGGCCCGCGAAAACTCGGCCGTGGTGCGGACGGCCCTCGAAACCTGCCGGCGTCGCGTGGCGGAACTCAAGCTGACGATGCGCATCATTCATGTGCGGTATAGTTTTGACCGGTCGGTTTTGACCCTGACCTTCACGGCCGAGGATCGGGTGGATTTCCGGGAACTGGTGAAAGTGTTGTCAGCCGATTTAAAGTCGCGGGTGGAGATGGAGCAGATCGGGGTGCGGGATGCCGCGCGTTTTTCCTGCGGCATGGCCTCCTGCGGGCGGCCGATGTGTTGCGGGAGCTGGATCAAAAACTTCGAGGCGGTCGGCGTCAAGATGGCCAAAATCCAAAAGCTGTCGTTGAACCCGAACGCGATCAGCGGCATGTGCGGTCGGTTGAAATGCTGTCTGCGGTTCGAATACGATGCCTATCGGCAGATGACCCGCGAATTGCCGCGCGAGAAATCGCGGGTCCAGTGTCCGGAGGGACCAGGAATCGTGTTGGAGACCTATCCGCTCAAGCACACGGTCAAGGTGGGATTACCCGACCACCGGGTTTTCGAGTTTGATGCCGATGAAGTCAAGGAGTTGTCCGCGCCCACGCCGGGCCCGGATGCCGTCGAAGAGGACGAGGTGATGGAATGAAGATCCTGGTGGTGAATGGCCCCAATCTGGGGTTGCTGGGCACCCGCGAGCCGAATCTCTACGGGCGCGAGACCTTGGTCGAAGTGATGGCCCGCCTGCGCGAAGAGGGGGTTGCCCTGGGGGCCGAGGTGGACGATGTGCAATTCGATGGCGAAGGCGAACTGGTGACGGCGGTGGGGCGCGCGCGCGGCCGTTATGAGGGTGTGGTGCTCAACCCGGCCGCGCTGACGCACACCAGTCTGTCCCTGCGTGATGCGATCCAGGCGTCGGGCCTGCCGTGTGTCGAAGTGCATTTATCGAACACGCATGCGCGGGAACCGTTCCGGCATGTGAGTCTGACGGCACCGGCGTGTATCGGGCAGATCATGGGCTTTGGCCCCGCCAGTTACAGTCTGGGATTGCGGGCCTTGGTTGAATATCTGAAGCGGAAACAGTGACGGATGAGGTGAGGAACGGCGCTCTTGCGTGCCCTTCGTAGCCTTGGCGAAGTAGGGCGCGCCTACTACAAACGCCGAATTTGCTCCGGTTTGTAGTAGCGCCGCGTGAGGCGCGTTCTTTTGAAAGGCAGGTCATGAAAAAACTGGAATTAGTCGTGGTCGGATCGATCGGCATTGACACCATTGAAACCCCCTGGTCGCGGCAGGAGGGGGTGTTGGGCGGATCGGTGAGCTATGCCTGTGCCGGGTCCTCATTTTTTGCGTCCACCGGAATGGTGGGTGTGGTGGGCGAGGATTTTCCCGCTCAGAATATTGAGCTGTACCGGCGATTGGGCATTGATGTCGTCGGACTGGAACACAAGCCGGGCAAGACTTTCCGTTGGTCCGGGGTCTATTCCGAGGACATGAATCATCGCAAGACCCTGTCGACGGAGTTGAATGTATTTGCGGAATTTTCGCCGAAGTTGCCGGACGATTACCGAAATACGCCGTATTTGTTTTTGGCGAATATCGCCCCCTCCCTGCAATTGCATGTGTTGGCGCAGATGAAGGCGGTTAAATTTGTGGCGATGGACACCATGGATTTATGGATCAACACGGCGCGCGAGCCCTTGTTGGAGGTGATCGCCGCCGTGAACCTGGTGACCCTGAACGAATCCGAGGCGCGATTATTGGCGGAGGAACACAACCTGATCAAGGCGGCGAAGAAGATTCGCGCGTTGGGTCCGACATATGTTTTGGTCAAGAAGGGGGAACATGGGGCGATGTTGTTCGGGCCGGATGGAATCGCGTTGATCCCGGCGGTGCCGTTGGATGAAGTGATCGATCCCACGGGTGCGGGGGATGTTTTTGCCGGCGGGTTGATGGGTTATCTGGCGCAGCACCAGGAGGTGAACGAGTCGCGCTTGCGGCACGCGATGGTGCGCGGGGCCGTGATGGCCTCCTTTGGGGTGGAGGCCTTTGGCTTGCATCAGCTTCAGCGCTTGACCCTCCCCGAGATCGAACAGCGAGTGGCCGACTTTGAGCGGATGATTCGGATTGTTTAAAAATATAAGGCTTGAAACTTTGGACCTGACCGGTTTTAATAGGGACTTCTTTTGCGGGAGTAATTCAGTGGCAGAATGTCAGCTTCCCAAGCTGAACGTCGCGGGTTCGATCCCCGTCTCCCGCTCCACTTCTTTT
>CAZCDO010000311.1:0-2784 GCA_964497135.1 uncultured Verrucomicrobiota bacterium
TCGGCGCTTCCTGATAGAAATTGTGAAAATGGGTGGCGAAATACATACCCCGCATCGACAGTCGTGGCACAGAAGTGCCCCGCCAGGGGCAGAGGATCAATGTGCCTTGACCCATTCGGGTCCGGCGCAGGAATTTTCCCATGCCATAGAAAAGGCCTTGGGGGTCGGATGCGACGATCCGGATTTGTCCGGCCGTGCCGTTTTCGATGCGGAATCCCTGTGCTGCTATTCCGCTTACCAGATCCCATTCAAGATCCACCGCGTCGGGGCCTGATACAAAATCAGGGGCCGGCCAGTTTCGTTCGCGAAGAACGCGCAGGGTGATGGTTTTGAGCGATTGGACGATGGGCAGGAGGGGGCAAAGAATTCGTATTTTCAAGGTATACATGAGAGCTGATCCTTTAATGATGTGGGCCGAGTCTAGCAATCGGAGGCAGAGGGTAAAGCGAATTCTTTTTGTTGGCAGGGAACGGGTGCAAGGTGATTCCGTGGGTGGAACAGAGTTCAGTCGAGTTTGCTACTCGTCCCGGAAACTTTTTTTGATTTCGTACCCGGTACGGATTCCTTCCTCCTCCCGGCGTAGGGGCGGTCTCACGCGGAGGCGCAAAGGTCGCTAAGGGGAGCAAGGGGCCTTGCGGTGAGCGCTCACGGGACGTGATCGTGCACCGCGCGTCCGGTTCCCGTTTCGCAGGATCTCTCACGAGCAGTAGCCGCGCGAGGCATCCCGCATCCAGGCGGGACTCGTCGCGCGGCTCTCTGAGATCTTAGCGTGCTCAGCGGCTTTGATGCGCAATAACCATTTGCTGGTCGATTTCTAATTTTCGGTTGCCGCCCAACCGGCTTATGCTATTTTCAGAGCTATGAGTAGTAACAAGCGCAGTATGGCCGGGCTTCTGGGCATGGTGGTGCTCGTCGGCATGGGGGAGCACTTGGCGGAGCGGTTTTTGCCGCTGTATCTCCAGGAACTGGCAGCTTCTTCGACGGCCATTCTGGCGATCGGGATACTCGCCGGAATGGACGATCTGCTTTCGGCTTTGTATTCATTTCCCGGAGGATATCTGAATGACCGGTTGGGCACCAAGCGCGCCTTGTTGGTTTTTAATATTCTCTCAATGGCCGGCTATTTGTGCGTGATCCTGATTCCCGCCTGGTGGGCAGTGCTGGTCGGAGCGGCTTTTTTCATTTCCTGGTCGGCGATTTCGCTTCCGGCCACGATGGACCTGGTGGCCCGGATTGTACCCAAAAACCGGAGAACCCTGGGCGTGTCCGCCCTGGCCCTGGTGCGCCGGGTGCCGAAGATGCTGGGGCCGGTATTGGGCGGGGTGTGTATTGCGCTTTGGGGTGTAGCCGACGGGGTTCGTGCGGCGTTTATCCTGGCGCTCGGTTTGGCGCTGATCGCCGCCGTCCTGCAGCAGGTCATGATCTCGGAAGATATTCGGCCGGTCCGGGCGCCCGAAGCCAATCCGTTGCGGTTGTGGCGTGAGATGCCGCCCGCTTTGCGAAATCTGTTATTTTCGGACATTTTGATCCGCTTTTGCGAGCGGATTCCCGATGCCTTTGTGGTGGTGTGGGTAACGCGAACGATGGCCGGGCCGGTATCGGAATTGACGTTTGGATGGCTTTCAGCCGTTGAAAATATGACCGCCGTTTTGGTGTATCTGCCGGTGGCTTACATGGCGGATCGGTTTGGAAAAAAGCCCTTTGTTTTAATCACGTTCGGTTTTTTTACCTGTTTTCCCCTGGCGTTAATGCACGCCCAGTCGTTGTGGGCGGTGATCCCGGTTTTTGTGCTACGCGGGCTTAAGGAATTCGGCGAACCCACGCGCAAGGCCTTGATCATGGACCTTGCGCCGGAGGATCGCAAGGCGGCCATGTTCGGTCTCTATTACCTGATTCGGGATGTGCTGGTGGCCTTCGCCGCGTTGGGCGGTGCCTGGCTTTGGCTGATATCGCCCCAATTGAATCTGCTGGTGGCCTTCGGATTTGGGGTGCTGGGAACCCTGTGGTTTGCGTGGCGGGGGAAGGATGTCGGGTTGTTGTCCGATACACGTGCGACAAAATAAAGGTTTGAGGGTTAATTCCCAATAGGGATAATAGAATGATTATGCAAAAAAAGATTCTGCTGGAAAAACAGTCTTCAGCGATCACGCTTTCCGATATGGAAATCTTCGTTTTTCCGGAGTTGATGTACAGCCTGCTGCTGGCGAACCTAATGTCGCCGCGCATCTGGCGTTGGCGCGATGATCCCTGGTTTGACGGCTTACAGAAAATGAAGCCCTATCGGCGGATTACGCGTCTGAAACAGTTTATAATGGACCACTATGCCTTCAATCTCGATTTGGATACGTGGGGACTTACCACCCAGATTCGCGAAGTCGAACGATTTAAAATGGTCTTGGATCCCGAGACGCTGGCCCAATCGAACGCCCTCTTCGGATACGAGGGGGATAAGTATTATTTCGATATCGACATCCGCGCTCATTTCGGGCTGGATAAATATGACGGCGACACCATTCCCTACTGGAAGACGGAAACCGTCGAGGCCATGGATGCCTTCCGGTTCAAGCCGGGTTATGCGATGGGGGCGGGGGAATGCGTTTCCCTATCGGCCCTTTATGCCGCGGCGCTTCATGTGGTGGCGCGGATACCCCTCGCGGACATCTTTCTCCTGGCAACCCCCCTGCATTCCCAGAATTTTATCGACCTGGAAGACGGCATTCTAACCAACAACCGGCGGCTGGTGACCAAAAAGATGTGGTTCAATGGAACGGCGCTGTCAGCCCA
>CAZCDO010000312.1:0-2722 GCA_964497135.1 uncultured Verrucomicrobiota bacterium
TTCCGGGCTATGGCCGGAAATCCACCCGGGAAACCTGGCGTTCGCAGGGGATGAAAGTGATGGGCAATGACTATGACGACATCCTCGATTGCGCCTATGCCGAGGCCGGATTGAAGGTACGTGCGGGCCGCGGTGACCTTTGGGTGTCGCTGGCCGATACCCGGATGATTCCCCAGTTCGAGGAAAAAATCATCGAGGTTCGTGCGAATTCGCAGGTGGTTCAGGATTGGAAGGGGAACATCTGCGAAATCGGCAAGGAATTCACGCTGGATTACCTGCGCAACGCGATCGATTTCGTCACCCGGAGTTGGATCAAGTGCCCGGTGGAAAACCGCGCCGATTGGGCGGATATGATGCGCCGCTATAATGCCGACGATCCGGCGCGGTTTGCGCCCGATTTTGCGGAGACGGTCGCCCGTTTGAAAAACCGGACGGAGCCCCTGACCTTCGGTTTTTCCGGTATTTTCTGGCAGTTGCGCGAATGGCTCGGGTTCGAAAATCTGTGCATGCTGTTCCATGACGATCCCGCCTGGGTGGGGGAGATGATTGCGTTTTGGGATGATTTCATGTGCCGGATCCTGAAGAACCTGTTTCAGCACATTGTGCCCGACGTGGTGCTGGTTTCCGAAGACATGGCCTACAAGAGTTTTTCGATGATTTCGCCGGCGATGACGCGCGAGTTCATTCTCCCGAGTTGGAAGCGCTGGGGCGAGATCGTCCACGCTGCCGGGGTGCCGGTGTATGATATCGATTCCGACGGATTCATCGGGGAATTGATTCCGCTGTGGATCGAGGCGAATTTCCAGGCCTGCAATCCGATCGAGGTGGCGGCGGGTAACGATATTGTAGACTTTCGCAAGCGCTTTGGCCGGAACATGGCTTATCACGGCGGGGTGGACAAGCGGGCGATGGCAAAGGGCGGGCGCGTGATCGAGGAGGAAATCCGGCGGATCGCGCCGGTGATCCACGACGGCGGGTTTATCCCCAGTTGCGACCATGGAATTCCTTCAGATGTGTCCTGGCCGAATTTTGTGCATTACGTCAAACTGCTGGCAAAAGAGACCGGGTGGGAGTGAGGGCGCCGGGAGAATTTTCAATTCATAATTTAACTGCCGAACAATATTTCACAGCGGTTTAACCGCAATGCTCTTCTAAGCCGGAACGATTCAGTTTGCGTGTGTCTCCTAGGGTGGCCCGACGGCTCCGTACGGCGGGCTCTGTTCTTCGCTTTCTCCCAGAGGCCGTGGTCGGAGCCCCCGGCCCACCCCAGAGATCGCACTCACCGTTCAGTGATCGACTTCAACGGCATTATAGACGACAGTGAACCCGGCGTTTCTTACGGCACAGATTCTAATCCGAAATCGGCCCTCTAAGCCTCTCAGAAAGACCTGTAAACAACGCAAGTCAATGCCGAACAATATATTACAGCGGTTTAGCCGCAATGCTCTGGATTTAGGTAGGTTGTAAAGTCAAATGCCGGAGATAGTGGTTGTTGTTCATGGTTAAGCGATAGCCCTGAGTTCGTTACTAAAGAGAGATCCTGGGGTTGCGAAGGCGAGGATTCTACGCGGGTAGTTGTTGATCCAAGTTTCGATGGCTGCGACAGCGGGCTTGGTAAGATGAGCGATATCGTAGCCCTTGGCAACGAACCGACGGATTATTCGGTTGGCATTTTCGTTTGAACCCCGTTCCCAAGATGCATAGGCATGAGCGTAGAAGACGTGCGTGCGAGGCTGGGAGGAGAGGGCGGAGGTTTCAAGGGCCTCAAAGTCGAGGAACTCGCTACCGTTGTCTGCGGTAATGGACTTGAAGATCTGCCGGAAGCGTTTGGGTCCATAGTGTCGCTCGATTTCCCGGAAGGCTTTCAAGACACTGGCCTGAGACTTATCGGGCAATTTACGGATGAGGATGTGCCGGTGCTTGCGTTCCACCAAGGTCAATAGAGCGGCGTGAGATCCGCGAGCCGGACCGACGACCAGATCCATTTCCCAATGTCCGAACTCCTCCCGGGTCTGGGCTCCTGAGGACCGTTGTTCAATGCTGGCGCCACGCGCCAGCCGCTTGATCACGCGTCGGGAACGTCGGGGGGAGGACGAGCCGCGTTTACGCTTCTCCCAGAGCGACTCATTGCTCACCCCGGGGATCAACCCTTGGTCGATGTAGTGATAGATCGTTCGGGTACAGACGGCCCCGGCCAGGCCGGATTGGCGGAGGCGGGAGGCCACCACATCCGGAGACTCCTGGTGGTCGACGATCCGACATCGAATGAACTCAGCCAAGGGATAGTTCCGGCCCAGTTTCAGGCTGGGCCCCCGGGCGGTGGCATTCAGATCGTGGACATCTTGTCCCCGGTCGCTGCTGTAAACGAACTTTGGGCGTAATTCCGTGTCCACGTGCTTCACTCGACCCCTCTCCAATTCCCGCTCAATCGTACGGGGGTGTCGCCCCAGCGCCGCCGCGATGTCCCGAGGGGGGTACCCCCCTCGGGACATCCTCTCGATTACCATGCGCTCTTCTCTAGCCAGATGCTTCCCCTTCTTGCTATCTTCCTTTTGTTCCATGCCGTGCTCCTTCCTTTGTGTTCCTTGGTAAGACCACTAAGGATAGCGATCCACGGCGTGGAACGCTTTCTTTTTGTCCCTACGGCATTTCACATTACAATTCTCAAATGCTCTGGATTTATGGGATTCATATTGACGGACATAATGTATTGTTTATGATT
>CAZCDO010000313.1:0-2645 GCA_964497135.1 uncultured Verrucomicrobiota bacterium
TCGAATCCCGACGCGGTCGCGTATTTCGCCGAACATCTGGCGGCTTATGCCGCCGACCATCCCGAAGCCCAAATTCTGGGCACCTGGCCGCTGGATGGCGGAGGCTACTGCGAATGCGACGCCTGCCGCCAGCCGGATGTCGCCTTCAAAGCCATTCGCCGGGTCGCTGAGGCGGTGGCTCAAGTTCGCCCGGACCTGACCGTAGAATATCTGGCCTACACGCCGCAAACCCTGCCGGTGCCGGTCACCACACCCGCCTTGCCCAACATGAGCGCCCTGGTCTGCGCCCGGCTGGATGAACTGGCCCGGCAATGGGTCCAGCATATGCGGGGAGCGCGCGGCGCCTGTTATTTCGAATACACCCTCGGTGACAACTACCACTGGAAAGCCAATGTGTGGTTGCGGCCGGAGGCCGGGATTGCCATCGCCCAAGCGCTCCGTGAAATCGGCTATCATGGATTCGTTTCCCTCTTTCTCCCCATTCGCAACTGGTGGCGCTCGGGCTTTAACACCTGGTTCTTGGCCCGTGCCTGCTGGCATCCGGAAATCAGTCCTGCCCGGGAATTAGATCTGTATGCCGACCGCTATTTCGGCGACCTGTCCGCCGAGGTGCGTCCCCTCCTCGATCAAATTCTTTATCGGCTCCAGAATCCCCTGATCCAGGAAGCCTATCATGGCGTTATAACCCCGGGCCAATCCCCGGGTAAACCAGATCCCGAAGGCCTTCGCGTCGCACAGATCCAACTGCAACAGGAAGCCCGCGGTTTGAGCGAAGCCTTGTTGAACCTGGAAAATCGGACTCATGACGATGGGGTCCGTCTGCGCCTTCGGCGCTGGCGAACCTACGTGGAATATTTCGCCGCTTATTACCCGACCCGATCGGAGGCGAATCTGCCCCGTCCCGTGCCCGGCACCCCGATTCCTCACGATTTAATCCGCTGGCTCCAATCCCAACCGGCCAAACTCGCCATGGTCAACGCCCCGGCCGATTTTCTCGAATGGCGGTTCGACAAGTTCACCGCCTGGGGTGGGTGAACAGCAGCTTCGCAGTGCAGGCACGCCTGTGACCTGTAGGCAGAAGCGCTTTCAATTAATATTGCTTTTGTTTCCGATAAGCAGTATATTTGATGCGTATTGGAAACAAATAATGAACTGGTCCACATTCAGAAATAAAACGTTCGACCTCGCCTGTTTCAGCATTCATCAGGTCTATGCCTGGCAACCGGAGTTTGATCGCAACAACTTTATCCGCTGGACGCGCAAAGGATATCTAGTGCGCTTGCGGCAGGGGCTCTACGCATTCCCAGAGTACAGAGACAGGCCGGAGTTCGCGGAATATTTCGCGGGAAGAATCTACAATCCGTCGTATATCAGCCTGCATTCGGCGCTTGCATTCTATGGGCTGATTCCCGAGTCCGTGCTCCAGATTACCAGCGTGACATCGCTCAAGACGGCGATGTTCAAGAACAGCTTTGGCGAGTATTCGTATCAGAGCGTCCGGAATGATCTGATGTTCGGGTATGCGCCGCGTCCGTTGGCGGATGGCCGCACGACCGCGTATGCTACACGTGAAAAGGCGTTGTTGGACCTGCTCTACCTGTATCCGTTCTACAACACGGAGCAGTCCCTTGCCGATCTCCGGCTTGACGCGGATGTTCTGCATGCAGATTTGAATCGCACCGAATGGGAGTCTTTGGCGGCGAGGTTTCATTCCGCGGCACTCGAAAAACGCGTCCGATTATTATCCAAGGTGTATGCCTTATGATCTCCATTGACCAGATCAAGAATTTCTACCCGGCCGCCCTGAGCGGGGATGCGCGCTTCCTGAAGCATATCCTAAAGGAGTATGTTCAGTTGCTGGTGCTGGACTATCTTTCCGCGACGCCTCATATCCGGAAAATGACGTTCATCGGAGGCACGAACCTGCGCCTGGTCAAGGGGATTGACCGGTTTTCCGAAGATTTGGATTTCGACTGCAAGAATTTCTCCGAGGAGGAGTTTATCGGGATGTCCGACGCTGTCTTGGTGTTCCTGCAACGCAATGGGTTCAAGGTGGAGGCCCGGAACAAGGATAAGAGCCGGTTGACGGCCTTCCGCCGCAGCATCCATTTTCCCGAGTTGCTATTCGACCTCGGGCTATCCGGACACAAGGACGAACGTTTTATGCTGAAACTCAAGTCCCAGGATCAAGGGGTGCCGTATGCGCCGACTCTGGGATTTATCAAGGGATGCGGGCTCTTCTTCTCTTTCCCGGTCCCGCCCGACGGGGTGCTATGCGCCATGAAAATCGCCGCCCTGCTCAACAGAGGCAAGGGCCGGGATTATTACGACGGCATGTTTCTTCTGGCGCAGGGGCCCCCGGACTATCCGTACCTAACGGCACGTTGCGGCATTCACAACTTGCCAGAACTGAAGGTGGCGATTGCAAAGTCGCTCCAATCGGTGGATCTGACTCAAAAGCGGAAGGACTTCGAACACATGCTGTTCCATCGCGACAACAGCCATCGCATTCTGCATTTCAGCGAATTCATCCAATCGTTATGAAGCCCGCATTAGGGAACTATCAGGATGCGGTAGAAGCGTTTGGTCCGCGTCGTTGGTAAAGACCCGGTTTTGGGAGGGCCCGTGTCGGTCCAGCGGGTCAC
>CAZCDO010000314.1:0-1298 GCA_964497135.1 uncultured Verrucomicrobiota bacterium
CATTCCTCCTGTGTTTTCATGATGGCCCTGGTTGTTTGGAACCAGGGCGCATCATGCAATTAACGATTACCACCGGCCTCCAACTGGAAGGTCTCCCGTCCCCCCCCACTGCTGACCCCAGATAATCGTGCCTTTTTTGAGCGACCAGATGTACCAGAGACCCTGGACATCGTCGAAGGCAGTCAGATCATAGGTTCCGTCTCCATCGAAATCACCCGGGACGCGAATGGCGCTCTTCCATCCCCACGCCTCATTCCAGGCCAGAGTGCCCCGCTTCAGCGAGCTGATATACCACCGACCTCGGTTATCATCGAAAACCGCCAGATCGAAGGTTCCATCCCCATCATAATCGCCCGGCACGGGAATGGCCCCATCCCAACCCCATTGCACCTTCCAAGCCAGGACTTCATTTTTAAGCGAGTAGACATACCATTCCCCCTTGGCCTTGCCGTAAACGGCCAGATCGGCTGCACCATCGCCGTTATAATCGCCCACCACGGTAAAGGCGCCATTCCAACCCCAATTCAAGCCCCACGCCAACAGGTCGCCAGCCAGCGTTTTGACATACCAATTCCCACGCGTCCGGTCATATACGGCCAGATCGCTCCGGCCATCGCCATCGTAATCGCCTCGTACCGCATGGGTCTCGCTCCATCCCCATTGATTGGCCCAAGTTATGACCTGTCCTTTTTCCAGCGAGTATCCATACCAGAGGAAACCATTGGTAAAGCAAACCATCAAATCGGATCTGCCGTCTCCATCATAATCCCCGGGAATCGGTTCGCCGCCTTGCCCCCCCCACCAGACGTCCCAAGCCAGCAACGCCCGATCGATGGTTTCAATATACCACCGCCCGGTCAGGGGATCGTAAACCCCCAGATCCGACCGGTGATCGCCATCATAATCGTTGATCATGTGACGCCCCCAAAAAGCGAGGCGCTGAATATTATTGGTTTCATTCCATTCCGGAATCGTCTGAGTGGCATCAATAAAGGCATAGATATGCCCGGAGCTTATGCCCGCCAGATTAGTCAACGACACCTTCAGTTCCACCGGGATCCCGCGGGGCAAATCAACCAGGTAACGACCCGGAATTTGCGCTGCGTTGGTCAGCGGACTGCCGTTGTAGAAACGGACCGTCACATTGGTGAAGTCCTGGATTGAAGAATTCTCGTTCAACATCACCACCGTGACATCGGCCGACACATAGGGGATGACGTTGGTCGCGGAAAAGGACAGGATCCCGATATCGTTTGACGATGCAAAGATACCCACCGGTGAACGATTGGTCCCCGTCA
>CAZCDO010000314.1:1398-2562 GCA_964497135.1 uncultured Verrucomicrobiota bacterium
GCGGCACCAGACTCCCGCTTACCCCATTGAAAGTCACCGCTCCCGCCCGCGCCAAGGCCCGCCCTTCCATCAGGGAATCGGTATCCATCGTAATGGAGGCCTGAGCCATGATGGTTCCCTTAAAGATGGAGTAAGTTCCGAGCGTTGCGGAACTGCCCACTTTCCAGAAGACATTGGTCGCCCGGGCGCCGCCCGCCAGAATAACCCGGCTATGCGGGTCACCCGCCCCCCCGGCGGCCGTAGTCAACGTGGATCCCATCTGGAATATCCAGACGGAACTGGAGTCCCCACCGGCATCCAGGGTTAGATCCCCGGTGATTTGAAGCGAGGTCGCCGACCAATAAAGCCCTGGGGCGAGCGTTAGCCCGCCAATATTCTGCCCATCGGTCAACGTGATTTTATTGACCGACCGGCCGGCCGCGTCATTGTACGCCAGGGTCAGATCGGCCTGGGCCAACTGGGCGGTCGGACCGCCGTTATAGATGGTCCCGACCACCTGGGCCGGCGGAATTCCCTGTGAACCCGCCGGGAATAGGCCGACATCGCCATTAATCATTCCGCCACCGGTGGTTGACACTGCCGTGGCGGCCAGAATCGCAAAACTGTTGCACGACCGTAAATCAACGGGTGCCGGACCCGCCGCGCGCAAGGTCCAACCTGGAACCATTGCGACCGTCGCAATGGCCAGACCCATCAGAATCGGTTTCGTCCCCTTCAACCCCGGTCCCCGTCGATTTTCTGTTTTCATAAGACTCCATTTCTTTCGCCTAAACCCGACTATTTCTTAGAAGCACCAGTTGACAATGACCATCCCGGGCGCCAGTTCATCCGGCAAACCGGTAAACCAGGCGTTCTGGGGCATCAAATTGACAAACCCGATTTGAACCCCGGTTTCGGCGGAAGCCGCATAGTTGACCAATCCGATCTGCAATCCGGTCAGCTTGCCCGCATAGTTCACGAAGCCCGTTTGCAGACCCTTCATGATGCCATCAGTGTAATTCACGGACCCGATCTGCCAGCCCAGAAAGTCAGCCTTCGTATAGTTGCAAATGAACGTTGCTTGGACCCCCTTATAACTGTCGGCATAGTTGATGAGTAAGCCCAGGCTCAACCCGGCGCTTTGTCCGGTGGACCCGTTGACAAACCCGAGGGCCAACCCCGCCT
>CAZCDO010000315.1:0-2544 GCA_964497135.1 uncultured Verrucomicrobiota bacterium
ATGCACCCGCCGGGCCCGCGGATTTCCCCCTGCTCAGGCGACGGCACCGGTAGCATGCCGCTGCGGAGCAGGCCGCCTCCGGCCCGATCGGGCGGGTGGACCCGACGGTTTCGGTGGACGCGTCCTTCGCGCCGCAACCCGTATCCCTCACCCTTTTTTCCGAGGAAGACCTGCGCCGGGTCCTGGCCCAAACCGGGAAAAACCAGCCGGCCGACGAGTTGAATTGCGGGGCCTGCGGCTATTCCAGTTGCCGCGAAAATGCCCGGGGCGTTTTGGAGGGTTTGGCGGAACCGACCATGTGCATCCCTTTCACCCGGCGCCAGGCCGAACAACGAACCGACCGCATCATCGAAACCAGTCCCAATGGAATCGTGATCCTGGACGCCGACCTGCACATCCTCAGCATGAACCCGGCCTTCCGCCGCTTTTTCATGTGCACCGATTCGGTGTGCGGCAAGCCCATTGCCTATCTCATCGATCCGGACCCCCTCGACCCGCTGGCCTCCGGTTCCCTGGAATTCAACGAACGCGTCGCCACCCACGAAGCCTACGGCCTGGTCTGCCATGAGTTGTTTTACGCCCTGCGCGCCGAACGGCAATATGTCGGGATTTTCGTGAATATCACGTCGCTCCAAACCCATCACGAAAAACTGCAATCCCTCCGCGCCCAGACCCTGCAACAGGCGGAGGACCTGCTGGCCCATCAATTGCAAATGGCCCGGCAAATCGCCGAATTCCTGGGCGACAGTACCGCCAAGGGCGAAATGCTGGTCAATCACTTGCGGACCCTGGCCTCGGATACGGCCGAACCCGAACCGGAACCCACAACCCCATGGCGCAAAACCTTCACCATTTCGAAATAGCCCAGGCCCAGGAAGCCCCACCCCGCGCTTCCGTCTGCGGTGATGTATTGCGCGTCGAACGAACCGCGGAGGCGGTCTGGATGATCTGTTGCGACGGAGTGGGGAAAGGGGTCAAGGCCCATGTTGCCGCCGTCGTGACGGCGACCCGGTTCATGACCTTGATGCGCCTGGGTCTCTCCTTTCGCGAGGCCCTCCTGACGCTGGCGGAAACCCAGGCCGCCGCCAAATTGGGACCCGTCCAAACCTACACCGCCTTTTCCGCCTGCCGCCTATCCCCGGATGGATCAGCCGCCGTCGGGGTGTATGAGGCCCCCGGCCCCCTCCTGGTGGGCTCGTTCAGCGCGGGTGAAATCCCGCTCAAACCGTGTGTCGGACGTCAGGCGATGATCGCCGAGGGACATTGCCGGCTGAACCCGGGCGAGGCGCTTCTGCTGATGAGCGACGGCATCACCCAGGCCGGATTGGGCCGGAAATGGGCGAATGGCTGGGAAACCCAGGGGGTCGTCCGATATCTGTCCAGCCTCCTCGGCAGTGGCATTCCGGCCTGCGATCTGCCGGCTCGATTGATCGATCAGGCCCGCCGGCTGAACGATCAGGGGCCGACCGACGATATGTCCGTGGGCCTGGCCTATTGCCGCCGGGCAACCCAGTTGACCGTCCTAACCGGCCCCCCACAAAAACGATCCGATAACGCCAAGGTGGTTTACCGCTTCAAAGAGACCGAAGGATTAAAGGCGGTTTGCGGGGGGACCACGACGGAAATCGTGGCCCATGAATTGAAATGCCCGGTCAAAGTCGTGCTCTCAGATGATTTTGATCTGACCCCCCCTTCCTCTCAAATCGAAGGCATCGATGTGGTGACCGAAGGGGTGATCACGTTGAATCAGGTCTTCAACCTGCTGGAAGTCGATCCCGCCCAGTGGGAAGAAGGCGGCGCCACTGCGCTGGCCCGACTGTTATTGACCGCGGATCGGATCGAATTCTGGCTGGGAGCGGGCGAGAGCCGCACCGGCACCGGAATTCATTTTACCCAGCGGGGCCTCCTGCCCCGGCGGAAAATCGTTCCCCTGATTGCCGCCCGCCTGCAAGCCCGCGGCAAGATCGTCACGCTGAGCACCGTTTAAACGTACAGCGTCTGCGTCCACGCACAGCGGCCCAGGGCATCCTCGATCTCCAGATAGGCATAGGGCCAGGTGGGGGGCACTTCAAATGCCCATCGCGTCCGCTCGACCCCGTCAAAACTCCCCTGCCGTTGACCCAGAGCATCCGGACCTACCAGCCGGACCTGACGCACCGGGGTCGTATCCAACTCAACCCGCCCGTTGCGTTCCTCGAGCCGTTGGATCACCGGCCCGCAGGACGCATAAAAATGGCCTCGCCGGATCGCCTCCAGGATGGCCTCCCGCTCACATGACGACGCCAGAACCTGGATCCAACCGCCATTCCAGCCGGGATGTTCCGGTCGCAGATGGGCATCGTCGACGGCAAAACCCAAAACCGGGCGGCCGAGCTTAAGCTGGGCATTCCAATGCAGTCGGCCGGACCATTTTCCATTCAGCCAGCGACAGACATGATTATAGATCTCCACCCCATCCAGCCGGTCCGCCAGTTCCGGATCGAGCGAATTGCCGGTCCACTCCGGATGTGCCAGAATCGTGATCGCCCCGGCATCGCGCATCCG
>CAZCDO010000316.1:0-2526 GCA_964497135.1 uncultured Verrucomicrobiota bacterium
GAGATTGTCGAATTGCGCGATCATCCCTGGTTTGTGGGATGCCAGTTCCATCCTGAATTCCAGTCGACTCCGTTGAAAGCGCATCCGCTGTTCCGCGATTTTATCGCGGCGGCGGCGCAACGGCGGGGTCCCGTATCCTCCCGCAACACCGGTCGCCGCACCGCCAAAGGAGCCGCGACCCCCTAATCCGGTGAACCCCCATGCCCAAACGAACCGACATCCATAAAATCATGCTGATCGGGTCCGGTCCGATCGTCATCGGCCAGGCCTGTGAATTCGATTATTCCGGGGTTCAGGCCTGCAAGGCCCTGAAGGAGGAAGGATTCGAAGTGGTCCTGGTCAACAGCAACCCGGCGACGATCATGACGGATCCCGAGTTTGCCGATCGGACCTATATCGAGCCGCTGAATGTCGACATTTTGCATGAGATCATCCGGCGCGAACGGCCGGACGCAGTTTTGCCCACGCTGGGTGGGCAGACGGCGTTGAATCTGGGCGTGGAATTATGGGATCGGGGCATTTTGAAGCGTTACGGGGTGCAGATGATCGGGGCCAACGCCGAATCGATCCGCAAGGCGGAGGACCGGTTGTTGTTTAAGAAGGCGATGATCAAGATCGGTCTCGATGTCCCGGAAAGCGGGTCTGCCCATACGCTCGAAGAGGCGCGGGTGGTTCGGGACACGATCGGGACCTATCCGCTGGTCATTCGGCCGGGGTTCACGCTGGGCGGGACGGGCGGGGGGATTGCCTACGACGACCGGGAATTCGAAGAGATCGTTACGC
The DNA here is from genome assembly GCA_964497135.1 of uncultured Verrucomicrobiota bacterium. Classification (GTDB taxonomy): domain Bacteria; phylum Verrucomicrobiota; class Kiritimatiellia; order CAIKKV01; family CAIJXV01; genus CAIJXV01. The sequence goes on from CAZCDO010000316.1 coordinate 784, forward strand.
GGGGGCTCTTTTACAGCCCGACCTCCGAGGTGCTGATCGAGGAATCGGTACTGGGGTGGAAGGAATTCGAGTTGGAAGTGATGCGCGATTGCAAGGACAACTGCGTGATCGTCTGCTCGATCGAAAATCTGGATCCCATGGGGGTGCATACGGGGGACAGCATCACCGTGGCGCCGGCCCAGACGCTGACGGATCGCGAATACCAGCGGATGCGCGATGCGTCGCTGGCGGTGATGCGCGAGATCGGCGTCGAAACCGGCGGGTCGAATGTGCAATGGGCGTTGAATCCCGCGGATGGGCGCATGGTCATCATCGAGATGAATCCCCGGGTATCGCGGTCCAGTGCGTTGGCCTCGAAAGCGACGGGTTTCCCAATCGCCAAAATCGCGGCCAAGCTGGCGGTGGGCTACACGCTGGACGAATTGCGCAACGATATCACCCGCGAAACGCCGGCCTGCTTCGAACCTTCGATCGATTACGTCGTGACCAAGGTGCCGCGCTTCGCCTTTGAAAAATTCCAGGCCGCCGACGACACCCTCGGGACCCAGATGAAATCGGTGGGCGAGACGATGAGCATCGGGCGGACTTTCAAGGAGTCCCTGCAAAAAGCCTGCCGGTCCCTCGAAAAGGGTCGCTTTGGATTCGGTGCCGACGGCAAGGATGGGTCGTTCGAGTCTTTGGCCGACGACCGGCTGGAGGCCGAGCTCCGGCGGCCGCACGCGATGCGGCTGTTTATGATCCGCGCGGCGTTCCGGCGGGGTTGGTCGGTTGAAAAAATTCACGGGCTCAGCAAGATCGATCCCTGGTTTTTAAGGCATCTGGAAGAGCTGGCCGCCTACGAGGACGAGATTCGGGCGGCCGGGAGCCTGGCGAAATTGGCGAAGGATCCGGCCCGGTTTCGGCAGGTCAAGGAATTCGGCTATTCCGACCGGCAGATCGCCCACTTGTTGAAGACCACGGAACAGGCCGTCCGGAAGGCCCGTGAAGAGCAGGGTTTGATTCCGGTTTACGGCTTGGTGGACACGTGCGCCGCGGAATTTACCGCGTTCACGCCCTATTTTTATTCGACCTATTGCGGAACCCTGGACGAGAGCCGCCCGACCCAGCGCAAAAAGGTGATGATTCTCGGCGGCGGTCCCAATCGGATCGGGCAGGGGATCGAATTCGATTATTGCTGTGTGCATGCTTCGTTCGCCCTGCGCGAGGCCGGCATCGAGACCATCATGGTGAACAGCAACCCCGAGACCGTCAGCACCGATTACGACACCAGCGACCGGCTTTATTTCGAGCCCCTGACCCTCGAGGATGTGCTCAACATTTATCAGCGCGAAAAGTGCTGGGGCGCCATCGTGCAGTTCGGCGGCCAAACGCCGCTCAACCTGGCCAAGGAACTCGAGGCCAACGGGGTGAATATCATCGGGACCAAGCCTGCCAGTATTGAAATTGCCGAAGACCGCAAATTGTTTCACGAGATGGCGCAACAGTTGGGGATTCTTCAGCCCGATGGCGGAATTGCCACCACCGTGGAACAGGCTCAAGCCATTGCCGCGCGCATCGGCTACCCGGTTTTGATGCGGCCTTCGTTCGTTCTCGGCGGGCGCGCGATGGTGATCGTGTACGATGACGCGATGCTTCGCACCTACATGGCCGAGGCGGTTGAGGTTTCCGAGAAGCGTCCGGTTTTGGTCGATCATTACCTGGAAAATGCGGTGGAAGTCGATGTCGATTGCATTTCCGATGGCG
>CAZCDO010000317.1:0-2449 GCA_964497135.1 uncultured Verrucomicrobiota bacterium
CAATTCACCTCGACCCTGGGGACGCTGTTGACGGGGGGGGTGCCGATGTTGAGCGCGTTGAATATCGTGCGGGATATCGCCGGCAACAAGGTTTTGATCCGGGCTATCCAGCAGGTGCATGACAGCGTCAAGGAGGGGGAAACCGTGGCCGGCCCTCTGGAGGCATCCGGCGTTTTCCCGAGCATGGTGGTGAGCATGATCCAGGTGGGTGAGGAAACCGGCGCCCTGCCGGACATGCTGATGCGGATTGCGAGTAATTACGAGGATGAGGTGGATACGGCGGTGGATGCGTTGACCTCCATTATCGAGCCGATTTTGATTATTTTCCTGGCGGTCATTGTCGGAACGATCGTGATTGCGATGTTCATGCCGTTGATTTCGATCGTGGGCAACCTGTCGGGTTGATCGCGCGGGGGATGAGGTGTCCTCGGCACGGGGAAACGCCTTACGGTGTCACTACGAACGAATGGATGGCTGGGTCGTGTGCACGGCGCAACCGGTGCTCCCGTAGGTCAGGCATCCTTGCCTGACTCGGTCGGGCAGGAATGCCCGACGTACTTGGATTCGCGTGATCACGGCACTGAATCGTAGATGCGCCCGGGCATTTTTGTAGGGGCATAAGGTGCTTGTGACCTTTGATGGAAAAGGCTAATATAGTGGAAGATAAGGAGGTGGCTATGAAGAGGACATCTCAGGTCTGCCGACATTCAGGCTTTACCCTGATCGAATTATTGGTCGTGGTCGTGATCATCCTGATTTTGAGCGCCATGACGTTTGGTTTGGGATCCTTGGTCTATCGAAAGGTGCAGGTCAAACGCGCCTATCGCGACCTGCTCAATATTCAAATTGCGATTGAAGCTTTTTACCGGGAATATGGCCATTATCCGCCCGCCCAGCATTTTGGCACGCAACCCTTGGATTGGGATAAGGGCAGTACCACGGACCGGTCGGATGGTAAACCCGTATATGTGCCGGCCACAAACCGGACTTATCAGGCGCCGGGGGTTGGAATCGAGGCCTATATTTTCTCCAGGACCGGCAAGAAAAGTCTGGTGGGTGGCGATGCGATAGGATACTACCCGCTACCAGACGCAGCTGAAAAATGGTCCAGTTATCTGGAAAAGATCCCAATAGCCGATTGGAGCGCGGGTACGCAGACCCAAAACGTCAAGGGCGTTGGGGATGTCATCCTTAACTATGACGGATTCATTATCGTGGATCCCTGGATGGATCAATCGGGGCCCAGTGGGGGTTCAAGTCGGTATATCTACAATTCGCCGCCTCCCGATTATCAGAGCTATCAATTAGGCTGTAACAGCCCGGATGGCGTTTTTTGGATTATGCAAAGCGGAGGCACCAATACCTATGAAAAGAAGTAACGCCTTCACGTTGATTGAATTATTGGTGGTGATGGGCATTATCGCCATTCTGATGGCGCTGATGTTCCCGGCGATTAATGCGGCCAAGTCGACGGCTCGAAAAACCCGGGCGCGCGCGGAAATCAAACAGTTGGAGACGGCTTGGAAAAGTTTATTGTCGGACATGCCGACGCGGAAATGGCCGCTGGATGCGGTTGATGGAAACCCAACCGAAATGACGCAGAAACGGGTTTTGTGTCTGGTCAGCAATAATCCTCTCAGCTACACCTATATGGAATTCAGCACGAATGCGTTGCATTTGGGCCAAATGAGGGATCCCTGGTGGACGTCAGCCGATTTCCGGTATTACCGGCTTGTTTTGGATGACAATTACGACAATCAAGTTTCGATTACCCGGGGATCCGGAACCAAACAGCTCAAAGAGGTGGTGTCGCGATCGGTGGCCGCTTGGTCCGATGGCCCCAGCAAATCAGATCCGAACGACGATATTTTGGGTTGGTAATGGATCCCATGAAAAAAACGCTACACGCCTTTACGTTGATCGAATTATTGTTGGTCATCGCGGTCATCGCGATTTTGGTGTCGCTGATATCCTCCGCCTTGTGGAAAGCGAAACAAAACGCCCTGACCAATCGAACTTTGACGGACATCCGGGCGATGGAGCAGGCCATCCGGATGTATCGGGTTGAATATGAGCGGTGGCCGGGGGCGCTCCCCCCCTCCGGGTTGTCCGAGAACCGGACGTGGGAGAGCGACAATCAGAATTTGGTGAAATATCTGGTGCCCTCCAATCCGATTCCCCCCTTTACGGTGGATTTAAATCCGCGCCGCCGGGCCTTCTGGGAAAAAGAGGGTACGAATCTCGTGTTCCGCGACAGTTGGGGCTCGCCCTATTCGATCACCATCGATATCAGCAATGATGTGATCCGGGTGACATCGCCCGGACCGGACAAAAACCTGAACACGACCGCGGACAATATAAACCTATGAGTGTCGTCGCATCCATTTCCAGGGCGGCGGGGAGAAGGGGCTTTACCCTGGTTGAGATGTTGACGGTGATGCTTCTCATG
>CAZCDO010000318.1:0-2423 GCA_964497135.1 uncultured Verrucomicrobiota bacterium
AGGTCGAAATGCTCGACGAAACCCAATTCCCGACCGCCCAGCCGCCCCCTTTCGAATGTTTAAAATGCGATGTCGCCGGCTACGTTTTGAGCGGATCCCTCCGCCTGGAATTGAAGGGACGCCCCCTCCTGACCGTGCGGCCCGGGGATTCCTTCTATGTCCCCCGCCAGACCATCCACCGCGGCTATCCCGTCGACGACCCCGTCCGCCTGATTACCGTCTATTCACCTCCGCGATATTAAGAAAGGCATTCTCATGACATCTCGTGAGCGTATTCTGGCGGCATGGAAGGGCCAGCCCGCCGATCATATCCCCCTGACCACCTGGGCCTTCGGCCTTGCAGCTCCAAACGCTCTGCGCTGGGAAATCGATGGGGTCCCGCGCAACTATTGGTATACCGGACGCCTGGATCATTTGCATACCCTCCCCCAGCCCTGGACCGTCGAGGATGATTTTCGCCGGGTCCTCGCCTGGCGCAAACTCGGTGTGGACGATATCATCGATGTTTCCGTCCCGTGGGGCCGGGATCCGGAGGTGACCTGGAAAGACACCCTCGTGCCTGCCGGAAAAATGGATCCGCAATATCCCGTCATGATCCGCGATTATCAAACTCCGTCGGGACCGGCACGACATGCGGTCCGCAAAACGGGGGAAGACCCCGGCGCCGGCTGGGTAATTCAACCCGACTGCGTTCCACTCATCGAAGACTACAATATTCCCCGCGCGGTGCGGCATATCGTCACCGACGTCGCCGATCTGGGTCCGTTGAAACATCTCTTCTGCCCACCGAGTGCCGCCGATGCCGCCCGATTCCAGGCCCGCATGCAAACAGTTCGCACCTTTGCTGAAAAGGAAGGCGTTCCCGTTCAAGCCTGGGCGGGCTTTGGAATGGACGCGGTGGTTTGGTTTTGCGGCACGGAAGGCGCCGTCCTGCTCGCAATGGATGACCCGGTCGCTTTCGGTCGCCTGGTTGACCTCATCTCCGAGTGCGATCTGGCCCGGGTGGAACTCGCCGCCACCACGCGGGGGGTGGATTTGGTCTGCGAACGCGGCTGGTATTCCTCGACCGATTTCTGGTCGCCGGCTCTATTCGACCAATTCCTTTTCCCCCACATTCAAACCCTGGCCCGCGCGGCCCATCGCCACGGCAAACTGTTCGGCTACGTGATGACCACGGGGGTCGAAACCCTGGGACCTCGTCTCGCGGATGCCGGGGTAGATGTCCTCTACTTCGTCGATCCCATCCAGGATCGCATCCCCCTCGCGCGCGCCCGCGATTTACTCGGTTCGCGGATGACGCTCGTCGGCGGAACGAATGCCCTGTCGGTGCAAACGTGCAACGCCGAACGGATCCGTCGGGAGGTTCAGTCCGCCATTGAAATCCTGGGACCCACAAATCGATTCATTCTGCACCCAGTTGACGCCCTCTTTCCGGATACCCCCTGGGCCGGCATTGAAATCCTGATCGACGCCTGGAAAACCTACCGATAAGTGAGGGATCCCATGAGTTCATCCGCTCTAAAAATCAAACCCCGGATCGGCGTCAGCGCGGTATCGAGCCCGTTGGAAGTCGGCGCCAACCGGGCTCCGCAGGCCGCACAAGACTTGGCCCGGAGCCTGGAAGCGGCCGGTTGTGAAATCGTTTTGGGTGATCCGATCGGTTCGCCGGATCAGGCGGTCACGGCCGGTCGGTGCTGGGCCGATGCCCGGGTGGACGCCATGGCCTTGGCCGCCGCCTGTTGGTTCGAAGATTATCTCATTTTAGATTTACTCGAGGAATGCCGAAGGCCCCTTCTGCTTCGGCCCCTGCCGGGAATGGAATCCGGCGCGCTCTGTGGATGTCAACAGGCCACCGCTTTTCTCAAAGCATTGGAACATCCCTATCTGTCCGTCTTTGGCCCGATGGACGATGCCTCGGCGTTGACCCAATCGTTGCCCTTCTGTCAGGGAGCCGCCCTCCAAAACCGGCTCCGTCGATCCCGCATCGGCATGGCCGGTCATCATTTAACCGGAATGACCCATACCGCACCCAATGAATTTGTATTAAAAAAAGCGTTTGGCTCCCGTGTCGTCTGGCTGGATCTACCCGATTTACTTCAGCAGGCAAAGGATATTCCCACGGCCCAGGTCGAGGCGCAATGGCAGACGCTGACCCGAAACGCCGGACAATGCGAGGTCACCCAGGCCGAGGGCCATGATTCCCTGCAGGTGTATCAAGCCCTTCGTGATCAGGTCCTACGCCACCGTCTGGACGCCGTCACGGTGGGCTGTTATCCACAACTCATGGGGCGGGTTTGCCTGGCGGCCAGCCTGCTCGCCGATGATGGCATTCCCTTCGCCTGTGAGGGGGATGTGCATGGCGCCCTGGGTCTGTTGATGTTGCAACTCCTCTCCGGAGAACCCGGGCATTCCACGGATTGGCT
>CAZCDO010000319.1:0-1006 GCA_964497135.1 uncultured Verrucomicrobiota bacterium
ATCACCTGGACGGAGCGAAACCGCTTCGGCGGTTTGACGACGGGGGGGCATTACTATCAGGATTTTGTCGCCCGGAACAAAGCCTTTTTTGAAGCCCACCCCGAATGCCGTCCGGAAGTCAACGGGAAGCGCGTTCCCGTCACCGGCGATATGAAGCTGTGCTACTCCAACACCAACGTCATTGACCTCTTTGTCAAGGACCGGGTGGAAGCCTGCAAATGGATCATCGCGCGCGAGGCGCCCAAGGGAATCTTTTCCGTGAGCGTTGAGCCCTCTGACGGCGGGGGGCATTGCGAGTGCGCCGAATGTGTAAAGCTGGGGTCGATCACCGACCGGGTCTTTTCGCTGGCCAACCAGGTCGCCCGGGCGGTTCGTCCGTTAAGCCCCTTTGCCTATGTCAACCTCTATGCCTATAATCAGCACAGCCCGCCGCCTTCGATTCAACTGGAACCGAACGTCATGGTTCAGGTGGCCGCTTACGGATTCAATCAATCCGGACTGTCCGCCGACAAACTGATCGAGGCGTGGGGGGCGAAAAGCCGGTTCCTGGGGGTTTACGATTACTGGTGCATCCCGCAATGGGGCAATGACATTCCGTACCTCGATTTTGATTATTCCTATCCCCAGCGGGTGAAATTCTGGTACGACAACCATGTCCGGAGTTTCACCTTGGAGACCACGTATTCCGGCGGGGCGGTCGGACCGGCGCTCTACATGGTTTCGCGCCTGAGCTGGGAACCGCACCAGGATACCCAGGTTCTGTTTGATGATTTTTATGAAAAGGCCTTTGGCGCGGCCCGGCCGGCCATGGAACGGATGCTCAGTCGCTGGGGCAATGGCTTCAAGCTGACCCCCGTGGAACTCGGGAATTCGTTCCGGGATATCGAGGAGGCACTCAGCCTGACCTCCGATCCGGCGGTCAAGCGGCGCATCCATGACTACCTGGGGTATGTCGAGTATCTGCGCCTCCGTCATGAATTTATAACGACCGATCGGGTCAAGGAGC
>CAZCDO010000319.1:1016-2342 GCA_964497135.1 uncultured Verrucomicrobiota bacterium
ATTCATCACAGTTGCATGAATCACACCGTCGTGACGTGCGGGCAGTATTTCTGGGGCACCAGCGGGCTTGACCGGCCCCTTTCGGAAGAACAGCTCGATGTTCCCGTGAAGCGCTCGTCCGAGCCCTTGAGCGAGCCGGAATTGGCGCAGATACTGGTGGCCGGCCGGCGAAACTATGTTGCCGTGGCCTACGATCAGATGAGCTACGCGACCGATTATTACGTTCCGCTTCATCCCGTGACCTCACTGGTTGCCGAGACCCGGACGACCCCCATCCTCACCGGCGACGATTCGCATAAGCTCAGTCTTTATGTCTGTGTGCCCACCCAGATACCGGAAATAAAATTATCCATACGATTCCTCAATCCGCCCCCGGAATGGGACAACTTTTCGGTTGCCCTCACCCAACCGTGGGTCAACCTGCTTTCGGCCAAGGTTCCGTTTGATGGAGCAGATCCGGCCAAGTGGTATGATTATAAAATAACCATGCCCAAAGGTTTTACCAATGGCTTCTGCCTGATTCGGCTTTTGAATGTCTGGGGCGGGGTCGAGATGAAATATCCGGCCAACCTGCCGGTGGGGATTGAAACGAGCTTCCTGCGTATCCGATCGGCGGACGAGGCCAAGCCTGAGGCGCAAAAAGCTTATTTCTTTGTCCCGGCCAATCTAAAAACCGCGGCTTACTCGTATCCACAGCCCGAGCTTTTGGACGCAAGGGATTTGGAGGGGAAAACCATTACCAAGGAAGTCGCCAAAGGCACCGTTCTGTTCAAGGTGAACAACGGCGATCAGCCGGCGATTCGCGAATTGCGTTTCCCCTCGGTCAGTTTCCATGAAAAAAACACCAAACCTTTGCCCCTGCCCTTGAATCTATCGCCGATGATGTCTTTTTCGGATGACAACATCCTGGTGCCGCATACAATAGAGGTCGCGAAGTAGTCTTTTTCGCGACGAAGTTGCCGGTCGAGGGGAACATTGGGGTGCGGTGAACGTGTTGATGATGCGTGAGGAAGGGGTTGCGAGTATTCGGAAAGTTGTAATCATGTCTGAGCCATACGCGTTTTGCGAACGACGGGAGGTATGATGCCATGCAATTGACAATCCGACGATGGGCTCTTGTTCTTCTGGTTCTATCAACTCTTCTGCTTATTCCTCCACGACTGGCATCGGCTGCCGCCGTGGCGGGAACCGGGGGAAACACGACCAATGATATCGGCGCATACCGCCTTCACACGTTCACGAGCAGCGGGACTTTCACGGTCACGAAAACCGGCGACATTGAAGTGCTGGTGGTTGCCGGTGGTGGGGGGGGTGGCGGCGGCGGGG
>CAZCDO010000320.1:0-2335 GCA_964497135.1 uncultured Verrucomicrobiota bacterium
GGGTAATCGATTGAATCGGAATCTGCATGAACTGGGCCATGTTTTCCCGCAGACTGTCCGGCGCGCCACACCACCCCCACGATTCCACCCCGGTCTTCGCCGTCACCACGGCGGCCAACAAATCCGTCGGATTGGAAAAAATCAACAGGCGGGCGCCGGGTTTCCCAACGGCACGAAGGGTCGCGGCCACCGATTCAATCTCGGGGGCGACCAATCGAGCCAAACCCAATGCGGCAGGCCCCTCATCCCCGCCGGGAATACCGTATTTTTGTGCCAGTTCCACATTCCGAGCCATCTGGGGTCTGAACGATCGGATCAATAAGACCAATTCCGTGTCGCTCAGGGAGGCTTTGAGATCCGTTTGAGAGACGAGTTGGATTTGAGAAGCGAGCCGGCTTTCTTCCAAAATACGTTCCCCTAACCGCCGGGTCCGGATCAACCGTTTCTCATCGATGTCCATCAAGACGAGACGCAGGGTTTCAGACCCCAGTTCGGACCGGAGCCGGACGGATTCCCGGCCCAAATACGCCAGAAGACCACAGGTAAAAATCCCGCCCGCTCCAACAATAGTGAATGTTTTCATAAAAATGACTTTAACAGCTTGTGGGAAAACTGGCTGGACCGCGATGCCGGCACTTCTGACCGGTAAACATCCGAAAAATACCAGAGCCCCAGATCCCTCCCGCCCACCGTTCCGCCGATAAATCAATGCTCATGATAGCCTGATCTCCTGTTCGGCAAACGGCATCCCACCCCATCGCAGCGCCACTCCATGCGGCAGCACGCCGAGTTCCTCGAAAATTACCATCTCATTTTCATCCCGCATCCAGGGGCGCGGCAGGTAATACCGAGTCCATATCCCGCTGACCGTGTTCAGACGCCCACAGTTATAGCCGTTCAGGTAAACCTGCCCCTTCTTCATCGCCCCGACATCCACAAAAACAGGGCGCACCCCCGGTGGCCGCGGAAAGGTCGTCCGGAAAAAGGCCGGCTGCACGAGCAACCGGCCGCGTTCCGGATTCTTGACTTCCGGCAGGATCACCACCGGATCGGGGTCACCGCTGTGGGCGTTCACCGCAGCCCTGCCGCACGCCCCATTCCTGACGTCGGGATCCCCCATGGGTTTGAAGGACCAGTTTCTTAACTCGCCGCGAAGCGGCGCCAGATAGATCAGCAGTCCTTGCTCCATCAGGCGGGCGGGATCAACGTCCATATACGGGATTCGCACCCGCACCGTCTGTCCGGCACATTCCCGGGGCACCGCGATAACATTGAAGGGATACCGGCGTAAAGCCATCGGCGGCACATGCCGGCCATTCACCTGGACCATTACCTCTCCAGACCCGCAGTGGAGCTGGTTCATGTGGAAATAAGCCATTTCATCCGGGCCGATGGCCAGCTCGAATTCCACCGCCGGCAAGGGACGCGGCTCCCGCAACGCCTTGTTTCGCGCCCACCGGAATACCTCGGGGGCAACCGGTTCGGGGGCGATGTGCCGCACCCCCGACGGAATCACCCGCCGCGCACCAGCAACCACCGGCCCCTCGATGCCCTGCGGATCGAACCCGCCACCGTTCTCGCGCCCGTTGTTGTCGGAAAGAAACGCGAAGCGATTGACGCCCCGATGCAGGCGTACCGGCACGAGTTCCCGGAATGCCTCCGCGGGGTGGGAATAGTCCCAGCGCGCCCAGTGGTTGCGCTGAGCGCCGAAGGTCCCCACCCATCGCCCCTCGTGAAAAACATGGATCGGATTATGCGCCTTCGCGAACAACAGCGTTGAATCCTGTTCCCCATCGCTTTCCACGTCGGCCTTGTACCAGACATAGCCATACAAGGCGCCGTCAAGGGATTCGTGCCGGGTGGGCGCGGCGAGAGGCCGCCAGCCGGTACCTTCACCTCGAATCTCCGGAAAATCGGACATCTGCCAGTCCGCCAGGATCGGCAAAGGATCCGGGGATGGAAGGGGGGCGGCTTCGATTTCCAGAAGCGTACCCTCCGGCATCACCTCCAGCATCGGCGGGGTCGCGGCGCTTGATCGCACCCCACAAGCCCCGTCCGCTCCCCGGGCGCCGACGTAGTCGGGGCCGAAAAAGATTGCGCCCTCGACGAACCACGCGCGCTCAGCCATCTCCTCGTCGGCCACCAGAATCGTAACCTCTCCCGCCCGCACCCGGGCCACACCGCGGGCCGGGATCATCATCCGGTGTTCCTGTCCATTGACACTGACCCGGGATTCTGTACCGGCCAGACCGTAAAAGATCGCCGCCTTTCGCGCCGGGCACCGGGCCAGCAGGGAAACATTGGCATAGTCGAGCCTCACCCCGGGCAGAATGCA
>CAZCDO010000321.1:0-2244 GCA_964497135.1 uncultured Verrucomicrobiota bacterium
GGTGTTTTTGCCGAAACGGTGTTTGTTGAACGGGAATTTCAGGGATCGGCGGAGGGGACGCCGGCGGTGCCATTACTCCACATTGAAGGCACACTATCCAATACTCCCGCCATAACCGGTTCCGTCACGATCCATCTTCAGTTTGAGGGGAGTGGTGATTTACGGGCATTGTTCCTCGATCAGGGGACCGGGTTACTGGCCGGAATGGGGTTGGGGGCGATGACCGTTCAGGGCGGAACGGGTTCGATTGATTATGCGACGGGGCATTGGTCAGTCGATTTCTCTCCAAACGGGATGGTCGGTTCGTTCCGTCTTGCCGCATCCTATCAGGTTGGAGTTTCTGAGCCGTCGCAATTTCGTGAAATGGCGGAGCGTCAAACCGCATCCTTTGCGGATCCCCTGATCAAGTTGGGGGGCGGCTTGGCTCACTCCGATGTCCAGCCAGGAACCCTGCTTCTGACTTTGAGACGAATGTCTGATTCCGCGGTGATGGGGATTTATTGCGATGCGGGGGCGGGGGTGTTGACGGGGGCGACTTTTTTAAATTCGAATCTGCCCGAGTTTTCCGCTGGAACCCTGAATGTGCGCAACGGCGCCTGGATTCTCGATATTCCCCAGCCGGGCTTGAGTGAGGCGGTGGCGGTTGAAGCGATCTATTCCGCGGCTGATGGGTCTTGGGCGGCTTTGGACGAAACGGTGGGGGTTGTTGCGGTCCCGACGGCGGAACCTTTATTGAAGATCGGGGGATGGTTGACCCACCCTCATCCCGTGCCCGGCAGTGTCACGTTTTTTTTGAGGTCCCGGACATCGGGTCGATTGATCGGCGCGATCGAAGATTCGACTGGTGGATCGCTATCCGGCGAATTCTTGTTTGCTTCCCTGACGGCTTTGCCCGTGCAAGGGTTCATGACCCATTCAACCGGTGGGTGGTTCGCCGACCTGGCCATGCCAGGGGCCGATCAGGATCTGGATATTCGAGTGAGTTATCTGTATTCCAATGGCCCGCCGCGTAAAGTCGTCAATTCTCCGCGGATTATCGAGGGTTTCGATGCGGCCCCCTTGATTTCCTTTGCGGGTCAGGCCTTGGGTGCGCCTCTCCGTCCGGGCTCAGTCGGCGGGTGGGTTTATCAGGCGCCGGACAACCGTTTGCGGGGGACCTTTCGCGATCTGGGAGATGGCCGGTTGGAGGGGCGTTATCTGTTTCAAGGCATCGTTCCGGTTTCGATTCAGGGACGGATTGATTATTCATCCGGGGGGTGGTCGGTTTCCATGCCCTATCCCGGATTTGTCGGTACGGGTTCGGTTTGGGTTTGCAGTCAAACGGCGTTTCCCTTGACCTTGCCGTGGGATTTTAATGGGGATTGGCATAGTGATTTGGCGATTGTCACCAACGGAATCTGGTCGGCCCAATCGCTGGCCGGATCGAACCTTTTTCACGACATTGCCTGGGGCTGGAGTGGGGCGGTGTCGATTTACGGCGATTATGATGGGGATTCGATTAACGATTGGAGCGTTTACGATCCGGTCAGTGGCGACTGGTATATTCTTTCTTTAACGGGTTCCGTGGTCGCTTGGGAGAAAAACTGGGGCTATCCCGGGGCGATTCCGGTCCCGGGCGATTATGACCGCGATGGGATTTATGACTATGCGGTTTTTGGTGCGGGTGAAGGGCGGTGGTATCTCCTCTCATCGGTCGGTTCGATTTTGGGGTGGGACATTCAATGGGGTTGGCCGGGAGCCACTCCGGTGTCCGGCGATTTCGATGGCGATGGAATTTATGATTTGGCGGTTTTTGACCCGGCGACGGGGCACTGGTATATCCGTTCCTGTGCCGGCCCGGTTCTGACGTGGAGCCGGCAGTGGGGTTGGCCGGGGGCTCGGGTGGTACCGGGTGATTATGATGGGGATAACCGCTGGGATTTGGCGGTATTTAACGATCAGACGGGGCGCTGGTATATCCAATCCCTATCCGGTGACATTTTGGTCTGGAATCTTCAATGGGGCTGGCAAGGAGCGATCCCGGTGACCGGTGATTTTGATGGAGATGGTGCATTTGACCTGGCGGTTTACAATGCGGATACCCAGCGCTGGTATATTATGTCGTTGACCGCCGGAGTAGTGGCCTGGGAACGGTGAGGGGAGGGGATGGAGAGGGGACGTGAACGGGTGCGGGGATGGGGATGGAGAGGGGACGTGAACGGGTGCGGGGATGGGGATGGGGATGGGGACGTGAACGGGAGACGT
>CAZCDO010000322.1:0-2218 GCA_964497135.1 uncultured Verrucomicrobiota bacterium
CGCAGTTCCTTTTTTTACTTTCGGCGCGTCGCGCGCCGTGTGTCGCTACCAACGCCTGAGTGTTCAGAATCCGGGCTGGTAGTAGCGCCGCAAGAGGCGCGCACCTGCCCTGAGCCCGTCAAACCCCGTCGAAGGGCAATGAACGCCTCTCCTGTGGGGGCGGACGTCGGCCGCCCTTCCCCTCGCCGAGGGCCCCGTCTCCACCTCCATCCCTCGCTCCCTCCCCGGCCGTCTCGGCGAGACGGCCTTACCTCAGAGCACAGATTGCCGGCCCCCAGCGTTCCCTTTCCCCATCACCAGCCGCACCGTCTTGATTTCGAACGGCTTGAACTCCAGTTCCAGCACTCCTTTTTTGGAGGCCAGGGGCTTGGGCTCTTCCTCCACCAGATTTACGGACAGCGCCTTGACAAAGGGCAATTCGGTCAGCACGGTGCATTTCACCGTGGTCCGCAGGCTTTCATACATCCGCAGGATCAGATCGCCGGAACCATCCTCCGCCGGTTTGACCGTTTCCAAGATCACGCTCGGCGAACCGATCGCAACGACGGCGGCTGACCCGGCGGCTCCCTGGCGGACCCGGGCCGGCACATTCAAATCATAGCCCTCGCGAACGATCCCGCTCTCCGCGAAAGGCCCCGTCCAGGCATAGACCGCATAGGTGAAATCCTGTCGCCCCTGATCGGCCGTCATGTCGGGCGCCAGGGGAGACCGGAGCAGGGTCAGTTGCAGGCTTCCGCCTTCGACGTTAATCCCGTATTTGCAATCGTTCAGAACAGCCAACCCGGCATTCTCCTCGACCACCGCGCTCCATTTCTGATTGCTCACCTCGAAGCGATCCGCATCATAGGGCCGCGAGGCATGGGTCGGCCGCCGCAAATGGCCGAATTGGATTTCATGGATCGCCTCGTCGCACCGGAGCGGGGTCGGGAACGCTACCTTCAACAGCTTGTGCTTCTCGCGCCAGTCCATGCGGGTCCGGAATTCCACCCGGCGACTGTTCCGGCGAAGCCAGACCTCCTGCTCCATCTCCGACTGGTTGATCTTCCGCCGAATCCGCAGGACCGCCGCCAAGGGGCCGGCGGAAATGACCTCGATCTGCGCCGCCGCGGTCAACTCCACCGGGTTCAATTTGTAAGTGGAATCGATATCCCAGGCATCGTAATTGGTCGGCACATCCTTGAAGAGTTTGAAGGCATTCATCGGACTGGCGGCCAATTCCCGACCGACCGTCTTATCCCACATCGATACCAGCTCGCCCTTGCGATTGAACTCCAGGCGAAGCACCTCGCTCTCCATCCGGGTCGGCGTCGCCTGGAGCGACTGCGCCGCGGTCGGCCACGCCTCCCCCTCGGTCAGCGTGGTCCACCCGCAACCCGGCACCGACACCTCGACATAGCGGGTGCCGCCGATATCCTGGGTGACCAGCGGATCGCCCTCGTGCTCCGCACCCGCCCAGCCGGCGGGCAATGGCGCCAGAACCATCCGGTCCCACGCCAGCGAATTGAAAACGGTGATCGCCCCGGCATCCGCTTTCACCAGCGCGCCCATCGCCCGATCGGCTTCCGTCCAGGCATCGGTCAAGGACTGGCTGGACAAGGCCTCGGCCTCCTCGTAAACCCGGTTGATCGAAGAGCCGGGGATGATATCGTGGAACTGATTGAGCAACACATTTCGCCAGGTCTCTTCCATCTGCCGCGCGGGATACCGGTATCGCCGATTCCGCACGGTGGCCACGGCTCCCCACAATTCGGCCTCACGCAGGGCGAATTCGCACTTGCGATTGCCCCGTTTGGTGCGCGCCTGGGTGGTATAGGTTCCGCGATGCGCTTGAAAATACAATTCCCCAAGGTAGACCGGCAGTTTGCCCGGGCGGCGTTCCTCGCGTTTGAAAAATTCGTTCGGCGCCGCGATCTTCGTGCGGGGCACGCCTTCCAGATCCTTCTGGCGGCGTAAGAATTCAAGATGATTTCGCGTCGGCCCGCCCCCGCCGTCCCCCCAGCCAAAGGGAAACAGGCGCGCATCCAGCCCATCCTTCTGAACCCGTTCATTCCACCGTTTGACCAGGGAGGCCGGATTGGTGGGCGAGTTGTAATCATAGTGGAAGTGGCTGAGGATCTGACTGCCGTCAATGCCTTCCCACCAAAAGGTGTTATACGGGAAGGGATCGCCGCCGTTGTAATTCCAGAAAATCTTCTGGGTTGAAAAATATCGCATGCCG
>CAZCDO010000323.1:0-2193 GCA_964497135.1 uncultured Verrucomicrobiota bacterium
ACCTCGCCGAGGTTATGCGGGGGAATATTGGTGGCCATGCCCACAGCGATTCCGGTGGATCCGTTGATCAGCAGGTTGGGCAGGCGGGCGGGGAGGACAGAAGGTTCATCGAGTTCCCCGTTGTAGTTCTTGGTCATGACCACGGTGTTTTTATCGATATCGGCGAGGAGTTCCTCGGCGATCCGATGGAGCCGGGATTCGGTATACCGATAGGCGGCGGCGTTATCCCCGTCGATACTGCCGAAGTTGCCCTGGCCTTCGACGAGGCAATAGCGCATGGCGAAGGGCTGGGCCATCCGCACGAGGGTGTCGTAAACCGCCGAATCGCCATGGGGATGGTATTTTCCGAGCACTTCCCCGACGACATAGGCGCATTTCTTATAGGGCCGGGTATGCAAAAGGCCCAATTGGCGCATGGCGAACAGAATGCGGCGGGCGCCAGGCTTGAGTCCGTCCCGGGCGTCGGGGAGGGCGCGACCGATGATCACGCTCATCGAGTAATCGATATAGGAGCGCTGCATTTCTTCTTCGATATTAATACTGCCGAGGACTTCGTTTTGCGTGTACATGCGCGATTCCATTCCGGGGTGAAAAAAGATTAGGGGGTTCGATTAAATATCCAGATTTTGAACGTTCAGGGCGTTGTCCTCGATGAACTTGCGGCGGGGTTCAACCTCGTCGCCCATTAACACGGTGAAGATCTGGTCAGCTTTGACCGCATCCTCCTGAATCACCTTGAGCAGTCTGCGCTTCTGGGGGTTCATGGTGGTTTCGTAAAGCTGTTCGGGATTCATTTCTCCCAACCCTTTATAGCGCTGGATGTTCAAGCCCTTGCGGCCGAACTCGCGGATGCAGTCCAAAAGATCCCGGAGCGAGGTCAACGGCGTTTTTTCGCCATCGCTATCGACCAGGTCATAGCGGGGAGATCCATCGCCGGCATAATCGCTGGAGGTGAATCCCTTGTGTTCCAGGGCGGCGATGATTTTGGTGACCGGATTGGCGGAAAAGAGTTCGATCCACCGGAAGCTCGCCTCGCCGTCGGTATGAGGCTCACCGGAAGAGCCAATTTCATATTCCTTGCCGGTGCTGGCTTCGATTTTTTCACGGAGGGCCTTGAGTTCCTCTTCGGTATGAGCAAAATGGTGTTCCGGCTCCTGGTTGCCATTCAAGGTAACCATAAAGCGGGGGAAACTGCCGGTTTTGGGGTGGCGGTGCTTGAGATAATCAGCCACATCCACACTCTTGCGGGCGAGGGCCTTGCCAATGGGCTCCATCTGGGAAACGATGTCAAGGATCCCGATCAAGTCTTTGGCGGCGAAACGCTTCTTGCTGCCGAGGATTTCGAGGGTGATATCTTCGGTTCCCAAATCCAGCAACTTGCGGGTCAGGGTCTCATCCGAATCGATGTACTCTTCGCGTTTTTTGCGGACGATGCGATAGAGCGGCGGTTGAGCGAGGAAGACGTGGCCGGATTCGATCAGGTGGGGCATCTGGCGGAAGAAAAAGGTCAGCAGGAGCGTTCGAATATGGGCGCCATCCACGTCGGCATCAGTCATAATGATGATTTTGTGGTAGCGGATTTTTCCCAAATCGAATTCGTCCTCGCCGATCCCAGCGCCGATGGCGGTGATCAGGGTCCGGATTTCGTTGTTATTCAGGATTTTATCCAGTCGCGCTTTTTCGACGTTAAGCACTTTTCCACGGAGCGGCAGGATGGCCTGGAATTCCCGGTTACGGCCTTGCTTGGCCGAGCCACCGGCGCTGTCCCCTTCGACGATGTACAGTTCGCACAGGGCGGGATCGCGTTCGGAACAGTCGGCCAGTTTGCCGGGCAGGGAGGCACTGTCCAGCGCACCTTTTCGGCGGGTCAAATCGCGGGCTTTGCGTGCGGCATCGCGAGCCCGGGCGGCCACGACGGCCTTTTCGATGATTTTGCGGGCGATCGGCGGATTTTCCTCGAGAAACGTGGCCAACTCATCGTTGACAATCGAGGCCACGATGCCTTCCACCTCGCCGTTGCCTAACTTTGTTTTGGTCTGACCTTCGAACTGCGGACGGGCCAACTTGACGCTGAGGACGGCGGTCAACCCCTCGCGGATATCGTCTCCGCTCAGCGCATCCTTGTCGTCCTTGATCAATTTGTTGGCCTTGGCATAGGCATTGACCGTGCGGGTCAGCGCCGAGCGAAAGCCG
>CAZCDO010000324.1:0-2095 GCA_964497135.1 uncultured Verrucomicrobiota bacterium
TCATTTTCGTAATGAGTGCCTTTCTCGTTCCGGATTGGAAAGGCGCTTGTCGCCAGGGTTGGCTCGATTGTTTCCATATGGGAAAGTTGGCGCTGCTTCCCTTGGTGCTCTGGGCGAGTGCGGCATGGTACAGGGTTGAGATCTATCGGACACCCAACCGGCTGCAAACCTGGATTGTTTTGGGAATGGCGATGGGCGCAATCGTCAGCACCGTCTGCCTGGTGATCGGGTTAGTGGTTTATCGTTCGAACAATCCCCACTGGCCTTTCCAGTATGTTTGGTTTCTCGTTCCGCTTTATGTCTCCGTATGGTATCTGATTCGGGCGTGCCAGTTGTTTATCGCCTCAAATATGACCGTCAGGACCCTGGTCTCCTCGTTCCTTTGGACGATTCCCCTTTGGATTACGACTTTTATCTTAACCCGTAAGTGCTATGCATCGTTGCCCGATCAGGCGCCGAGTTGTTTTATCGCAACGGCGGCCTCGCGAGGTCATTCGGTGGTCGTGGGAACCCGACGGCGGGTGCGGCATGATGGGCAGGACCGGGAAGCCAATCAACAGTTGATGACCCTGTGGAACTTGGAAGATCTCTGGGCCCGGCGAGCCCCGAACGGCCATGCCCGATTTCGGAAAGTCTACAATGTCGTGGGACCGATGGTTGCGGCACGCGTCGCCTCTCCGTTTGTCGCGGATGTTGTCTATCTGGCTCTCAAACCGGTGGAGATTACGGCGCGAATAATTTTGACAAACGAACCTAAAGACGAAGAAGAAAGGCGGGCGACATGAGCAACCCTTCCGAGACGCCTTACGAACAGTTGGAGAAAGTGTTTCACGAACCCAATCGGCTGTCCATCGTATCCGCCCTTTGTGCGGCGGAAGAGGGGCTGACGTTCAACGAACTCCGGGATGACTGTAATCTGACGGATGGGAACCTGAACCGGCATCTGGCCGTATTGCGCGAGGCCGGAGTGGTGCGGATCGATAAGGCGTTTGTGGACGAAAAGCCGCGGACGACGGTATTTATTACGCGGACCGGACTCGACCGGTTTCAGGAGTATTTGGCTGCTCTGCAGGAAGTGTTGAAGGTGGCCCAGAAGGCCATTCCGTCCGATAAAAAAGCGGCGCATCTGTCCGGGGCCCTGCGCGCCGTCACGCGCTAAGCGCGTGATTTTGGCCTAATACTTTGTTGTGCAAAGTACTCTATGTAATAAGACCGGGAGGTGGTTATGAACGGTGACGTGGAATCGGAGAAGATCGGACCGCAAACGGGCGACGCCCCAAATTCAGCTTCGCCACCACCCCTCCCGGTGCAAAGGGCCTTCCCTGGTCTCTTGCGGGAACCCTTGCCGGCGGATGCGGGAATTCTGGCGGTGGCCGATGCCCTGCTTAAGAGTCCGGGGGCCATTATGCATGAGGTTTTACACCGTAACCATCGAGTCCGGCTCTGCCTGCTAGGGCTGGTTCTCGCCAGTACCGCCGCGTATGGATTGACGATGGGTTCTTTTTCCGGCGGAATTCAACTTTGGGCTGTGCCCCTCAAGACCATGGGCATGGTGCTTTTCAGCGCGTTGCTGTGCCTTCCGAGCCTCTATATTCTTACCGCCCTGGGCGGGGGTGAACGGAATCTGACGCAGGTGGCGGGCATTTTGCTACAGGTTCTGGGGCTGACCAGCCTGCTATTGCTGGGCTTTGCCCCGATTGTCTGGATCTTCTCGCAGTCGACCTCAAGCATC
Organism: uncultured Verrucomicrobiota bacterium; assembly: GCA_964497135.1. Lineage (GTDB taxonomy): Bacteria > Verrucomicrobiota > Kiritimatiellia > CAIKKV01 > CAIJXV01 > CAIJXV01. The sequence continues at coordinate 1,733 of CAZCDO010000324.1, forward strand.
GGGTTCATGGGGGCACTTCACATGGTGTTTTGGGGTATTTCACTCGCGGTCGGTCTGCGCCTGTTATTCAAAGACGGTAACGCCGGGCAATCGGGTCGACCGACCGGGATGTTGGGTTTCTGGTGTGTAGTGTTCTGTGCCGTTCTGTTGCAGATGGGCACGGTGCTTCGCCCCCTGATCGGTCCCGCGGATCGAGTTCTGGAGAGCGGCAAAAAATTCTTTATCGTGAATATCGGGGAGACCCTGGCGGAGGCGCCGCACGAACGGCGATAGAACATGGGCAACGGACTGACCGAAATAGGGGAATGGTGTCGCATGAACCGGCTGATGGCGTCCCAACTGGCGGACGCGGATGCAGCGGGC
>CAZCDO010000325.1:0-2072 GCA_964497135.1 uncultured Verrucomicrobiota bacterium
CAATTGGGCGAGCATGTCGAGATTCTGGGCATTGATGTCCATGAACGCGAATTCCGTATCGGCCAGTTCGGGGACGGCCAGCATGTCCCGCATCAGACCCCGGGTAAAACCGACACTGCCCGCACCGATAATTGTCACCTTACGCGCCATGATCGACTCCTTAACTCTGGAGGGGATGCCTCCCAATGGACCAACTTGATGGCAGAGAAAACAGGACGAAAATATATCGTTATTTTCCCGTGGCCGCCACAGGAAAATAAAAATCATCGATCAGTCGGCGGGAGATGCTTAAGGGGCCGGGCAGGGACGGTAGTTGGTCCAATGAAAACCAATGCGCCTCCTCCAATTCATGGGGATCGACTTGGATTTCGCCGCCCGCATATTCGGCCGTGAAGGCGAGCATGAGCGAATGCGGAAACGGCCAGGGCTGGCTGGCGAAATAGTGGAGGTTGCACACGTCCAGGCCCACCTCTTCCTTGATTTCGCGGATCGCGGCTTGTTCAAGGTTTTCGCCCGGCTCGACGAAACCGGCGATGACGCTGAACAGGCCCGGCGCGAAATGCCGGCTGCGGGCCAGGAGGATTTCCCGTCCCCGGGTGATGCGGATAATGACGGCTGGTGCGATCCGGGGGAAGGCCAGGAAACCGCAGGCCGGACACTCCTTGGATCGTTCCGTGGCGCGCGCCACCGCGGGGTGGCCGCACCGACTGCAAAACTGATGGGTTCGATCCCAGTCCATGATTTGCACCGCCCGCGCCGCCAGCCAGAACAATTCATCCGGCAGCCGGCCGAACACGCCGCGCAACCCGACCCATTCAAATCCCTCAGGGGGTGGGGTGGTTGTTGCCACCTCGGCGGAAAAACAGGGTTGCTCGCTCTGGAAGCCCAGAAATTGGCGGCGGATCAGCGCCAGGTGCGGAAAGGGAAGAACGAGCCCGGACGGGAGTTCGGGCGAGTGAGTGGTGTCCGAATGGACCAGGAGGTCATTCCCGCGAAAAATAAACCAGAGCGCCGGGCGGGTCGGCGTTTCCGGTTCCTGGACCGAAGGGGTAAAACTCATCCGCAGATTGAAACAATATTTTCGCGATGTTACCAACTGAAAAATAAAAAACAGTTGCACGGGGTGGATGGCTTTTGCTATAAAAGGCGCGCTTTCAAGGAAGCGAGCGTAGCTCAGTTGGTAGAGCGCTACCTTGCCAAGGTAGTTGTCGAGGGTTCGACTCCCTTCGCTCGCTCCATTTTTTTGCCCTGATTCTATTGGCTTTCCTCGCATTTCAACGATTTTTGCCGTTTTTGCGGAATTGTCCCGTGGCAACTTCGGTGGCAACTTTTTCCCTGTTTTTGTCGCCTGACCCCCAAGGACAACCGGAATTATCCAGCCGATGACGTTAAAAATTAACCGTCGAAGACAGAAAAATTAGCCGGTGAAGGTGGGAAAAGTGGGGGGATGGGCAGCATTTTGTCCTGACTTCCGGATTCCCTTACTACCAGACCTGGTTGTTTAACGCGGCCTCTTTGTCTGCTGTGTGGATGGAAAGAGAAATACAGAGAATGAAGGCTGTTACTTGGTCTCAACTGACCATGAGGCCACTACCTCTTGGGGATATTGAATGCGATTCGTCTCAAGATCCTCTGCCCGCGTTTCCGGATATGAACGCCACGAATTGCGGTGGTATCCACAGATCTCGCAGAACTCATCGAGAATCTTCCTTTTATACTCCCGGCCCGCCCTCAGATAACGTCCCAGAATCGCCGCCAAATAGTCCTGTTTTGATTGTTGCACCATATTTCAATGCCCTCCGTTGTTCGGTAACATCAATTATGGCGCAACGATCCCTCGTATCCGCTCTCCTTTTCCTGTCTTCGGTAACATTTATTGTGGCGCAATGCGCGAGTCTTGACAGAGGTGAAGAAAGAGGTTGCGGGAAACACTTGGCGTGATACACTCAACGCAGGTAGCTATAAATGGCCCATGCGGCCCAGCCACTGCGGGTCAAGCAGGTAATCTCGGATGCGGAAAACGGCGACGTTCTGAGAAGGACGGGTAATGAAACAAGCCGCTAACACGAGTG
>CAZCDO010000326.1:0-2060 GCA_964497135.1 uncultured Verrucomicrobiota bacterium
TTCCTGCGATGGGCTGGAAAGTGGTGGAATTTGCGTATGACGAGAACGCCCGGGAGGTGCCGGTTTCCGCGCCGGTGTGCGCGGGCGAGAATTCCATCGCGTCGGGAGACTGGGAAGTCCAGGCGCGGCCGGGGGATGCCGGGATTTCTATTTTACGGGCCGGGAAACCCGTGCTGGATGCACCCGGATTATCCGCCCTGACCATCGAGGATCCCTGGGGGACTTGGGGCGATTTCGCCGAGTCGATCCCCTCGCAAAGTCTGACCGAGGTTCGGGAAGCCTGGCGGGTGACGAAAGTGGAAGTGGGTGAGCGGGGTCCTTTGCGGGCGACTTTGAATGTGCGGCTGGAAGCGGGTCATTCTCGTTTGGATCTGACCCTGGCTCTGTGGAAGGGGCGCAATGCGGTGGATATCAGTGCTCGCGTGTTTTGGAATGAACGGTCCGCACGATTAAAACTGGCCTTGCCCGGACGGTTTTCGCAGGCCGAATATGACGTCATTGGCGGCACCGTTCAGCGCGGATCCGTGGGGGAAGTTCCGGGCGGGCGATGGGTTAAACTGGCAGGGCAGGGGGAGACACTGGGATTCGCCAGTGATGCTCTCTACGGATTCAATCTCACCCCGGAAGGGGTTTTACAAGCCACGATCGTGCGGGCCACGCGCTATGCCGCCGATTTGCCGGCCCAAGTGGACGAACATCCCTGGCGGGCGGTTTTGGATGTCGGTGAATTGCGATTCCGCTTTTTGCTGACCCCAGACACGACGGCGCTGGATCGGCTGTCCGCCGAATTGGAGCAACCGCCGTTGGTCATGCACGTGATCCCATCGCCGGGACCGGGTGCCACGAGCGGTGGGTTCATGAGACTGTCCCCTGACTCGGTCCGGGTTTTGGCGATCAAACCCGCCGAGGATCGGCAATGCTGGATTATGCGACTTCAGTCGGTTGCCGGGAAGACGGTGGTTCCGGAGATTCTATGGATGGGGCAGGCGTTGACACTGGCGCCCATCCGACCTCGCGCCTTGGCGACGTATCGCTTACAGCGGGAAGCGAATGGGAAATGGCAAGCCACCCCGGTGGATTTGTTGGAGCAGGCTTTGAAATAAAAACAGCGGGTCACCCGTTGTTCTCTTTTGGGTGGCGGCTTTTCGCCCCTCCCTCCCCCCGGCGCGGGGGAGGGGCCGGGGAGAGGGGGACGAAAAAAAGCCCGGGTTCCCAAAGATCCCCCTCGCCGGGGGGAGGGAAGAACCCGCAACTCTCGCGAAATCCGATACGTTACTGGGGCGAGTCGCCCACCCCGGCTCCCTCTTGATAAAATGGTCCTCCCCTGGGCCCGGTGTTCAACGAAAATCTTGCCATCCCGGAACTCATTCGATATTGTGCGGCCATGAAAAGATCACAAATCAACTCCATCATGAGGTCCGCCGACGAGTTCATTCGCCGGCATGGTTTTCTGCTCCCGCCCTTCGCCTATTGGACGCCCGACCAGTGGCGGACCAAGGGTCCGGAATGCGCCGAAATCGTGCGGAATCAATTGGGTTGGGATATCACCGACTTTGGATCCGGCGATTTTGACAAGGTGGGTTTGTTCCTCTTTACCGTCCGCAACGGGCACATGGAGAACTGGAAAACGCTGAAGGGCAAGCTCTATGCCGAGAAGATCCTGATCGTTCAGGACCAGCAGATCACTCCGATGCACTTCCATTGGAGCAAGGCGGAGGATATCATCAATCGGGGCGGGGGCAAGTTGGTGATCCAGCTCTATAATTCCACGCCCGACGAAAAATTGGCCGACACCCCCGTTGAAGTCTCCACCGATGGCGTGGTGCGGACGGTCAAGGCCGGCGATGTCGTTCGTTTGGAGCCGGGCGAAAGCATCACCCTGCCGACGCGGCTTTACCACAAATTCTGGGGCGAAGGCGGCAAGGTTCTCGTCGGAGAGGTCTCTCTGGTCAATGACGACAAGACCGATAACCGGTTCTACGAATCGGTCGGACGGTTTCCCACCATCGAAGAGGATGAGCCGCCGTTACATCTTTTGTATGGTGATTATGCCCGGCATT
>CAZCDO010000327.1:0-1458 GCA_964497135.1 uncultured Verrucomicrobiota bacterium
ACATATCCGAGCGGGCATCGTCATTGGGATCGCAGACCAACTGGCCGGCAAGGTGGGCACTGATGGCGTAGACCTTCAAGCCGTGATCCGCCAGGATCTCGACGCGGGTTTTGGCGTATTTCTTATCCTTGGCCGCGCGAGTGACATCGACATGATCGCCCCAGCAGGCGAGTTCCAATCCATCATAGCCCCAAGCGGCGGCTTTCTTGGCGAGTTGTTCGAGAGGAATGTCGGCGAATTGACCGGTGAACAGAGTGACGGGTCTTGGCATGATCGATCTCCTGGTTTGTTGTGGTTAGGGTTTTAGGTTTTCGGCATCGGGGTCCAGACGGAGCCCTTTTTGTTACTCTTGACGACGGTTTCGAGGAAGGCCATGCCCCGCACGCCATCGTGAACGGTGGGGTAGTCGTATTTTTCCTCGATCACTTTTTTGCCGGCCAGCTTGGCTTCCAAGGCACAGGCGAAGTTGCGGTAAATATTGGCGAAGGCTTCAAGATAGCCTTCGGGGTGGCCTGCCGGGATGCGCGAGACAGCGCCGGCCGCGACGCCGGCATAGGGGGTGGCGGTGCGCCGGATTTCGCGGGGTTTATCGAGCCAGTCCACGATCAGGGAGTTGGGCTCCTGTTGGTGCCACTCGAGGGATCCTTTTTCGCCGAAGACGCGGATATTCAAGCCGTTTTCGCACCCGATGGCAATCTGGCTGGCCCAGATGATGCCCTGGGCGCCATTTTCGAAATGGGCCAGAATGCTGCCATCATCATCGAGGGGGCGGCCCTTGACGAAGGTGGCGAGATCGGCGCAGAGTTCCTTGATTTTGAGACCCGTGATGTATTCCGCCAGATTTTCGGCATGCGACCCGATATCTCCGATGCAACAGGTGCCGCCGGCGCGTTTGGGATCGGTCCGCCAGTCGGCCTGTTTTTGGCCGGAGGATTCCAGACGGGTGGCGAGCCAACCCTGAGGGTATTCAGAAACGATTCGGCGAATTTTCCCAAGTTGACCGGATCGGACCAATTCCCGCGCGGACTTGACCATGGCATTGCCGGTATAATTATGAGTGAGCGCGAAGAGGAGCCCGGTTTGATTGACCTTCGCTTGAAGTTTCAACGCCTGATCGAGCGTCAGGGTCATGGGCTTGTCGCAGACAACATGGAATCCTGCGGATAAAGCAGCCATGGCGATGGGAAAATGGGTGCTATTGGGAGTGACGATGGCGACAAAATCCATGCGGTCGCCGACGGGCCGCTTGGCTTCGGCGCGCATCATTTCCTGGTAGGTGCCATAGGCTCGATCGGGCGGAATCAGAAGATCGGCAGCGCTGGCTTTGGATTTCTCAGGTGAACTGCTGAAAGCTCCACAAACCAGCTCGATTTTTCCGTCGATGGCCGCGGCGATCCGGTGTACTCCGCCAATAAAGGCCCCACGTCCGCCACCCACCATTCCCATTCTGAGCCGTCG
>CAZCDO010000327.1:1468-2057 GCA_964497135.1 uncultured Verrucomicrobiota bacterium
TCGATTCATTATGCGCCTCCGAGTTGATCGGGTTAGACCATCAAACTTATCTATCAGCCTATCCGTTTCTCGTCAAAGGATCAAACGAAAAGCGGATCCCGGTTGGGAACCTCGTGCGTACAGGCGTAGTCATGACTTTGCTAATATGGTCAGGGTTGATGCCGGTCAGTGTCTCCGAGAAGATCCCCAGGTATGGGGCATTTCGGTGGAAGAAGGACGATCGGATGGGATATGTTTCTTCATGAACCTCGCAACCGAGGCCGTCCAGGCATCGGGGTACATCGAAATATATGCCTCATGCCCGGCTGACTTAAACTCTTGAAACTCCTTTGGGCCGGGAACCGCCGCGAAAACCCTGCGGCCATCAATAATGGTTGCCCTGGGATCGTTGGCCCCGTGCATAAACAAGGAGGGGCAGGTAAGCGATTTTGCATATTCAACAGGATTGTGTTCAAAACCGTTGAATCCCCACTGTCTTCCTCCCCAGAATACAAGCAACTGGGCACTGGGGAAGGAAGGAATGCCCATGGTGATAAATCGGTTCCGTACCGTGTTTAGCATGGTGTCGAAAACGGCTTCCACGATTACG
>CAZCDO010000328.1:0-2009 GCA_964497135.1 uncultured Verrucomicrobiota bacterium
TGATCACCTGGATGCCCAATATCGACCTCACCTGTTACGATCCGCCCTGCCTCCAGTCCATCTGGTACCGTCTGGTCGAGGATGAACAGCAGGTGTCTTGGCTCAACTGCAACATCCGCTTCCGGAGTAACGATGCCTGGGGTGCCAATTTCATGAACATGTTCGGCTTCACCCTGTTCAACCGCGATATCATCGCGGCGGAAATTGCCCGACAGAGCGGAAAAATTGTCAAGCTGGGCCGGATGAACTGGCAGGCGGATTCCTTCCATATCTATGGCAAAGATATCGCCCCGGCCAAGCAACGGATGTTCGACCGCATCGACTCCACCTCCTTCGAAGACCGGGTTTATCGCATGGATGACCCCATGATCCGCGAAATCTATGACGAGGCGGAAACCGCGATCCGCGCCAAAATCGCAGAGTTCGATCGCGCCCATCCCCAATGAAAAAAAAGCCCCTGACGTTCCTGATTTCCGCCGGCCCCACGCGTGAGGCCATCGATCCGGTCCGCTATCTCTCCAACCGGTCATCCGGCAAAATGGGCTACGCCCTGGCCGAAGCCGCACGGGCGGCCGGGCACCGGGTGATCTTGGTCAGCGGCCCGGTCGCACTCCCCCCACCCCCCGGGGTCCAGGTGCTTCCCGTCATCACCACGGCAGAGATGCTGGCCGCCCTGCGGCGCGAAATGCCGACCGCCAATGTTTTGATCATGGCCGCCGCCGTGGCCGATTGGCGACCGCGTCATATCGCGCGACGGAAACAAAAAAAAGCCGGGCACACCTCGTGGACACTCGATCTGGTCCGCACCCCCGACATCCTGGCGACCCTCGCCCGGCGCAAAGGCCGGCGATTCGTGGTGGGATTCGCCGCCGAAACCGGCGACCCCATCGCGGAAGCCCGCCGCAAATTGCGCGTCAAGAATCTGGATCTGATCGTCGCCAACGATGTAAGTCGTCCCGATTCCGGGTTCGAGGTGGAGACCAACCGGGTGTCCCTGCTGACCGCCCACAGCGTTCATGCCTGGCCCACCCTGACCAAGCGCAAGCTGGCCCGGGATTTGATCGCCTTCATCGAATCCCGGCTCCCGCAGCTATGAATCGAATGAAACAACAAATTGGGTTCATTATCGAGGTGGACCGGTTGAAACGTATTTTGCGCCAAACCCTCCACATGGATGGCCGTCTTTACGAAAACGACGCCGAACATTCCTGGCATTTGGCGCTGATGGCCCTGATCCTCGTGGAATATGCCTCCCCCGCGAAGCCGGATCTATTGCACACGATCAAAATGCTCCTCATCCACGACCTGGTGGAAATCGATGCGGGCGACACCTATGTGTATGACGAGAAAGGCTATGAGGATAAGGCCCTCCGGGAACAAGCGGCGGCCGACCGGATTTTTGCCCTGCTCCCCCCCGATCAGGCGGAGGAAATCCGCGCTTTATGGGAGGAGTTCGAGGCCCGCCAAACTCCGGAGGCCCGGTTTGGCGCGGCATTGGACCGACTTCAACCGCTTTTGCACAATTACGCAACCCAGGGCGTTATCTGGAAAAAACATGGCATCACCGCCGACCGCGTGCTCGCCCGCAATCGGCACATGGCCGAGGGTTCACCGGCCTTGTGGGAATACGCGGAAGCCTTGATCCGCTCCGCCATCGACAAAGGCTACCTGGCCGAAACAGATCCCTTCCCCAACAACTCATCAACGAACAACTTCTCCCAACCCCACCGCAGCACATGAATCCAGGCTTGTAGTAGCTCCGCAAGAGGCGCGTGGTGTTCCCATTGGTCCCGAGTTTACCTTTGGGTGTAATGCCTGGACCGAGACAGGGAATATCATGTATGGGGTGCCGTCCGGGTAGGTAAGATTTTCGGAGATTTCAGGAAAATCTTCGTAAGTTGTTCATTTTAAAAGAAAAAACTCCCAGCTCTCTTTCGAGAACTGGGAGTTTTTAAGTTGGTAGCGACACACGGCGCGCGACGCGCCGAAAGTAAAAAAAGGAACTGCGC
>CAZCDO010000329.1:0-1955 GCA_964497135.1 uncultured Verrucomicrobiota bacterium
TCACCCCCCTCGAGATGCATCATAAACGTCGGATGGAGCCCCAGTTCAGGGCAGGTTGGCGGCAGGGAACTCCATGTTCGCCCCTCATCCCGCGACACAAAAAAGGGCGCCGCCTTGCCATAGGCGTCCTCACTGTCGTGGTCGACATGGTGCGTCAGACCCAGCGCCCCGTCCGGCATCCGGAAAAGATAGGGGAAATTCCAGAAACCCCACCGCATCTCGCCCACCGGAGCCATTGAAACAACACGGCAGGGACCCATCGATACTTTCATTCGAAAAATCCTTTAGGGGGATTTCCAAAAATCCGCGACTTTGCTACGGGCGAAATCTGCCGGATCGTCAGCGAACGGTCAAGCTTGTTTCCTCGGGAACAAGGGTCCGACGGCGATCTCGCCCTACCCCGCATTGACCGGGACCGGCCGAAAGATTATGATCGGCAGCTCATTTCAAAACACGAACGTCCCCTGCCACCTGAATACGGGAAAGAACGAACATGATCAAACACGCGATAACGATGGGCCGGTTGAAACCGGAGGGAGTTGCCCCGTATCTTAAAGCACATGACGAGATCCCTTTGGATTTCGTCAACGGCCTCCGCGGCGCCGGGACGACCACCATCAGTTGTTTCCTCGCCGGCGTGGATCTGGCCGTCTATTCCGAGGCGCAGTCAGAAGGGTTTGAAAAGGGGAAAGAGGCATTGGCACAAAATAAGGCTGCCCAGGAATTCGGAAAAAGCATGCTCCCCCTGGTTGAACCCGGCGTCAAGTCCATCACTTTCAAGGAAATATTTCATATGCCGGCCTTGACGAAGGGCCAGCCGATCACCTCGGAAAAGCGCGTACTGTCGATGGCCAAATTAAAGGAAGCCTCCATTCCTGAGTACATTCGCCGCCATGACGAGATCAAGCCGGAATTGCTCGATGTGTTTCGCCAGGCCAGAATTATCCAAATCAGTTGTTTTCTCCACCAAACAACCCTGTTGATCTATTCGGTGCGCGATGAAGCCCTTTATCCCTCCCGGGAAAAAGAGCTGAACCAGAACCCGTTATGTCGGGAGTTCATGGCCTTGGTACAACCCCTGGCAGACCCCACGGTGGCATCAGTCGATCTACCGGAAGTGTTTCGCCTGCCCTGAAGTGGGGTACGGAGGAGAAGCCGCGGACCGATTATTGCCATTACGCGATCCGAATTGTGATCATTTTGTGATTGATATGTGTGCCTAATATGGTACCATTTTTCATCCATAAGAAGAGGTAGCAGGATGAAATTTATGTCTGCCAGAGAGTTTCGTGTGAACACAGGGACGATGCGCCGAGACCTGAACCGGGATGAGGAGGTCGTGCTCACGGCCAACGGGCGCCCCTTCGCAATCGTGTCCGCGGTGCGTCCGGAATCGTTCGACCTGGAACTGCGGGCGATTCGCGGGGCAAGGGCTAAGGTCGCTCTGGAGCGGGTGCGAGCGAGCGCGGTTTTAGCCGGCACAGCCGACCTGCCCATGACGGAAATTGACGCGATCATCGCGGACACCCGCCACGCCAAAGGCAAGCGCAAGGAATGAAAGTCGTGCTCGACACCAATGTGCTCGTTTCCGGGATGATGACGATGGGAGGCCCCTGCGCCATCATTCTGGATCTGTTGAGCGAGGACCGGATCATCGCGGCCCTTGACGGCAGAATACTGAAGGAGTACCGGCGCGTATGCGAGGAAACTCGGTTGCATCTCGATGCCGTTGCTGTTCAGGATTTCTTGCGTTTTCTCGACGACTGCGCCGAAAACATCACCGCGATGCCCCTTGATGCCCACCTACCCGACCCGGATGATCTCCCTTTTCTGGAAGTGGCGGCGGAGGCGCAGGCTGTGCTGGTGACGGGGAATAAGAAACACTTTCCACAAAAGGCCATAGGTGCGGTCCAGGTCGTGAGCCCCCGAGAATTCCTGGACCTGCTGCGTAGGCC
>CAZCDO010000330.1:0-1871 GCA_964497135.1 uncultured Verrucomicrobiota bacterium
TATTGGGGCATGCCGTCCCCGTCATCATCCCGGGTCGTCATCCACCAATCGGTCCAACGTCCCAATCCGGCATAGGCTTCGGGCAACCGTTTCGCCAAAGCGGGATTGGCCTCCACCATTTTCATCAGGGACCAGCCGTGAATCGGCGGCTTGCAGAAGTTCCACAGGCATTCCACGTTATCGATGGAGTCCGGCAGGCACCCGTTGGCGTCCTGCTGATCGAACACGATTGCCCATTGATCGAAGGCCAGATCCGGGTCCCCCGCCGCCAGCGCCATGGCATTGAAACAGTGATCCCAACTCCACACCCGGGTCATGTGGTTTTTGCTCATCAACATGGCCCGTCGGCGCAGTGGTCCATCCGGGGGAATCAAGGACGACCACAGGATATAACCGGCCAACTCGCGCGCCGCCTGGAACTCCGTCGGTACCTCGGGCAATTTCCGGGTGAAAGCCACCAACTCATCGGTCGACTGGGCCTTCAACTCATCAAACGACCGGACCGGCAGAGGAGCCGGAGCGACCGTAAGAAAGGTCTCCAGGGCAGCCTCGGTCACCCCCTTTTCGCCGTTCATCCGAACGTCAATATATTCCGCCCGCGTGATCTGCCAGGGGGCATCGGTGATCACGGTCCCCTGGAGACAGGTCACCAGGAAACTGCACCGGACATGAAACATATTCACTTGCCACCGATTTTCACCCCGGGGCAAAACATAATTGAAGGCGCCGCCTCCCGCGCCAAATTTGAAGGTCAAACCCTGAACCCGGAACCGCAGGCGGCCGGCTGATTCAAAAATAATTTCGATCCGGCCCCCGGCCGCCTCCAGGATCAACGCCTGGGGCGAAGCAGTCCGGGTAAACTCAACGGGGTGGCCGCCCTTGAGCACCTCGACATAAAAGACAGGGCCCTTGGGGATATACGTCAGGTAAATCCCGGCCGGTTTTCCATCGCCGGCCAGCATATCCCGAAACGAGAACCGGGATCCTTCCCGCGTAAAGGGAACACGCGTCAAATCAAACGAAATCATCCCGTGCCTCCTGTTTATGAAAATTATCGCTCATGAGCGCCTGTAGATTAAGATTACGATTAGGATATACGAGGGAGAGGGGGTTGATTCATAATCTTAATCTTGATCGTAATCATCCGCCGACCTTCTCGGCCCAGAGGGCGAGGAATTCCTCCGGAGTGATGACTGGGATCCGGGAATTCTTAAAATCGCCCGTGTTTCGCGAAATAATGTATTGGCAATGCGAAGATTCGGCCAGACTCGCCACCACGGCATCCTCGAAATCAGGCCAATTCAGGCCTCGGGCCCGAAGAAATTCCTTCTGTCCAGCCGGGATGACCTTCAGGGTTGAAAGTAACCAGTCAATCGTCTGCCCCGCTTTTGCGTGTCCGGCATATTTGGCGACGATGTAATGAAGGGTGGTGAGGGCATGGGCGGGAATAGCCCCGGAGATCTCCTGCTTTGCCGCGAGGGCGAGAATTTTGCCCGACGCTGTAAAATGCGGTTCGCGTTTCTGGATAACGTCCAGCAAAACATTCAGGTCAATCATGACTTGCATCAGGATTTTCTCAGGTGATGCGCATGGTATTCCGCACGGGCGTCCACCTTGGGCGGAACAAGACCCGCGATGGATTTAATCTCGACAGGCATTTCCCCTTCCGTCTGGGACTGCAATCGAACCAGATAGCGACTGATCAAGGCGGTGAGGGAAAATCCGCTGCGGCGCGCATAGGATTTTGCGAATTCGAGCTCGGAGATCGGCAACCGGATGGTCATTTTGGCATCGTTCATGGGGCGTCCTCCTTTTGCTGTCTGGCAAATATAGATCGAACGTACGGCATAGTCAATGGGCGAAACCGGTAC
>CAZCDO010000331.1:0-1853 GCA_964497135.1 uncultured Verrucomicrobiota bacterium
ATCTCGACTGGCATGACACCATGATGTCCACGATGCGCGAAGATACGGATCCGCTCTGGACCGTGCTGAAAGAGGGCGGGCCCTTCCACTCGCGCGGGTTTTTACCGGACTATTGCAAACGACTTGAAGATACCGGTCGCGGGTGGGCTGTCCCGGAATTGAAAAAAAGACATCCGGGTGAATTTGCCTGAGCGGTATTTTCGGGCGATCTTTTCGTAAAAATAAATGCATCGTGTCGTTTTTTTATAGCTGTTAGTCGCAGACTTTGCTAAAAACGAATCGTCATCGATATTAAAACCGAACCGATTGCCGCAGTGTAACCATAAATCCGGACGGCCACAGGATGGAGTTAGTTTTTAAAAATAATGAGTTGCCAGTGCTCATGGTCTATGACATGGACAGCACTTGGGCTTCTCATGAAATCGCCGAAACCGTCGGCGAAACCTGCCGCCTGATCGCCGCCCTGCGCCGGATCGGACATTCGGTTGTGCCCCTGCCCGTGACAGATGCCCAACTCGCCGCCCAACTCGAGCGCTACGATCCCGCCAAATACATCGTCTTCAACTGGTGCGAAGGGTTTCCCGGTGTGGACCACAGCGACGATGAAGTCGCCCAGACGCTGGAATCGCTCCACTATACCTACACCGGCGCCCCCGGCGAGGTGCTCGCGCTCAGCCGCGACAAACGCAAGGTGAAGGAATTGCTCTGCACCCAGAATCTCCCCACCCCGGCCTGGCAAATCGTGCCCGTCAAGAAAGGGGCGGATTGGTCCGTGTTCCCCGCGATCGTCAAGCCCGCCGATGAGCATTGCAGTTTGGGCGTGACTTCCAAATCAGTCGTCCTGACTCCCGCCGAATTGAAGGAACAGGTCGAAGCCGTTCATCAACGCTTCCATCAGGCCGCGCTGATCGAGGAGTTCATCGACGGCCGCGAATTCCATGTGACCCTCTGGGGGAACGGAACGATCGAAATGCTCCCGCCGGCGGAAATGGATTTTTCCGATTGCAAAGAGATCCAGGAGCGCCTCTGTTCCTATGACAGCAAATTCGTCCCGTCCTCCGATAGCTATCAGCGCATTCAATCCCTGATCCCCGCACCGCTCGACGCGGACCAGATGAAAACCCTCGAACAGATTTGCGTCGCAGGCTACCGGGCCCTCGGTTGTCGCGATTATGCGCGGCTCGATCTGCGGCTGCGCGATGGGATTTTTTACGTGCTCGACATCAACCCCAACTCGGATATTTCGAAGGATGCCAGTTTTGGCTGTGCGGCCAAGGTGGCCGGCTATTCCTACGGAGCCATGGCGAGCCGCATCGTCCAATTCGCGGCTCACCGTCATCCCGTTTTTGGCCTCTCTTGATTTTTCCAGCTCTTTCAACTTTAAGGACCATTCGATGAATTCCCTGTTCGATCTGTCCGGCCGGGTGGTGGTCGTGGCCGGCGGCGCCGGTTATCTGGCGTCAACGGCCTGTCGGGCTTTGGCCCAACACGGCGCCACGGTGGTGATCGCCGACCTGAATGCAGAACGCCTGGCGACCGCGGTCGAATCCATTCGGAGCGAAATCCCGGGAGCCCGGGTCAAAGGAGTCCGGTTTGACGCGGGCGATGAAGCCTCCATTCGCGCGCTCCGGGACAGCACCCTCCAGGATTTCGGCCGAATCGATGGATGGGTGGTCGCCACCTTTTTCAGCATCGGAAAACGGGTGGAAGATTTGACCGCCGAAGAGTTCGACAAAGCCAATCATTTGAACATCACCTCCACTTTTCTGATGGCCCGGATGGCGGCCGAATCGATGTCGGCGGGCGTCAGTGTGGTGCTCTTCGGCTCCATGTATGGCCTCGTATCGCCGGAT
>CAZCDO010000332.1:0-1842 GCA_964497135.1 uncultured Verrucomicrobiota bacterium
TCACGCCCAAATACATCGGGCACAAAGCCGCATGCTCCCGGCTCGATCCCTGCCCGTACGACGATCCGGCGACGATCAGATTGTGAAGCCCCCGATCCCGTGCCGCACCGGCTCTCCGGGCAAATTCCGCATCAACCCCTTCAAAAACAAAGGCGCTGTACGCCGGAATATTTGACCGGTATTTCAGCCGGGCGCCCGCCGGCATGATGTGATCCGTGGTGATCTTATCACCGACCTTAATCGCCACCACTGCCCGCAAGGCATCCGGCAGAGGAACGTTCACCGGCGGCGCGCCAATATTCGGACCCCGGGAAATTTCCACCGGGGTCCCGGCGGGAGGCGGCTGGATCAACAGGGCATCGTCGATCAAAAACTCGTCCGGCTCCCGAACCTGCGGCGCCTTGTAGGCCGGCGCCCGCCGGGGATCCCGGAACACCCCTTCAAGGGCGGCCACGGCCGCCGTTTCGGGACTGACCAGATAAATTTTCCCCGTCCGGGTCCCGCTCCGCCCCTCAAAATTTCGATTGGACGTTCGTAAGGAAACCCCGTCCGTCCCCGGCGACTGGGAGTTGCCAATGCAAAAGCCACAGGCGTTTTCCAGCAATCGGGCGCCGGACTTCAGTAAATCGGTCAGACACCCTTCCTGGGCCAGCATCATCATCACCTGCCGGGAGCCGGGCGCAATCCCCAGGCTGACGTTGGGATGCACCACCCGCCCCTTGAGGATGCGGGCGACGGTCTTCAGATCGCGATACGACGAATTAGTGCAGGAACCAATCAAGACCTGATCGACCGCCAGCCCCTCCAGTGAGGCTACCGTCCGGATATTATCGGGAGAATGAGGCACAGCCGCCATCGGCTCGATCTTTGACAGGTTGATTGTCACCTCCCGCTCATACCCGGCATCCGCATCGGCCGTCAATTCCCGCCAGTCCCCTTCCCGCCCCTGGGCATGCATGAACCGGCGCGTCTCTTCATCGCTGGGAAACACTGAAGTGGTCACCCCCAGTTCGGCCCCCATATTGGTGATCGTGGCGCGTTCGGGCACGCTCAGGGTCTTCAAGCCGGGTCCCGCATATTCCAATACGCAACCCACATTCCCCTGGGTTGTAAAAGTTTCCAGCACCTTCAGGATCACATCCTTGGCCGACACCCACGGCTTCAGGCGACCGGTCAGCACCACGCGCACCACCTTGGGCATGGTCAGATGGAAAGCGCCTCCGCCCATGGCCACCGCCACATCGATCCCACCCGCACCGATCGCCAGCATGCCGATTCCACCCCCCGTCGGGGTGTGCGAATCCGAACCCAACAGGGTTTTTCCGGGTATGCCGAACCGTTCCAAGTGCAATTGATGGCAAATCCCGTTACCCGGCCGGGAAAACACAACCCCATAACGAGCCGCCACGGTCTGCAAATAGCGGTGGTCGTCGGCGTTCTCGAATCCGACCTGGATGGTGTTGTGATCCACGTAACTGACGGCCAACTCGTTACGTACCCGATCGAGCCCCATCGCCTCGAATTGGAGATAGGCCATCGTTCCGGTGGCGTCCTGGGTCAGGGTCTGGTCAATCCGCAGGGCAATATCGGCCCCGGGCTTCAGCTCGCCCTCCATCAGGTGCGCGGAAATGATTTTTTCAGTCACATTCATGTTTCGGCTCCCTAATTCCCGACCCGCATTCGATCCGGCGTCGAAAAACAAGACCTTAAGGATATACCAGGGACGCGGGATTCGTCTATAAAAACCGCAACCGAATTTAACGGCCTGTCTTTGGAGACGGGGTACCCCGCCCAGGCCCTGAGCAACAACCAAGCGTTATAAAACGGCGCTCGCGCGCGCCT
>CAZCDO010000333.1:0-1833 GCA_964497135.1 uncultured Verrucomicrobiota bacterium
TCGCAATGATACCGCGAAATCCGGTCGTCAGGGATGCAGATATCCGCCTGCAGGGACCGCCCCAGCACCAGAACCTTGGAACCCAGTTCGATGTCCGTCTGTTTGCCTTCGGAGTTGAGGTAACGCAAAATCATGGTAGGTTCTCCCGTTTCAGATCGATCAGACGCGAGCCACTTGTTTTTTGAAAAACTCGATGGTGTTTTTCAGTCCCGTCTCCAAATCAACCTTCGGCGCCCAACCGAGTAATTCGCGGGCTTTGGTGATGTCCGGCTGACGCACCTTGGGATCGTCTTCGGGCAGGTCGCGATACACGATCGGCGCCGAGGTGCCGGTGAGCCGCCGAATCGTTTCGGCAAACTGCCGGATCGTCATTTCCGCCGGATTGCCGATATTGATGGGCCCGCTCTCTTCGCTGGTCGCCAGCCGGTAAATGCCGTCCAGCAAATCGGACACATAACAAAAACTGCGGGTCTGACTGCCGTCACCGAACACCGTCAGGGGTTCCCCTTTCAACGCCTCGCCGATGAACGCCGGCACCACCCGCCCATCCTTCAGGCGCATCCGCGGACCGTAGGTGTTGAAAATCCGCACGATCTTGGCATCGACCCCATGCGCCCGCCGATAGGCCATGGTCATCGCCTCGGCAAACCGTTTGGCCTCATCATACACGCCCCGCGGCCCCACCGGATTCACATTGCCCCAGTAACTCTCTTTCTGGGGATGCACCAGCGGGTCGCCATACACCTCCGAGGTCGAGGCCAGCAGGAACCGGGCCTTCTTGGCCCGCGCCAGGCCCAGTGCCTTGTGTGTCCCCAAGGCCCCCACTTTCAGGGTCTGAATCGGCAATTCCAGATAGTCGATCGGACTGGCCGGTGAGGCAAAATGGAATATAAAATCCACCGGACCCGGCAGGTAGATGTATTCCGTGACATCGTGCTTGATGAATTGAAAGCCGTCCCGGCCGGCCAGGTGCTCGATGTTGGCGATATTGCCGGTGATGAGATTGTCCAGGCAGATCACCGAATGGCCCCGGGCCAACAATAAATCGCACAGGTGTGACCCCAAAAAACCCGCCCCGCCGGTGACTACGGATACTGGCATAGGATGTTCCTTCCCCGATTAAGCATTGCGAAAATCGATCAGCGTCTGGCGGTAGGCATCCGGCAATCCCACATCGAATCGCCGCCCCTGGACCACATAACCTAAAAATCCCGACTCCCGGCGCAGGCGGTCCAGGCAGGAGGTCAATTGGAATTCACCCCGCTCGCGCACATTGTTCCGGATGTTTTCCTCCAGGTAATTGAATATTTCAGGGGCCAGAACATATTGTCCAAAGACCGTCAAAAACTGATCCTCATCGAACCCCTCGACCCGCAGATGCTTGCGCGCATATTCCAAATCCGGTTTCTCGGAAAACTCGGTGATGGCCAGCTCCGTCCGGTCCGTCTGCCAGACCCCGGTCACACAACCGAAATGGCGAACCTCTTCGCCGGGGGTCAGCTTGAGGCCGACCACGCTTTTTCCCGCCTTCTCGTAAACATCGAGCAACTGCCGGGCGCAGGATCGCTCCGTATTCGACGCATACAAATGATCCCCCAACAGGAGCAGGAACGGCTCGTTCCCAATCCATTCCCGCGCGGCGAACACCGCATGCCCGAAGCCCTCCTGCAAATCCTGATGGATAAACTTGACGCGGCGTCCGACTTCCATCAGATAATCGTTGTATTCCCGGCTTTCCTTGGACAGTTTGTTGAAGTTTTCATAAGGGGGGGGCGAAGCAAAAAACTCCTCGAACAGCGCCCGATCCCGGCTTTGCACGATGATCCCCACCTC
>CAZCDO010000334.1:0-1759 GCA_964497135.1 uncultured Verrucomicrobiota bacterium
CGTTCCCGATCATGACATCGACCAGGGGCGCGATCCGGCGGTTGATTTCGATGGCCTTCGCGGTGCCGCCCTGGGATTTCCAGAGCGAGGCCCGGAAATTGAGATCGTACGAAACGATGGTCCCGGCCGCATGCGCCGCTTCCATGGCCTCGATGACCAACGCCGAGGTGGTGGCCGACAAGGCCGCAAAAATCCCGCCGCAATGGAACCACCGAACCCCCTCCTCCTTGAAAAGCCGGTTCCAATCGATATCGCCGGGCTTCATCTGCGAAGCCGCGGTATGGCCGCGATCGGAACAGCCCAGGGCCGGGCGGACGCCAAAGCCCCGTTCGGTAAAGTTGAGACCCACCCGGGCGTCCTTGCCAATGCCGTCGAACGGCACCCATTTCACCGACGACAAATCCACTCCGCCTTGCAACATAAAATCTTCAAGAAGATGGCCCAGATCGTTATCGACGATTGCGGTGACCATGGCGGTTTTCAACCCGAAACATTTCCGTAGGCCGCGAACGACATTATATTCTCCGCCGCCTTCCCAGACCTTGAACTCGCGGGCCGTCCGGATCCGCATATCCCCGGGGTCCAACCGCAACATCACTTCGCCGAGGGCGATCGCATCCCATTTGCAGTCCGATTTCGATTTGATGTTCAAGGCCATAAGAATCTCCTGGTGAAGGGTGAATCGAGCGGGGAAAGTTTCCTTTTTTGTCCGGAAAATGTCAATCGGGTATTGGGTTGCGCCCGGACAAAAGCGGCCGTACACGGCCGCAGTCCAACCAGCCATTCCCCATACTGCGGGAGCCGGACCCCCTACGCCATCCCAGGGTCCGGTTCCGGGTTTGTAGGAGCGCCGCAAGAGGCACGTTGCCAATATCCTGACTTCGCCTTCACTGTGGGGGCGGACGATGGCCGCCCTAACGCCACAAAGAATTCGTTATGCATCATGCAACTTTTTCCCCTCAATTCGAATATCAATCACGTTCTCTTTGTCGCCAGCAACAACCCGGGCCATTCCAGAGTCGATCTGAATTTCGACTAGTTCGGGATGGCCTTTTAGTTTCACTTCGATGTTCCCGATGCGGATTCCACTGGCGCGGCACAGCGTGATCGAGGTGACTTGACCGGACTTAACCTTGCGAATGAGCGCCATTTCGCCATCGAGTTGAACTTGCCAGTCATTTTGAACCAGATTGTCGCCCTGCGTCAAGGACGGCGTCAATTCCATCGGATTTTCCACATCGGCGGCAATCAACAGATGTCGCCCCCCGCTCGTCAATTCGATCTCAACGGCCACATGGGCATCATTAAATGGCTTTCCATCCGGATTCTGCAGGATCAGTCGGCGAATTTGGACAATGCCGGATGTCTTGCAGTAGGGCTCAATCACGGCCACAAAGGTGGAGGCCAGGCTATTGCCGGTTATGTTTTTGCGTCGTGTCAGGATGCGCGGAATCCAATCCTCCTGCTGCGTGTCATACGATCCGACCGTGATCCATCCCTCACAGGTGTAGGCATGTGCCCCGGGTGTCAGATCCGTATATCGCAGGTGTATTGCAGGCGGGGTGGATGTGGGGGAATGGAACCCGTAGCGGTCTTCAATTGTCCAATCCACAGTCCAACCCGGCTTGGGGGCGGGATCCATCCGGAAGTTGCGCATCTGGGTGCCGACCCCGTAATCGGGAGTGGGTTGGAGGGTCAAGCCCTCGGTTCGGAGGGTTCCGAAATGACTGTGCATGAACTTGGCATGGTCGGTTCCGCC
>CAZCDO010000335.1:0-1757 GCA_964497135.1 uncultured Verrucomicrobiota bacterium
CTGAAGTTTGGCCACCATGAATCATCCGGTGGCATAAAACAGGGCGCTTTCGAGGGGGAAGTCGAATTTCTGCGGCTTCGTGTCCGGAGTGGGTTGTGACTCGAAGCTGGAGAAACGGATGGCGTGAGCCCAGGCTTCCTGACGCAGGTGGTTGATCAGCGATTGAGTCGAAGCCCGAAGACTCGGTTTGTTACGCCATTTGGGAACGGGCAAGATATCGGGTTTGCCGGAGGGCCCATAGGCTTGGATGGCGGAGGTCAGGAGCATGGCGTAGGCGGCAACGGCCAGCGCGGGAACCTTTTCGACAGAGTGCGCATGACGCACCTGTGCTTGGCCGACACCGAGGATCGTTTTTTCATCGCGGAAGTTCACCTCGATGTCCCATCGCCAGAGATAAGCCTGTAAGACCTGCGGCAGTGAAGCGTTCGGGTCCGTGCAGATCAAATACGCGGCTTTGCGATAGAGGATCCGAGCATTATGGGTCAACCGGTAACCCAAAGGAGCAATGACGATCAGTCGCAAATCGTGTTCTTTTCCGGACGATCGCCAGCGCACCGGACTCATCGTCTTGATCTTGAATGAATGCGTTTGGCCGGCAGCGAAAGCATCCACCCGGGTCCACGGTATGGTTTCGTCCTGGCGCAGGGCCTCCGGCGTTGGGGCGCGCTGCCCATACACGCGGTTGCGTCCGAGTTTACCCTGCGAAGAATCGGGGAGATAATAAAGCTTGGCATCAGCCCGGATGCGCCCCACCGCCAGAGTTCGTTGAGGCAAAGACCTTAAAAACGTGCGATTGGTGTAGCCGCCATCGACGACCGACCAAAGGGATCGGGTCTCCTGACCGTCTTGATCCATTGCCTCGCGGAGCCGGAGTAAGCGATCGGTCGCGACGTGGGGCAGGGCTTGGGTGCGTTGGGCTTTTCGATACTGTGTCCACATCTCCTCATCCGCCTGCGCAGACGGTTTTCGGGGAGAGGGCGCATGCACAAAATCAATCGGAATCATTCGGACCATGCCGTTGTCGGCAGACGCGGCCATAGAGAGTTGAAGGAATCGCTGGGCCTTGATGAAGTTGATATGGAACGGCGGCCCCAAGGGATCGCGCGTGTACTTGACCCCGTGGGTTTTGCGTCCGCTCTTGCGCAGGCGCGTGTCGTCCAAGGCGGTGACCAAGGGTTCTTCGGGTGCCAAGCGACGGATCAAAGCCTGGCGTACGGGGGCAAACAACTTTTGGGGATCAACGCGTTCAGAAGAATACATTCGGTAATCTGCACTCCAATCGCGGAACAACCGACCAGAAGTTCCCAGCACTCCGGTCACCGTGTGTCGCCCCAAGCAAAGCAACTGACTTAAGAGATGCCGACGAACTCGGTCGGCGGCCTGTTCATCACCCAACCCAACACTCTGATTCAGGAGGGTTTCGATTCCCCGAAGGAGTGGCGTAGAGTTTTTTTTACGGCAACCGGGGAAGACGGAACCTGCTGACGATGCGCAATAATGTTGGCCTTGTCCTCAACGATCCATTCGATGATCTCGCCCTTTTGGAGTTCCATGGCTTCGGCCAGAGCGGTGGGGAAGTTGACGTAGTATTGAGGGGCCGTCTTTTTCCGTTGAATGCGCTGAACTTTGGTCGGGTATCCCATGCCCATTCTCCTGTTAATGTTTAGTATCTAGCATATGTGCTAGATACTAAATTAAACGAATATAACTAATTGAGCAAGAAGAAAATCACGTAAAAATCTAGTTGAAAGCCAAAC
>CAZCDO010000336.1:0-1752 GCA_964497135.1 uncultured Verrucomicrobiota bacterium
TTGCGGGTGCTGGCGGACGAATCGCCGTGGAATACGATCCTCTTCAGCAAGCCGGTCAGCCGATTCCGCAGGTGAAGTTCAATACCCTGTCCGGGGGGGGGAATCAGGCGAACTGCATGGGCAGTCTGTATTTGCCGGACTCCACTTGGATCGTCATGCCATTTCAAAATTTCGACGGCACATGGTTTTTCGGCAGCATGACGAACCTGACTCTCGCCGGTCTGGTTTTGAGCAACTCCATCGGGTTCGGCGAAACGAATTTCACCCTGATCGTGACGAACGATCTGGTTTTGGATGGCGCCATCAGCCTGGGGTTGCCGGCCAATTCGCGACTCCACTGCTCAAATCTCATTCTCACCAACGGCGGATCGCTCACCGTATATGCCGGCCTCGTGGCCACGCCTGTGAGCGCGCTAACGACCAATGCCTACGGCGCACTGGTCAGCGTTTCGAACACGATTTATCTGGCTGCCGGATCCTGGATCTATCCTTATTCCGTTTATTATCCCTATACCGGAATCAAAAATACGAATGGGAGTTGCGTCCTTTTTGAGGCCAGCAATGTGACGGTTGCTGCGGGGGCTGGATTTAATGCCGACGGCAAAGGTCATCCGGGCGGCACGGCTAACGCGGCAAATACCTGGGGCAACGGGGCTGGAGGGAGTTCAGGACGAGGTTGGAGTACCTATGCGATTGGATCCGGCGGTTCGCATGGCGGGTGGGCTAATTCGAGCGGGGGCGGTCCGTATGGGTCGAGCAATGCCCCGACTTTTCCGGGAAGTGGCGGCGCCGCGGGATGGACGGGTTCGGGCGGGGCTGGGGGCGGATCGGTCCGAATCCAAGCCGCGGGAACCGTTGAAATCAATGGAACAATCACGGCCAATGGCGGGCCTCAAGGGGGGCGACAATCCTTTCCGCAGAGCGCAGGTGGGTCAGGAGGCTCCATCTTCATCGCGGCGAAAACTTTTAAAGGCGCCTCTTCGGGCAGTTTGATGGCAAAAGGCAGCGCCAGTCATTCCAGCAACCTCGGTGGCGCTGGCGGCCGGATCGCGGTTGCGGTCAACATGAGTGCGGACGATGTGGATAAACTCCTGGCCGGCCAGACGGTGGACGGGCTAACGGTCTATTATCAGCTCTCCGGCTACGATGGGACCATTTCGGTAACGAACGGGTTGCCCGAAAATGCAACTTATCCGCAACCGGGTACGGCGTTGTTTCAGACGACCAGCGCGGGGGGCTCGTTCTCGTTCTCGATTGTCGGCAGTCCGGGGCCCTATGGCGTGCCGACACCCCAAGACTATGGCACATATCTCAGCATTCCCGAGGGTACATGGATTACCAGTGCGGTCGTCACCCCGGCGGACGAAGCCAATGGAGTGCGTCGCGCCTGCATCGGGTGGGAACTCCGGGATACGGGCGGCGGCCTGATTGACAGCCAGGCGACCACGCAGGCGGTTTTCGAACTGACCGGCGACCGGGTGCTGACCTGGCTCTGGACCAACGAGTACCAACTCATCGTCCGCGAGACCACCGGTGGAACGGTGAACTCGAATGTTCATAACGGGTGGTACACCAATGGCTTGGTGGTGTCCGGCATCGAGGCTTCGGCCAATTCGGGCTATGATTTTTATGAATGGGTGGACGACGTGCCGGCGGCCAGCCGATATAATACGTCGATTAATTTGACCATGGATCAGCCGCGCACGGCCACGGCGAGTTTCTCCTCCGAGACGGGCGAGACCCGCGTTTGGT
>CAZCDO010000337.1:0-1723 GCA_964497135.1 uncultured Verrucomicrobiota bacterium
CCCCGCCCCGGGCGGGGCGGTCCGCGGGGGGGGGGCCGCCCCGGGGGGGGGGGGGGGGGGGGGGGGGGGGGGGATCCGCCGGGCGCCGGGCGCAGAGGCCCGGCCAACAACACCAAAATTGATCGTTTCTTTCGGAGCGATTAATTTTCGTGCCTTAGGCACCAATTTATTATAGTAAAGCTCATCAAACCGCAGGGGAATTCCCTGCTTTTCAAAGGCCGATCATGTCCGACAACAAAAAACCGAATATCCTGTTGATCATGACCGACCAACAGCGGGGGGACTGCCTCGGCGTTGCCGGACACCCGGTATTGCTGACCCCCAGCATGGATGCCATCGCCCATAACGGGGTCCGGTTTACCCGCGCCTATTCGACCTGCCCCTCCTGCATCGCCGCCCGCCGCAGTCTGTTGTCGGGCCAATTTCCCAAAACCCATGGCATCGTCGGCTATCATTCCGGGGTCGAATGGAATCTCCCTCCCACCCTGCCGCAGGTGCTACGCGACAATGGCTATCAAACCCTGATGGTCGGCCGCAGCATGCATCAATATCCGCAACACCGGCGAATGGGGTTCGACCAGATGATCCAACAGGATGAATACCTGGCCTGGCTCGAAAAAAATGCTCCCGCCAATTCCGGGGGTTGGTTCGGAAGCGGGATCATGCACAACGACTGGACGGCACGACCCTGGCCGTTGGCCGATCATCTGCATTTCACCCATTGGACGGTTAACACCGCGCTGGACGCTTTTTCCCGCCGCGATCCCGCCTGTCCGCTCTTCATGGTCGTATCCTTTATCGCCCCCCATCCTCCACTCCAACCCCCGGCTTTTTACATGGATCGCTATCTCCGCACCGGAGGGCCCGATCCGATCATCGGCGATTGGGAAACTCCGCCCGACCCGAACGGCCAGGCCGGCGACACGGTCGCCCCCAATTCGATCGCCTTGACCGGCGAAGCCCTGCGCTCGGCCCGCGCCGCCTACTATGGCTCGATCAACCATGTTGACGACCAGATCCGACGCCTGCTCAATCCGATCACCGGCATTCCCCCTCAGACGCGCCACGATACGGTCGTTCTTTTCACCGCCGATCATGGGGAAATGCTCGGCGACCATTATCGCTGGCGCAAACAGGTCCCTTATGAAAGCTCCGCGAATATTCCCCTGTTGATTCAAGCCCCCGCCCGCTTCGGGTTCCAACCCGGCCGCCGGGCGGATCAACCGGTTGCCTTGGAGGATATCATGCCGACCCTCCTTGAACTGGCGGGTTGTGAGATCCCCACCACCGTCGAAGGCCGAAGCCTGGTCCCCCTCTTGCGGGGCGAAAATCCCGTCTGGCGCGATTATCTCACGATTGAGCATGCCCCCGAACACCAATCCTTGACCGACGGTCGCGAAAAATTCATCTGGCTGGTCGCCGATGGCCGCGAACAATTTTTCGATCTGGTCGCCGATCCCGGAGAACGCCACAATCTCATTGCCGATCCCGCCCACGCCGAACGGGTGACGCTGTGGCGAAACCGGCTGATCGCCGAGTTGAAAGGGCGCCCCGAGGGATTCACCGACGGCCAGAAGCTGATTCCCGGCCGTCCATTTTCCGCGCTATTACCCGGCAGTCCTAATACTTACAAACCCAGCCACATCGATTCCCCCTATTGAAACCGAAGGGCGCATCTGCGATTAGGTGCAGTGACCGCGTGAATCCAAGTAAGTCGGGCATT
>CAZCDO010000338.1:0-1694 GCA_964497135.1 uncultured Verrucomicrobiota bacterium
TCGAAAACATAGTTGTAATCGGCCACGATCACCGATGCCTGGTCCGCCAGAAACAGAGCGGTCTCGAAGGGGCAGAGATGATGCTCCAGGGCCAGTTTACGGATCATCTCCTGGTCCACCGTCCCCGCGGCCAGGGCTTTCGCCGGCAGATCGCTCCGCGCCAGCCGTTGTTCAATCTGTTGCCCCAGCGGACATTGGTCCACCATGCAGCGCAGCTCGTCCATGGGGCAGGCGCGCTCCCGCGCGGTAATCTGCAGGGCCAATACACCACACCCGGGCCGGATCATCCGCCGCAAGGTATCCATCGCCAATTCCTGTTGCGACACTTTGGCGGTCGCATACACCAGCAGGGCATCCCGTTCGAGGGCGATCCGCAGAGCCGGATACAAGGCGGCCGCCGTTTTGCCGATGCCCGTCGGCGCCGCACACATCAACGGCACCCCGTCTTCCAGCGAGCGGGCCACCTCGTCCATCATCGCTTTCTGGCCGGCGCGCTCCTCATGAAACGGAAAGACCAACTGCGCCGCGTAGCGGCGGCGTTGGTCCGCCTGGCGGGCCAGCTGTTGACGCTGGACAATGATCTGCCGAACGCGCGTCTGGAAACGGTCCATCCATTCGTCTGGCAAAAAGGGAATTTCAAAAACCCGGGCCGCCCCCGCCCCGATCGGCAGATATTTAACCGAGCCCCCGGCAATTTCCATTCCCATCAAGGACAGAAACAAACAGTAAAACCCGCACTGTTCGGCATGTGCCGGATTCAACTGCATGTCGCTCAGGAGATAGCCACTCCGGAGGGTCGACTTGATCTCCTCCACCTCGACGCCCTGGTCCGTCTGGCGGCAACCATCCGCACGCCCTTCCACCACCACGGCAAAATCCCCGACCTGCCCCTCCCACCGGACGAGGAGCTCCTTCCGGTAACTGGCCGGATCCTGAGCGTTCAAATAACGGGTATGAACGTCCTGCCCCATGCGGGCCCGACGAGGACTGAAAACCGCATCGGTTTCATCGAAGGGCCAGACGGCGGCGTGGACCAGGTCGTTGACGCTCAGGCGCAACTGCCGTTCCCCGTTGTCGAATAAGATCATGATCCGGCCTTTTTAGCACGCTTTCATCCTAACATAAACCTATTTCCGTTGAATCTGTGGGTCCGGTCTTGCTTCGCTATTCGGTCCGTATTAATCTCTGAAAAAAAAGGATGTCAGGATGACTCTCCCGCATAAAATACTACCGATCCCGGGCGACGTGTTCGCGGTCAAGGGCCAGACGGCTTTTCTCATCCGGCCGGATGGCCCGGCGTCGTCCACCGCTGTCCCTTGGGTTTGGTATGCACCGACGCTGCCGGGCCTGCCGGGGGATGAAGAACGCTGGATGTTTCAAAAGTTTCTGGATGCCGGCCTGGCGATCGCCGGAATCGACGTGGGCGAATCGTATGGCAACCCCACCGGGCGCGCCCTTTTCTCCGCACTTTACGAAGAGCTGACCCGGAATCGCGGTTTGTCACGAAAGACATGCCTTTTGGCGCGAAGCCGGGGTGGATTGATGCTCTATAACTGGGCGGTGGAACACCCGTCCGCCGTCGCGTGCATCGCGGGTATTTATCCCGTCTGCGATCTCCGCAGTTATCCCGGCCTCACCAAGGCGTGCGCTGCGTATGGCCTGACCGAGGCGGAACTCAGTTCCAGACTGGCTGA
>CAZCDO010000339.1:0-1677 GCA_964497135.1 uncultured Verrucomicrobiota bacterium
AGGTGACCGGCGGCTGGATCCCGTGATCGCCATTGGGAAAATAGAAACGGCTTTTCAGCAGGGCCGGCACTTTCCCCATGATTTCCGGCCTGATCAGGCGTTCATTGCCTTCATTGGCCACTTCCTTTTCCAATCCCCCGCACAGCACGAATTGCGGCAATTGCCGACGTAAAACGAACAAATCGTTACCCGCCTTGACTTCACAGGGATAAAGCCCATTCAACCCATACGTGGCCGCCAACGGCACAAATTCCATGACATTCCCATCGCTATCCACCGCCACCAGGGGAACCCCGTTCGCCTTGGCGCAATCGCACACCTCCCGGTAATATTTCCCGCAATAGAGGTCAAATTGGGCGGGCGAGAGGAGCATCCCATGATTATAACATAAATCTTCCCCCATCACGACCGCCTCCGGCTTGAGCCGCTCGATCAGGGGAAACACATACTCCCGGTTCATACGACCGGCCCATGCGCATATTTCATGAATCAATTCCGGATCGTCATGCAACGCATAGCCGACATCCTCATCGCCCCACAACCCTCGCAGAAATCCATACATCCCATGCGCACCAATAAACAAGGGTTGGTTCCGCTGATCATAATTCCGGCACCGGACTTCCATTTCTTCCGCGGATATCCGCCCCCGGGGAGTGGACCGTTCTTTCCAAAACTTCCAGGATGCCCGGTCCCGCACGGGAAACCGCACAAACTCCGGCATGGTATATTGATTGGCATTATCGACAACCTGACGGGTGACACTACCGGCCTCATCCTCGATGATTTCGTAGCCCTCCTCAATCCGGGTTGTGGATTTGATTCCGGGGGCGTCTTTTCCCAATCCAAAATTGATATGGAGCGGCCCGCAGGTCCCCCAATAGCGATACCAGCTCTCCACATCCCGACAGGACCAATCCTCATAGGAACCGCCCACCCAGTCGGGCATGCCGGTTTCAATCAGCCGGCGGTGAGTCCATTTCAAAGCCCCGCCGCTCATCCCGGGCGCACCGGGAAATCCAAAAATGGGGATATAATCGGGCGTCTCGCCCCGAACCACCGCCACAAACCGTTCGCGTTCATTCATCAAGCTTCTCCTTTTACCTCCGACTCCAGACCGGAACACGAATTTGTAAATTTAGCCTTTTTTTGTGAAACTAACACCTTTTTTTGCGCGTTTGCGATTGCAAAGAGAATTGTAAGGTGAAATGCCGTAGGGATAAAAAAAGCGTTCCATGTCGGGGGAACAGGAAGAGCCATCTTCTCGGATGTGTCCCTAGTTGAAACACCAGCCGTGCGGGAGATGCTGTAAAAAAATACGCGGACGCCACGGAGGTCGTCTCTCCATTGGTGAAAACAGGCCTATTTATCAGGATTTGGGGGGGTCGGGCTCCGTCCCGACCGTCTGGATTTTTATTTTTTCACAGCTTCGTAGGTCTGGCTGTACTGCGTGCGAACAAGCGAAACCCGGGGCGTCCTCCCTTTTCTCTGAAATATGTCCAGCACCCTTTTTGTGTGGACCACAACGCAAAATACTTTGACTCGAGCGCCTTTTTAAGGTATCTACACGATTCGTTTTCACCCGAAATCGTCGTTCTTTGCGGTATTAATGATTTTCCCCGGTTGGAGGGGTGGCAGAGCCCGGTTGAATGCGCATGACTCGAAATCATGTTTACCCGC
>CAZCDO010000340.1:0-1656 GCA_964497135.1 uncultured Verrucomicrobiota bacterium
CCCCCTCTCCCCGGGCCCTCCCCCGCGCCGGGGGGAGGGAGGAGCGAAAAGCCGCAGACCGTGGAAGATGACGGCTTGCTCGGAGAGCGCGCCCTACCGTTTCGCATCATAACCTAATTCCCTATCAGTGTGATCCGTGGCATCCGTGGTAATTTTCTTGTTATGCCCCCGTCATGATCCCG
Source organism: uncultured Verrucomicrobiota bacterium (assembly GCA_964497135.1). Classification (GTDB taxonomy): domain Bacteria; phylum Verrucomicrobiota; class Kiritimatiellia; order CAIKKV01; family CAIJXV01; genus CAIJXV01. The sequence goes on from CAZCDO010000340.1 coordinate 183, forward strand.
CCATCAATGGTCAGCGCCGACCCGGTGATCCAGGAGGCATCGTCACTGGCCAGGAACAACGCCGCTTTGGCGACGTCTTCCGGTGTGCCCAGGCGTTTCATCGGCATCCGATCCGCCACAGCCTGCACCGCCCCCTGCGGATCCGGAAAAGCTTTTGCGGAATCCCAGAGCAAGGGTGTATCGACCTGGCCGGGACATAGGATATTGACGCGAATCTTCGGGGCCAAATCGAGGGCCAGCTGCCGCACCAGCGGGACCAGCGCGCCTTTGCTGGCGCAGTAGGCGGGGTGATTGGGAAAGCCCTTGTAGGAGGCAATCGAGCCATTGACGACAATACTGCCGCCGTGTTTGAGCATGTGCGGGGCCGCCAATTTGATCAGGTAGTAAACGGCATTCAAATTGATATTCAACGTGCGGTGCCACACCTCCAACGGTGCTTCCAAAACACTCCCGATGCCCAGCACCCCGGCATTAGGCACCAGGATATCCACGCGGCCGAACTGCTGGAGAACGGTATCCACCAACCGCTGATTGGTTTCGACTTGCGCAATATCGCCGGCCACAAAAACAGCCTTTCCGCCTTTGGCGACGATACCGTTCACCACCTCATCGCCCCGATCTCGGTCCCGCCCGCTGATGACCACGCACGCGCCTTCCGCGGCAAAGAGTTCCGCAATCCCGCGCCCCATCCCGCTGGTGCCGCCCGTGATAATGGCCGTCTTACCTTTGAGCTTGTTCATCTTCGATCTCCCTATGGCAATACATTTTCGAGCACGAAAACATCCCAGGCGGTCCATATCAGGACATCCTGTTCCTGAACGAAGAACCCGCAGATCTCGATGGTATCGCCCAAGACTTTGACCCGGCGAAACTTACGCATATCCCAGAGTTCGACGCGCGGCCCCACCCTGCATACGAAATAACCCGGTTTCCCGGCATACTGGATGGTACTCCAGTCCCAGGTACTGGTCCCCCACCCCTCCAGTTTGCGAAGCGCATCGGATTTTGGCGTATGGAAGGTCGCGGCGTCAAACTCGAACCAGCGCGCACCCGATCCGTCCGGGAATTGGCCCCAACAGGTCCCCAGCCACCGATTCCGGCCCAACGGACCGATCAATCGGATGCCGGTCGAACCCGTCGGCCCCTTGCAGGTTTTCACCGAATTGAAAGTCTCCGCGTCAAGCCGGGCCAAAACCGTGTCGCGGGTTGCCGGTGGCACGCTCGCGCCATCGGCCTCGTAGGTCGTGCCGCACAACAGGCTGTTCGATGCTTTCTCGTAGCAGAGACTGACGATCTGTTGATCGGGTAGCGGGTTTTCCCGGTTGAACACCATCCCGGTCCGGGTGTCATACCGGGTCAAGGTCGATCCGAGATGTCCGTAATGATGACTGCACGCATAGAAAATCCGACGTCCGTCGTCCGCCGAAGCGACCGGGCGCATCCCGGTCGGCGGTTTGGCCACGACGCGAGGATT
>CAZCDO010000341.1:0-1613 GCA_964497135.1 uncultured Verrucomicrobiota bacterium
CGGTTCGGAGGGTTCCGAAATGACTGTGCATGAACTTGGCATGGTCGGTTCCGCCGGCGACTCGGAAGATATCGACCAGGTAGAAATCGCTGCCAGCCAGAGCCTGGCTTGAATCGGTGTCGATCAAGACCACGGTTCTTTCGAACTGCTTGTCGTGCAGGGAGGTCTCGGTTTTCCGCCGGGCTTCTTCCTGCGAGTTGAGATAGTCGAAGGCGATTTGACCATCGATGGTTTGGATGAGCCGGTGATCGTCGAGCCGGCAGGTAACTGAATAGACCTTGCCGGGAGTGATGGACATCGGTTTCCGGACGACTTCCTTGCGGCAGAGGATGAGCTTGCTGATCCGGTTGTCATCGGAGCCGAATCCAAAAAAGGCACCGGAGAGAAAACCTTTTTCATTCCCGGCGATGAAGGCGCTTAAATCACAGGGTTCATTTTCAAGCGTGGATGTTTCATATTCAAGTCGTTGCGGCCCCGAGAATTTCCGGGTGCAAATCAGCAAACCCTCCCCGATTAATTGACCGTTATCAACTCGCCACTGACCTTCCAGCACTTTCCAGTCCGGGCCTAATTCAGAGCGATTGAAGGTGTCTTCAAATTGCAAAGTCCACACTGCGGAATTTGTTCCGGATTCGGTTTCGGGTCGGGTATAGACTCTTACTTTCCCGATGCGACCTTCGCGGAAGATGTAAAAGCCGATGCGATCATGATCAGGACCAGACAGATTGAAATACTCAAATTGAACCGGGGCGAAGGCAATGGGGGTACCGGAACTCCGAATCGCTCGAAACTCCTTGCCTTCCGCCCAGAGTGTGGTCTCTCCCGCCGTGGGGGTTTTCCAGTCCCGGTTGTGGCTCTTGCCGTCGACAACCACCGTATTGTGGGCGGCGGACATCGCATACCAGGTGGCCCGTGGTGAACTCCATCCGCCGAATTGGACCGGGGGATAGCCGAAATCCGGCATTAAATCCACGCCATATGCGAAAAGCCCCAGGTTCATTCCATTGGCATGGCCGTGGCCCCCTCCGCTATCATAGGTCATCCAGGCGGCGCGGCGGTGAAGTCCCTCTCCACTCCGCAGGATGGCCAGATGCCAATTGGACTTATTGATGCTCCCCTGCTTGAGAGTCGGGCCATGGCGGGAAATCACGTCCGCAACCTGTTTTTGAAAGACCCCGGGATCCTTGCAAAACAGGTCATAGGGGAGACCGGCCATGCGTTGCGCATTGGCCAGGTAGAGCACTTGAACGTAGGCTTCGTCGCCGGTGATCTCGAAGAGACGCCAGAGAAAGGTGAACATGGAGGGGTGGATGCCTTCGGATGGGTTGAAGTTGACGCCGACGAAACGATCGTTCCGAGCAGCAAACCAGCCGCTATCTCCGACGAGCGGGTAATATTGCTCCATGCACCACGTGTCGATAAAGAACCGATACGTTTGTTGGAGGGCGGGATGTCGCCGGAATAATGCCGGCAGGAAATCGGGATTTGCCTGATCCAGTTGGGCAAGGAAAACAGCCAGCGCCTGAATGACAAACGCGGAATAGTTGGCCAGTCCTTTTTCGCCGGTCACGCCATCAACGGCGGTCGCTGGTGCGATAAGAGAATCGATGAGG
>CAZCDO010000342.1:0-1528 GCA_964497135.1 uncultured Verrucomicrobiota bacterium
CATCCAAGCGAACCGTCTTAGTGACCGTTGAAACGGTCACATGTAAAATAATGGGGAAATTATGCCTCCGCATTGGAGGCGGATGCGCCGGATGGCGACGAAAAGAATCCCCCATGTTTACCCTCTCCATCTTAACGGCCGTGGACGGCCGTCTCCATCTGCCCTGCCCCACCCGTTATCTCGTCGCGTGCCGAGATCAACAGCCCGCCCTGGACACGGCGGTCCCCGCCGTTGTTTGGTCTCCACCGAATTAACGGCCGTGGACGGCCGGCTCCATATTAGGCGGTCCTCGCCGTTCTGCCCTTCCCGTCTCAACGGCCGTGGACGGCCGCTCCATTCAACAATGAACAATTCCCCTCTTCTCTCAGCTCGCGGTCTGCCAGCCGAATCCCTGAAATTCAGAGGTGCCGTGGAATGACCGACTCTCCGACCGGCTGATTCGCATTACCGGCAACCAACGGACGTCTTGTTTTGACCACGCCACTTTCATGCGCAAGCCCATCAAACCCAAGCCCACCGCCCATCCGCTCAATACCAGAAGCGACCGCTTCACGGCCAGTCGCCGGATCCGGCTCCTGACCAAAATCGACTCCTGATCCAACTCCCGCCGTTGTCCTTCGATGCGCTCGCGATTCACTCTTTTCATCGCTTTCCCCTTCACTTTTTTTGTTTACATGCCGCACAGAATAGACTATACATCTGTACAGGTCAAGCGATTTTTTGGAGTTTTTTATGGAACCTATGACTGAACGACAGGCGGATATCCTCCGGTTTATCCGGGACGAAATCCATTCCCGGGGCTGTCCCCCAACGGTGCGCGAAATCGCCCGCCGCTTTGGTTTCGCCTCGCCTCACGCCGTCACCGAGCACCTCGATACCCTCGTCCGTAAGGGATATATCACCCGCGCAGGCCGTCAGACCTCCCGCGGAATCCGCCTGACCCAGGGTGTCCCCAACGGCATCCCCCTCGTCGGCCGGGTCGCCGCCGGAACCCCCCTCGAAGCCATCGAAAACCTGGAAGGGCATATCGATCTCCCCGACCACTTCGGCACCGGCGAACTGTTCGCGGTCCATGTCCAGGGTGACAGCATGCGCGATGCCGGAATCCTCGAAGGCGACTGCGCCATCGTCCGGCTCCAGCCCCGCATCGACGATGGCGCCATCGGCGTGGCCATCCTCGATGGCGCCGCCACGGTCAAATATGTCTTCAAAACCCACCAGGGTTATCGCCTGCTACCCGCCAACCCCGATTATCAGCCCATCGAAGTCTCGCCCGATGAACACCCGGATTTCCGCATCGCCGGGCCCATGGTCGGCCTCGTCCGAAAAATGGCCCGGGGCTTCGGCCCTGGGTGAACGGAAACGTGTTACGCAAAACGCCAGAATGCTGAAATTGTAAGGATATCAATGGAAAGTACGAAGCGTCTTCTCCCGTTGGATCCGGAGTGCCCCCATAGGTGTTAAGCTAAGACCATGAAAACGCCCCCGTTGGTCGCGCTTTCCGTGGCGGTGTCTTTGGGTTCCTCCC